>SVNN01000122.1 GCA_015066905.1 Ruminococcus sp.
TCGAGGACACTGGCATCGTGCTCGGACAGGCGCTCGCCCAGGCACTCGGCGACAAGGGCGGCATCGCACGCTACGGCACCGCTTATATCCCGATGGACGAAGCGCTTTCCTTCTGCACGCTTGATATCAGCAATCGCCCCTATCTTGTATTCCAGGGCGGATATACTGCGCCGATGATCGGCGATTATGACACACAGATGACGGAGGAGTTCTTCCGTGCATTTTCCTTCAATGCAGGCATCACACTGCACATCAACCAGATGTACGGCACGAACGATCACCACAAGTGTGAAGCAACCTTCAAGGCAGTCGCTCACGCGCTGAAAACAGCGATTGCAGAAACCGGCACAACTTTATCAACAAAGGGGGCGCTCTGATGATCGCTGTCATCGACTACGGTGCGGGAAATCTGTTCAGCGTGGCAAATGCGCTGGATTATCTGGATCTCCCCTACCGCATTACGGATAAAACAGAAGAGATCCGCTCTGCAGAGGGAATTATTCTTCCCGGCGTCGGCGCATTCGCGCCTGCAATGGAACTGCTCCGCGAAAAGGGATTCGACACCCTTCTTCGCGAGGAAGCAAAACGCAAGCCGCTGCTCGGCATCTGTCTGGGTATGCAGATGCTCTTTGAGAAAAGCTACGAATTCGGTGCGCATGAGGGACTCGGTCTTCTCCGCGGTGAGGTTGTTCCTTTTCCGGAAACCGTTTCGATCGTTCCGCATATGGGATGGAACAAGCTGGAAAAGAAAAATGACTGTCCGCTGATGGCAGGACTTTCTGCGGATACTTACGTTTATTTTGTCCATTCCTATAAAGCAAACGGCGCAGCGGAGGATCTTGCCGCTGTTTGTGATTATGAGGGTGTGGAGGTGCCTGCGCTGGTCTACGACGGCGGTTTTGTCTATGGCGCACAGTTCCACCCTGAAAAAAGCGGCGATGCAGGCTTGCAGATGCTGCGCAACTTCGGAGGGCTGCTCAAATGATTATTTTACCTGCAATTGACATCAAAGACGGCAACTGTGTGCGCCTCTATCAGGGCGATTACAACACGGTACAAAAAGTTGCCGACAACTATATGGATACTGCACGCTCGTTTGAACAGGCTGGCTGCAGCTGGATCCATATGGTCGATCTCGACGGAGCAAAGGATGCAAAACCCGTGAATGCCGACATCTTCTGTGATGTCGCAAAGAACACCAGACTCCAGGTTGAGCTCGGTGGAGGCATCCGTACACTGGATACCGTCGAAGCATATATCTCCAAAGGCATCTCCCGCGTGATTTTAGGCTCTGTTGCACTCAAAAATCCTGCTATCGTCAAGGATGCCGTAAAAGAATACGGCGAGCGGATTGCAGTCGGCATCGACGCGAAAAACGGTATGGTTGCTGTGGAGGGATGGCTGGATGATTCCGTTGTGGACTATATCTCCCTTGCAAAAGAGATGATCGCGATCGGCGTCAAGACCTTTATCTTCACCGACATTTCCAAGGACGGCACGCTCTCAGGCGTAAATGCAGAGCAGCTTGGTGCGCTGGCGGATGCCACCAAGGGCAGCTGCAACATCATCGCAAGCGGCGGTGTACACACAATCGACGATATTCACATCTGCAAGGAGATGGGGCTTTACGGCACGATCTGCGGCAAATCTTTATACAGCGGCACGCTTGATCTGAGCGAGGCGCTCCGAGTTGCGGAAGGAGGCTGACAGAATGCTTGCAAAACGAATCATCCCTTGTCTGGATGTCCGCAACGGCAAGGTCGTCAAGGGTGTTAATTTTGAAGGCGTGCGCGATATCGGTGATCCCGTTGCCTGTGCCACTGCGTATAATCGTCAGGGTGCGGATGAACTGGTGTTTTATGATATCACAGCATCTCACGAGGGGCGAGGTGTCATCCTTGACGTCGTTCGCGATACCGCAAAGCAGGTCTTTGTGCCGCTTTCTGTCGGCGGCGGAATCTCTACGATTGAAGGCTTCCGCGAAACGCTCCGCGCAGGTGCGGATAAGGTTTCTGTCAACTCCGCGGCAGTCAAAAATCCGAACCTGATCGCAGAAGCAGCTGATATTTTCGGCAGCCAGTGCGTGGTGGTCGGTATTGACGCCAAGCGCGACGGAAACGGCGGCTACACGGTATATATCAACGGTGGACGCATCGATATGCACCTCGATCTGATCGAATGGGTCAAAAAACTCCAGCAGCTCGGTGCTGGTGAGATCTGTCTGAATTCTATCGATGCGGACGGCACCAAGCAAGGATTTGACATTGAAATGCTCAACGCAGTCTGTTCTGCTGTGACAATTCCTGTCATCGCAAGCGGCGGCGGCGGCTGTCTGGATCACTTCGTCGAGGTATTTGAAAAAACCAACGCAACCGCAGCTCTGGCGGCATCGCTCTTCCACTTCGGTGAGCTGACCGTCGGACAGGTCAAGGAATATGTCCGCGCACACGGCATTGCGGTACGATAAGGAGGCATATCATGGATTTGGATCGTTTTTTCAAAAAGGGTGAGCTGATCCCCGCGATCGTCATCGAAGACGGCACAAATGAGGTGCTGATGCTGGCATATATGAACCGCGAGAGCCTGCAGAAGACCCTGGAAACAGGATATACCTGGTTCTGGAGCAGATCCAGACAAGAACTCTGGAACAAGGGCGCAACCTCAGGTCATCTGCAGAAGGTCGTATCCATTCACACGGACTGCGACGATGATACCCTTTTGGTAAAGGTCATTCAAACGGGTGCTGCCTGTCACACGGGCAATCACTCATGTTTCTATACACAAATTTATGGAGGATAAGCATATGAATCAGTCTGTACTGGAAGAATTATATCAGATCGTTTTAGAGCGCAAGGAGCAGTATGCACAGAGCGGCGAATCTGCTGAAGAGATCAAGAAGAAGTCCTACACCTGCTATCTCTTTTCTCAGGGCGAGAACAAGATTCTCAAAAAGTGCGGCGAAGAATGCACCGAGATGGTCATTGCCGCAAAGAATAACGACAACTATGAGCTGAAGAATGAAATCAGCGATCTGCTTTATCACATCATGGTGCTGTGTGCAGAAAAGAATCTTCCCTTCTCGGAGGTTGAGGATGTGCTCCGCGAACGCAGCAAGAAGATCGGCAACCTCAAGGTGATGAAGCAGGTAGACCGCGAAACCTGATTTACCGTAAATAATTGTGAGAGGAAGAAGGGAATGGGAACAATGAAATCAATTGTCATCATCGGTGCTGGCCCTGCCGGACTGACAGCGGCACATACGCTTCTCAAAGAACATGGAAGCGAATATCGCGTGACGATATTGGAAGAGAGCGATACAATCGGCGGCATCTCACGCACTGTCAAGTATAACGGCAAGCGTATGGACATCGGCGGACACCGTTTCTTCTCCAAGGATGAACGTGTTACCCGCTGGTGGGAGGAAATGATGCCGACACAGGGCGCACTTCCCTTTGACGACAAGGTGCTTGACCGTGTATCTAAAACCGTACCCGGCGGTCCGGATCCGGAACAGGAAGACCGCGTTATGCTCGTCCGCAACCGCGTATCCAGAATCTACTACAAGAAAAAATTCTTCGATTACCCGATCAGCATGAAACCCCAGACCTTCCGCAATATGGGACTCCCCACCACCTTCCGCGCAGGATGCAGCTATCTGAAATCCACCGTGTCCAAGGGCGAGGAGGAATCGCTGGAGCAGTTCTATATCAACCGATTCGGCAAGGTACTGTACTCCATGTTCTTTGAGGGCTATACTGAAAAGCTCTGGGGGCGTCATCCGCGTGATATCTCTGCGGACTGGGGCGCACAGCGCGTCAAGGGGCTGTCGATCACCGCGGTGATCAAGGACATGGTCGGAAAGATCCTCCCCTCGGACGACCGCAAGGTGGAAACCTCGCTGATCGAAGAATTCTACTACCCGAAATACGGTCCCGGTCAGCTCTGGGAAACCGTTGCAGATGAGATTACTGCACGCGGCGGAACGATCATCAAAAATGCATCCGTCAACAAGCTGATTGGCGGCGAAAACGGTATTTCCGCTGTCGGATATTGCAAGGATGGAAAAGATGAAGTGATCGAATGTGACGCAGTCTTTTCTTCTATGCCGATCAAGGATCTCATTCCTGCCATGGCTGAGGGTGGAATTGACATTCCCGCAGATAAAGCGGCAATCGCAAAGGGGCTCCCCTACCGTGATTTTGTCACTGTCGGTCTGCTTGTGGATCGTCTGAATCTGAAAAACGAAACCAAACTGAAAACACTTGGCAACATCACGCCCGATTGCTGGATCTATGTACAGGATACCGGCGTCAAGCTCGGCAGAATCCAGATCTTCAACAACTGGTCACCGTATATGCTCCCGAACCCAGATAAACAGATCTGGATCGGTCTGGAATATTTCTGCGATGAGGGCGATGCGTTCTGGTCGATGTCCGAGGAAAAATGCAAGGAATTCGCCATCATGGAGCTGATCCGCATGGGCGTACTCCACAGCGCAGCACAGGTCAAGGATTCACACCGCGAACGCGTCAAGAAAGCATATCCTGCCTACTTTGACACCTATCATCAGATCGATGATTTGATTGCATATCTCGACACCTTCCAGAATCTCTACTGCATCGGCAGAAATGGTCAGCACCGCTACAACAACATGGATCATTCGATGGTCACAGCATTTGAAGCGGTCAAGACGATGACCTCCGGCAGTGCGGATAAATCTGCGATCTGGAATGTAAATACAGATCAGGAATACCACGAGGCCAAGCAGGAAGATAACAAATAAATGAAAAAACACGGTATGTGCATTACATACCGTGTTTTTGTTATCAATAATCGCCTGACGTATCTTCCATCAGCTTGAAGGAAATTGTGAACCGATGTTCTTTTCCCTTTTCATCCAGCCGCAGACATTTTGCAACGACCGTGTCGCCTGCCTCCTGTCCGTCAATCGCTGCGCAGAGCGTATCGTAATCCGAGACTTCCATCCCGTTTACTTCATAAATGAAGTCGCCGGGGCGAAGATCTGTGTTGGAAACGTCACAGTCCTCCGCAACCTCATCAATCCAGAGTGCTTCGAGATTTTCGGGCAGTGCATATCCCATCGACTGCTCAAACATATAAATCGAATAATTATCCAGCGTTGAGTAGAACGAAATTCCGATCCGGACGCGTCCGCCGACATAGCCCTTGGAAATCAGTTCCTCGATAATCGGAAGCGCCTCGTTGATCGTAATCGCAAAACCCAGTCCCTCGTAAGTTGTGCTGACATACTTGGAAGAAGTGATTCCGATTACCTGACCGTACATATTTACAAGCGCACCGCCCGAATTTCCCGAGCTGATTGCAGCATTTGTCTGGATGCAGTTCATCTCATAGCTGGTGGTATCGGTGCGGATCGGACGGTTGAGTCCGGAAACGATACCATTTGAAATAGTACCGGACAGTCCGGCTGGATTGCCAATTGCGACAACCTCCTCACCAAGAACCACCTCGTCCGAATTACCGAGTGCCGCAGCAGTCAGACCTGTTTCGGCGATCTTCAGCACAGCGATATCTGTCTTTGCATCACGTCCGACCAGTGCCGCGGTGTGAACGCTCTCATCGCTCAGCTTAACCTGATAATAGGTACCGCCTTCCAGAACGTGTGTGTTGGTTACAATATATCCATCTCCGGAGATGATGATGCCAGACCCGAGACCGATTGTAGAAGC
>SVNN01000123.1 GCA_015066905.1 Ruminococcus sp.
TGTAGTCGCCGTGGATGATCTCACCCATCAGCCAGAAGTCTGAGCGTCGGCTCTTACAGAATCCGCGGAGTCGACGGAAGAAATCAAAGTCGATACAGTCCGCAGCATCCAGACGCAGACCGTCAATTTTGAATTCGTCCATCCAGTAGCCGACTGCGCCGAGGATATGGTCGCAGACCGCAGGATTGCGGAGATTCAGCTTGACGAGATTATAGCAGCCGTTCCACGCTTCATACCAGAACGGGTCGCCGCAGGGGCTTCCGCCGCCGAAATTGAGATTCGCGAACCAGTCGCAGTACGGCGAGCTTTGTCCCTTTTCACGGACATCAACAAACTGGGGGAATTCTCGTCCAACGTGATTGAACACACCGTCCAGGATCACACGGATGCCATTTTCGTGGAGCGCGTCGCAGATCTTTTTGAACGATTCATTTGTGCCGAGACGGCGGTCAATCGTGTAGTAGTCGGTGGTATCATAACCGTGCGCGACAGATTCAAATACGGGGCCGAAATAGACCGCGTCAACGCTCAGCTGTTTGAAGTGGGGGATCAGCTTGATCACACTGTCGAGTCTGCACACAGGCGCGCCGCCCTGGTTTTCACGGGGCGCACCGCAGAATCCGATCGGGTAGATGTGATAGCAAATTGCATTGTGGAACCATTCCTGCATATGAAAAACCTCCGTTGAAATTAGTTTGTACCTTCGAGGTAGTAGCTCGCTTCCATATCCGCGACACTCAGCGCAAAGGCGAGGGGATATTGCTCAAACACGCGGCCGACCGTGTTTTTATCTTCGATCCCCGAAAAGCCCATGTGATAGCGGATTGCAAACGCCTCCTCGCGGCTGAGCCGTCCGTCGCCGTAAAGAAAGCCGGATATGATGTAAACCGATTTCTCACCGTGTCCGTAAGGAAGCTTGTCGTCGATCGTGTAGCACGGCACCTTCTCCCACACGCCCGCGTCATTTTTGACGTTGCGTGTGCTTGCCTGATAGAAGTCGATCTTGCAAAGGTCGTGCAGCAGCGAAACAATCGCGATCGTTTCCTCGGAGTAGTCCATGTGATACAGTTCCCTGGTGCGCGGACGCGCGAGATAATCCTTCAGACAGTGGTAAACATTCACGCTGTGCTCGACCAGTCCGCCCTCGTGCGAACCATGAAACCGCGTGGAGCTCGGCGCGCGGAAGAAGTCGGATTTTTTGAGATAATCCAGCAGGCGGTCTGCGCCTTCGCGGTGAATGTGCGTCGTGTAGAGTTCAATGAATTCATCTCTGGCTGACATGAAATAGGATGCCTCCGTTCGGTGGATTGATACAATCATCATACCATATTTCTGTCCCTTTTGCAAGAAATCTTGCGATTTATAAAATAATATGCTATAATGATGATAATTCTATTTTCAGACAAAGAGGGGTAGGGAAGTTGGATGAGACATTCATTCGGTATTTCAGAAGATCTGCAAACAAAAATATATGCACACAGCGGACTGCAGTATGATAAATCCTCGGGATTTTTCTTGGGACGCAGCGACGGCTATCTGTGCCAGCTTTATGTCACACCGCAGGCGCAGTCGCTCCGTATCGCGGCGCGGATGCCTGCGGACACAGAGCTCACGCAGGAAGAAGTCAACCTGACATTCCGTCAGCTCTGTGTGAACGACCCGATGCTGACAAGCTGTGAGCTGACCGGATTTTGCGTCACTGCGGCAATCTCCTGCGAGGCGGCGCATTCGCCTGCGGTCATCGCGCGCATTCTCAAAAATATGACGGATACTTGCCGCTCGCTCGGACTGACCACCTGCTGTATGGAATGCGGCGCTGCTTCCTGCCGTAATGTTGCAATCGGCTCGATGGTGCAGGCGCTTTGCGCAGACTGTGAACAGCGGCGCTCTGACGAGATCCGCACACAGGTGCAGGGCAGCCCGAATCTGCTGTTCGGACTTGCTGCGGCGGTTGTCGGCGGAATCGTCAGCTTTCTGGCAATCTACCTGTTGTGGCAGCTCGACACGATCGTCTATTGCGCGGGAATTGCAGGCTTCATGGTGGCGGCCGGAATCGGCAGCAAGCTGGAGAAGGCGCTGACACGTCCGACGCTGATCCTCAGCACAATTCTCTGCCTGATCGGCTCTTGCTTTGCAAGCTTTTACACGATGAGCGAGGATCTTGCGGACGCATTCACGGTTGCCCGTGAGCTTACATATACACAGGAAGAGGAAGCGCTATACCGCGAACAGCTGGAGCGGCTGGAGCTGATCCAGCAGATGTCTGACGAAGAGCTTTCCGACGCTTTTTCGGAGTATTCCGCCGCAGAAATTGCAGAGCTGAAGGCAAGTGTGCCGGAGATGCTCGAAACGACCCGTCTGGATCTGCAGGATTTTGAATTTGTCAAGACGCACACCAAGCCGATGGAATGTCTGCTCGACATCCGTGAGACGGCACAGTGGTCGGAGGAACCGGGCGAGGTCTGGAGAGGCATCCTCGAAAATCTGATCCCGTCTGTACTGATTCTGCTGATCACAGGTGTGATGGCGCTCACCGGGAAATGGAAAAACGGCTTTCACCACCGTTCCTTTTGAATATGAAAAAACGACCTGAGCATGCACACGCTCAGGTCGTTTTGTTTTGATTTCGTTTTTCGCGGAGCGCGGCAAAAAACGCCTGCAGCACCGCCTTGCAGTCATCCTCCAGTAAGCCGCCTGTCACAGCCGGCTTGTGGTTGTAGGGGAGCGCGAACATCGACTGGACCGAAGCGATACTCCCCGCCTTTTCGTCATATGCGCCGAACACCACGCGCGAAATGCGGGAGTTGATGATTCCGCCCGCGCACATCGGGCAAGGCTCCAGCGTGACATACAGCGTGCAGCCATGCAGCCGCCAGGAACCCCGTTCCTTTGCCGCCTGTTCGATCGCAATCAGCTCGGCATGTGCGGTCGGGCTTGCATCCAGCTCACGACGGTTATAACCGCGCCCGATAATCGCACCGTCGCTGTCGCGTACAACAATCGCGCCGACAGGTACCTCGCCGTATTCTGCGGCGGTCTTTGCAAGAGAGATCGCCTCGCGCATATAATCAAAATCGTCCATAGCAGACTCCTTTTCTGTCCGATCAGGTTACGATCTGGATGATCGCCAGCAGCACCGCGCAGGCAAACCACGGAAGCATTGTGGTAGAGCCGAACAGTGCGTCTGTTTTCTGGGATACGGTCAGAATCTCAACGCGGTTGAGCGGCTGTGGTTTCCGCTTCCCAAGGCGGTGCATCAGTGCGCCGATGAGGATGCCGATCACCACGACAAGAAGCATCAGCAGTGTGATCTGGTTGCCGTCGTAAATGCCGAAGCCCTCCTCAGAAAACAACAGCTGGGAAAAATTTGCGATCGCGTAGGCAACACGGATGAAGAAGCTGGTCATCATCGAGCCGGTGCGGAACATACAGTAGCCTGAAATCAGCGCGATAAGCGCAGAGCCAATCCGATAGGGCAGCTCGTTCGGGAGCAGAAATGCCACACCTGCCACAAACAGCAGGGCGAATATGTCACCGAACTGGCGCAGCGCCTGGAGCAGTACACCGGTAAAAAACAACTCGGCAAGCATCGAAACGACGATCACTTCAAATACTGCATAAACGACCACAGCGAAGGAATCCTTGTAGGAGTAGAACAGCTGGCGCGTAAACAGCTGATCGCCCATCAGCTCCGCCAGTCGGCTGACGAATACACCGCAGAGGATCGCCGCCGAAACGCCGCAAAGCAGCTCTGCATCTCCCTGCGGCTTCAGTGGAAGCACCACGCGCAGCGGCAGCCGCAGACAACGGATCAGGCAAAGTGCAGGAAGCAGAAATTTCAGCACATTCAGCAGCATCCGGACGATTACGATCGCCCACTGACTGCCGTACATATCCATCGTCAGCAAAGAACTCTGCACCGAGATTCCGAACAGGCGCAGAATCCCGACCAGCACGCTTCCGCCGATGGTGTCGCAGACCAGAACAAAGGTCAGGATAATGCCGATCAGCCAGCTGATGTTGGAAAGCACCTTTGTACTGACCTTGGCAGCTGTAATATCTACAAACCCCTCTCCGTCGATGAACACACGTTCTCCCCCGTGTTTTGTGAATCGGAATACATATTTTGAAGGACCGCTGCGCCGCCAAAGCCGATATGCTTTGTTATATTCGTCGCTGGAGGAATCAAGCACGAAATCCTCCACAACGTCTATCTCATTGCGGGGCATACAATTCACCTCATTTTAAAACATCTCTTTTTATTATAAAAGATTATCCGATTGGTTTGCAGTGGCATATTGTAAATAAAGTGTGAACATATCATGTACAATCCGTATGCTTGCAATTTACGGTGCGGTGTGATACAATGAAACACAGAAAACCGCAGGAGTGTGATTTTGGAAATGAAAAAAAGCAGATGGCTCGCCGCAGGTGCGGCAGGCGCTTTGGGATATACATGGCTTGAAAACCGCTGTATGCTGGAAACGGCAGAATATCACCTCGTTCATCCGAACTATCACGGCAGACCGCTGGATCTGCTGCTGGTTTCTGATCTTCACTGCAAGCGTGACCGGGGACTGAGCGCGTGGCTGTATCAGAAAGCGCGGCACCTCCGCCCGGATTATATCCTCATCGCAGGCGACGCGATCACCCGCAGCTGCATCGATTTCCGTCCTGTTTCAGCAGTGTTCCGCGCACTCAGCGCAAATGCACCGACGTTCTTCACGCCGGGCAATCACGAGCTGGATCTACCGCCCGCACAGTGGAAAGCGCTCCGTGCGGTGATACAAGAAAACGCAGTCACGCTGCTGGATAATGCCTCCTGTGTGCCGGAACACGGACTGAAGATTACGGGCGCGTCGCTCAAACGGAGCATCTACCGCGATGAAAACAACAGCTTTTTCAATCTCGAATCCTATACCGCAGAGGAATTGCAGGAAGCGGTCGGCGCCCACGACGAATTTACACTTTTGCTCGCGCACAATCCGCTCTGCATGGATGCATATGTGAAATGGGGCGCGGATCTCGTCTTTTCGGGACACGTACACGGCGGTGCGCTTCGGCTTCCGCTTGTGGGCGGTGTGCTTTCACCCGAACGGATCTTCTTCCCTCAATATGACAAAGGACTTTACCACGACGGCTGTACTGCAATGCTCGTCAGCGGGGGAATCGGAAAACTCCGGCTGTTTAATCCGCCCCAGATCTGTCTGCTTCACCTCATACCCGACACCGACTGATTATTCAGCCGGTGTTTTTTTGTGCGCGCGTGCATATCGTGATACCCGTCCGAATAGAATGGGGTAACGCAGAATCTGAAAGGAGATTGGAACAGATGGAGCTGAAGATCAACCGAGAGGTGATTGAGCTGCGCGAAACGATCTACAACGGCGCGCAGGAGCAGAGTGTAGAGCTGGATTATGTCCTGCCTGACTACTATCCCGAAATTTTCCGCATTTTACAGACGCGTACCGAGCCGAAAATCTTATCACAGCAGATCAACGGAACAACGCTTTCCTACGAACTGTGCGTCACAGTTGAGGTGCTGTACTGCGGCGAGGCAGGCATGAACGCGGTGCAGTGCCTGCGCCAGAAGCTCTCCTAC
>SVNN01000124.1 GCA_015066905.1 Ruminococcus sp.
AATCTGCCAGATGATGGAGGCAGAAGGCGTAACGGAGACACTGAAAAGCTGAAAGCAAGCTATGCAGTCGTTTATCTGTGTGTCACATGGTGAATCCTCAAGTATAAGGTGGAAACAGAAAATGAATCCACCTTAACTCTGTATTATCTTAGCAATTGTGGCTTATATGAGGAATGATTGCTAGAATATCCATTTGCTCAAAGTGTTTGACTTATATTATCTGCAAAACACTCTTCAAGGCATACGGCTTTGCATATTTTAAAATTAAATCTATCGGGATTTCTCCAAGGCTCTCTTTTCACCGCCGCGTATTAATCATTCCGCAGCACCGCAGCTCTTTCCGGTCAATTCTGCGTGGCTCCTGTGCGGACGATCCCGTACATCCCGGCTGTGCAGAATGTTCTCGGTTGTTTTTCCGCTGATTGCTGCCTGTATTGTGTGGGAGAGATGCCGATGATTTTCTTGAACTGACGGCTGAAATGGTATTCGTCGTAAAATCCGAGATTGGATGCAATCTCTTTTACAGACATTTCCGGGAAATTGCGCAGATAGGACATTGCCTGTTCAGTTTTGAACTGCAGGATGTACTGATGGATTGTGGTACCGAAAAGTGACTTGAATTTGGTTTCGGCGCTCTTTAATGAGAAACCCACCATTGCAGCGAGTTCCTCGTTTGCAAAAAATCGTTCTGGATTCTGGTGGATGATGTTTCGGATTTGTTCCCCGGTCGTCATATTACCGGTATGCAGCCGGATCTGCTGCAATTCACAAATCAACAGATCAAACAGAACCGATGATTTACGCTCGTCACCGGATATTTTGGCGCTGACGATGTCATGGAAGATCTTCTTGATGCTGCGGTTTGAGGAAACGTCGATCAATGTGTCGAGCATATTTTCTCCACCGGCATTGTCCGGAACAGACCGATCGCCGGGTTCTGCAGAAACGTGGAAGTACATCGTCTTGGTGTTGGCACGGCAATGCGAGACACCATAGTGATGACAGTTCGCACCCAGCAGCAATATGGAGTCGTTTTTCAATGAGTATATTTCACCGTTTTGTCCTAATTTCCATTCTCCGTCCAGCATGTAGATAATGTCGTGTTCCCCCATGATTCTGGCCGGATGTGTGAACGGTGCTGCGTAATAATTGATGTTTGCCTCCGTTATACGGTGGCGTGCATTCTGGTCAAAACATATTTTCATGGTATTCCCTCAATCGGACGATTTATCTTATTTTACATCTCATGTGCTCTTTTGTCAATTTTCAATTCTTAAAGTGTGATTTACAATGGCAATGTAAGAGGAGGTGTAATGTCTGTGCGTATTTTTGGCAAGGGCTTCAACTATTCACAGGACGGCCCCGGAAATCGATTGGTATATCACCTGTCGGGGTGCAATATGCGGTGCCGTTGGTGCTCCAATCCCGAAGGAATGGACGGCACTGCCGGCAAGACATATACGATCGACGAAGTTGTCGATGAATGTAGACGCAGCCGCCCCATGTTTTTCGGAGGCGGAGGCGTAACATTTACCGGAGGTGAGGCGACGCTGCAATTCGACGCATTGCAGCAGGTCCTGCACAGACTGCAGGCAGAACATATCCATACAGCGCTTGAAACGAACGGTACCTCGCCGGAACTGGCGCTGATTGCGGAAAATGTGGACTATCTCTTTATGGACTTCAAGCATCACAGCAGTGAGCTCCTGCAGATGTATACCGGTCTTGGAAACGAAACGGTCAAACACAATTTTGAGTATTTCTGCCGCACCGGACGTCAGATTCATATCCGCATCCCGCTGATCAACGGCTTCAATGCAGACAACCCGGAAGCCTTCGCGACATACTTTTCACAGCACAACACCGGCAACGTCGTTTTTGAATTATTACCTTATCATGAATACGGGAAAGACAAATGGAAGACCCCCTACCAGATCGTAAACGGTCATGTAACGTCTGAAACCGTAGAACACTTTCGCAGCGTCTTCACGGCATATGGATTGAAACTCACAACAACTTAACGGAGGTTGACAATGAAAGGACTGTATAAACCGGGCGAACTTTCCACTATGGCAAAGGCACTCTATCAGGAAGAACGCCGTATCATGCGTTTGGACGGCTGGTTTCTTGCAAAAGAAACGGAAATGCTTGTCAATGACCGCTATGCGGATATGTCTCCGGAGGTCAAAAAGGCACATCTGCTCTGCGAGGTGCTCGGCACACTGCCGCTGAGTTTGAGTGACAACGCGATCTTTGTCGGTGCGCAGCGCGACGCCTTTGCGCGCAGCTATGCGCTGATTAACCCCTCTTTCACCGTAGAAGGCTTCTCCGGATACTGTGACCCGATGGCGATCTACAACGACATCGAGCCAGACGAAATTTTTACCGCCGAGCGTATCGACACCGTGCGCAGATTCACGGCGGATTCCCGCATGGTGCAGATGCTCAATGAAACCTATGATCGGGCCGAAAAGGACACAAAAGAGGTCATATACTTCGTTGAGCAGGTCACCGGTCACGTCATCCCCGACTTCCGCGCCGTGCTGAAATACGGCCTTGACAGCATGATCGCACAAGCGCGCCAGAAGCAAGGTGATTTCTATGCAGCGGCTGCTATTGCGCTGGAAGGCGTGAAAATCCTGATAGATCGTTATCTTGAACTGATTGCACAGCAAAAGCAGCTGTGCAGTGAAAACAGATGCAGACAACTGGTGCGTCTGGAAACGGCGCTTCACAACATACGCTGCCATGGTGCTTCCGATCTTTACGAGGCCATGCAGCTCTTCCTGCTGTTATGGGAAGTCATGTGTGTGGAGCAGGCTCCAAACCCCTATGCTTTCTCTGTCGGCAACGCCGACCGCATTTTCGAGCCTTACAGAGGCAATCTGACACGCGATGAGGCTGCGGAACTTTTTCGGCATTTCCTTGTGTTCTACAATGTCGGAGACCGCAGCTGGGCAATTTCCCAGAACGTGCTCATCGGCGGACGCGATGCAGACGGTCACGATCTGACAAACACCATGACCTACGCGATCATGGACGCTTATTTCGACATGAACCTGCCGCAGCCAATCCTTTCAGTTAAGCTGCATAAGAATACGCCCGCACAACTGTATCGTGAAATGGGCAGATTCTTCTTTACACCAGGAGTCCTGACACCTTCGTTATTCAATGATGATTCACTGTATACGATCCTGCGCAAGAACGGCGTTGATGAAGCCGATATTCCCGACTGGAGCGTGGCCGGTTGTCAGGAACCCCTCATCATGGGCAGGGACAACGGCAACACCACCAACAGTTGGCTCAACCTGCCCAAAGTACTTGAAATGTTGCTGCACGGCGGCGTTTCAGCCATTACCGGCGAAAAGCTGATGGATGTACCCGAATACGAGCTTGGAAACATCCGCGAGGTGTTTTACAGCACGCTTGATGCGGTGATTGATCGCATGGTGCAGGCCGCCAACGGCGCATCCACGGCACTGTCAGAGCTTCGTGTACCGTTCCTGAGCTGCTTTATGGGCGGTCTTGAATACGGTGCAGATATGCGCGATACCCGGACACAGGGAACCAAATACAACGGCAGCGGCTGTCTGATCCACGGCCTGAGCGTGCTGGCCGACTCATTCATTGCCATCGACCGGTATGATCGTGCCTATCCCAACAGCAAGCAGCGCCTGCTGGCTGCGTTGAGAAGCAACTTTGAAGGCTATGAGGATGTACATGAGTTCCTGCTGAACTGCCCGAAGTTTGGTAACAACATTCCGGAGGTCGACGACGAGGCGCGTGAAATTGCGATTCGCGTCAGCCGGATGCTGCACAGCAAGAAGAACTATCTGGGCAACGCTTTCCGTCCGGATTTTTCCAGTCCATCCACTCACCTGACTTACGGTTACTGGGTGGGCGCCACTCCCGACGGACGCCGCAGCCGCGATATGCTGGGGTACGGTGTTGATCCCCTGTACGGCGAAGCATCCAACGGTCTGGGCTTCCGTATGCTGTCCAACATGAAACTGCCTTTTGAGAGTTTCTGCGGCGGATATGCCTCTCATCTGGGAATCGACCCCAAGTTCTTCCATGGAGAGGACCTCGAAGAAAAGGGCGTTCAGTTCTTTGAAAACATCATCCGCCCGCTGTTCTTCAATGAGCTGCAGGAGGGCGTTTCTCCGTTTTATCTCTATGTGAACGTCACCACGCCTGAAACTTTGCGCAAAGTCCTGGCGAATCCGAAAAAATACGCTCCCAGCGGAGTTTATATCATGCGTATTCATGGTACATTCGTGAACTTCCTTGATCTGTCCCCGGAGATCCAGAACGATATCATCACGCGGCTGGATCTACAGTCCACAACGATCGGATGCTGAAGGAGGATACTGTCCGCTATGCTTCACGAACCGCTGTTTTTTGAACGAAACCGTGTAGGGCGTATCTACACCGGCGGCAAACTGTTTGCCGGGCTCTTCGGAGACGAGCCGCAGGACGGCTTTGAGCCCGAAGAGTGGATCGCATCGCGTGTGCACGCCATCAACAAGGTATCCAAGGGGCCGCACGAAGGTGTCTCTCAGATCCAGGGAAGTACCCTGTATTTTGACGAGCTGCTGGAGCAGTATCCGGCAGAACTACTTGGAGAGGGCAAGTCTCTGCGGATCCTGGTCAAAGTGCTCGACAGCGTTATCCGTCTGCCGGCACAGGCACATCCTGACAAGCTTTTTTCGCGAAAAAACTTTGACTCAGACTATGGCAAAACCGAATGCTGGCTGATCCTTGATACACGTCCGGATGCAAAACTGTTCTTCGGTTTCCGCGACGGTGTCACCCTGGACGATCTGCAGCGTGCAGTCGATGCCAGTGAGTATGACCCCGACGCCATGGAAAAGCTGATGAACGCGATCGTTCCTCAAAAGAACGAGGTCTATTTTGTACCGGCCAGAACGGTCCATGCCATTGGTAAAGACTGCCTGATCCTTGAAATCCAGGAACCCACCGACTTCACCATTCAGCCGGAGCGTTATTGCGGCGACTACCGCCTGTCCGATGAAGAGATGTATCTCGGCCTTGATCGCAGCACAGCTCTTGACTGCTTTGATTTCGGAAAGACTCCGCAGCCGCTGATCATCCCCCGAACAATCAGAAGCGACGGTGATGTCACGGTCGAAAACCTTGTCGGACCTGAGAACACCGACTGTTTCATCATCAACCGCATCAGAACCCGCAGCGGGCATTATTGTATCAACGTTCAAGGCAGCTATGCCATCTGCATTGTCACCGAAGGTAACGGTGAACTGCGTGGCGAAGGTTACACAAGGGGCATCCGTAAGGGAGATTATTTCTTTATGCCTGCCTGTGCGATGGGAAAGTATACGGCGACCGGAACACTTGAACTGATAGAGTGTTATTGACCCCGCTGCAGGCAGCGGACCGATCACTCTGATCTGCTCGACAAAACGAAAGGAGCAACCAAGATGCACGACATAAGCAGAACAATACT
>SVNN01000125.1 GCA_015066905.1 Ruminococcus sp.
CCGGTCATATTGCGGTGCTTGACGATCATATCCTTGAGGATCTTGTTGAGCGCGGTACCGAGATGGATCTCACCGTTTGCATAGGGAGGACCATCGTGGAGAATATAGCTCGGCTTGCCCTCGTTGCGCTCAACCATCTTGTAGTAGAGACGGTCATTTTCCCATTTTGCGAGGGTTTCAGGCTCTCTCTTCGGGAGATTTCCACGCATCGGGAAGTCGGTTTTCGGAAGATTTAAGGTTGCGTTATAATCCTGTGGCACGGTCATTCATCCTTTACGATTTAATTATTGTCTTCGTTGTTCTTGCCGAACTGAAGATCTCCGTAGCGCTGATCAAATTCGCCGCGGATGGTCTTTGCAGAGAACTGGGAGGTTGCGAAAGGATCGCGTTCTTCCTCCTGCGGATCATCCAGAACAGGGGTATCGTCCGCGATATCCTCCTCGTAGTCCTCTTCCTCGTAGCTGTCAGTATACGTGTTGTCATACTCTTCGGGTTCCGGCATCTGGGAAATGAGGTCAAGGTGGGTTTTATACATATCGAACAGCTGCTTTTTGAAATCAGCAACCTGATTCTGCGCGATCACCAGAGCCTGATGCTCACGCTCGATCTCAAGGCGGTTCTTTTCCATCGCTTCAGCGTGCTGACGGACAGCTTCGTCGGTCAGTTCATCCGCCTTGTCGCGGGCTTCCTTGAGAATCTCCTCAGCCTTTTCGTTGGCTTCGGCGATCACGAGTTTGCCCTGCTTCTGTGCGCCGAGGAGTGCATCCTTGAGCGCTTCTTCGTCTGCGCGGTATTCGCGCACCTTGTCTGCGAGGAGCTGGATCTTGTTGTTTGCGTCCTCAAGGTCATGCTCCATTGTTTTCAGGTCGTTTTCGAGTTCCTGCAGGAATTCGTCAATCTCCTCCTGCTTATAGCCGAATGCGGCCTTTTCAAAGCGTTTGTTACGAATATCTTTTGCAGTCAACATAGTTCTGATCCCGATTTTTGCGAGATGCAAAAATCTACTCCTTTCCTGATATAGACTTAACAGTACTTTTCCAGTATAAGATGCAGTCTGCCCTTTTTTGTGGGGCCTGATACACTTTTCAGACGGAATTTTCCGGATCCGCGGATCGAGAGGATATCGCCCTCGTTCACAGGTGCAGACGCCGAAAGAACGGGGAGTCCGTTTTTCATCACTGCCTGTGCGAGGATCAGGGATGCGGCACGTTCGCGGCTCAGATTGGTCGCAAGGCGCACAACTGCGTCGAGGCGTACCGATGCGACTGTGCCTGAAATCTCTTCAAAAGCGCGGGTATATGCACCGTCAAACGCACTGATCTCCGTGCTGACGCCGATCCGTCCGACGCGGACAAGCTGGTCGCAGACGACCGGCACTGCCGCCTTGCAGACAAAGAGATATGCCGTTCCCTCGGTGATGAGGAGATCGCCGATCAGCTCGCGTTTCAACCCAAGTCCGAGGACGGAGCCGAGCAGATCGCGGTGGGTGATCGTATCCTGTCTGCGGTATGTGAGTTTCACGCAGGAAAAGGGAAATGCGTCAGGTGCAACGCTGTAATCGTTAGGATGCAGACAGAGCATCTGTCGTTCTGCATCCTCCCAGCCGCCCCAGAAGGTCTGCGTGATTCCTTTTTGCTGTTCCTGGCGTGAGAGGGTAATCTCACCCGGTGTTAAAAATGCGGTAAAACGCGGAGAACCGCTGCGCTGTGCAGCACGGCTCAGGTCGCGGATATGCGCCGGAAAACAATCGTGATCCATGCGGATGATCAGATGATAACGCCGTTGCTTTCCAGTTCACCGACGAGATCCTCGCCGATGAAGCCGACGTTATAGGGGGTGATGATATAGGTGAGGTTTGCAACGGGCTTCAGAGAACCGTTGTTTGCATACGCCACGCCTGCGAGGAAGTCGATGATTCTGCGCTTGTTCTCAGCAGAAGCGGTTTCCAGGTTCAGCACAACAGTTTTCTTTTCCAGCAGGTGATCAGCAATTGCTTTGGAGTCGCCGAAAGATTCCGGCTTTACCAGAACAACCTGGAGCTGAGCGGTTGCAGTGACCTTTACAACTCTGTTCTTATTCTCGACCGGAGCCGGCTCTTCGTAGTCGGTAAAACGCTCACGATCACGCTTGGGTGCAGCCTCCTGCACGTCTTCGGTCTCATATCCGTCCTCTTCGGGCGGGAGGAAAAAGTCCTTGATGCTATCCACCAGTTTCATAAGTTTGCTCCTTTTCTCCGCACATCATTTTCTTTGAAACCGGAATACACAGCAGGTGCGGATGTATATTCCGGCAGTTCTACACAGAAAGGTTCTGTGCCGGGATGTTCCCGATTCTATTTTCCTCTGCTCGGCAGAGAAGTGACAATGATTCAGTTGCGCGCGCCGAACAGTCCGCTGCCGATTCTGACAACGGTAGCACCGTAGCGGATCGCGGTCTCAAAGTCGCCGGACATTCCCATCGAAAGTGTGGTGAGTCCGGGGCAGGACTGTGCCGTTTTTTCAAACAGCTCCTGCATTGCGGCGAAGCAGCGTTCGCTGTCGCCGGGCGGCGGGATGGTCATCAGTCCGCAGACTGAAACAGCATCCAGCGCACGGACAGATTCGAGCAGTGCAGGCAGCGCCGGAGCGGATATACCGCCCTTGCTTTCCTCTCCGCCGATATTGACCTCCAGCAGAATCTTCTGCGTAATGCTGTGCTTTTGCGCGTGTTTATTGATCTCCTCTGCGGTGTGCAGACTGTCCACAGCCTGAATACAGGTGACAGAGGGAATCAGAAACTTCAGTTTATTGGTCTGCACCCTGCCGATGAACTGAACCTCGGCTTCGGGTGCGTAGATGTCTTTCTTTGCGAGATATTCCTGCACGCGGTTTTCGCCCAGAAGGCGGATGCCGCAGTCCACAGCGACGTTGACGAGTTCGGGCGGTACGGTTTTTGTGACTGCCATCAGATCGACGGTGTCGCCGCTTTTGCGCCAGCGCGCGCATGCCTCGCTGATGCGGGACTGGACACGCTTGCAGTTTTCGCGGATCTGTGCTTCATCAAGTGCCATCCGCATTCACTCCATTTACAATAATATCGTCATACAGAGAAACGTAGCCTTCACCCGCGTTGAGGCTGGTGATGACGTAGTCGTTGCCTTCGTAGATGATGTCGAGCCGGCGGAATTCCGGCTGTTCACCCATCAGGACATAAACGCCCTTTGCTTTGATGGTTTCCATTGTTTCAACGCCGGTTTCGGGATCCTTGACAGGTACCTCGATCTCGTTGAAGCGGATCGCGTGGCGCGAAACCTTGATGCCTTCATATTCGCCTTTGATCATCTCGACGCGTTCTGTACGGTGCTGAACGAGGTCGTGTGTCATCTTGTTGCAGCGGACGATGACGATGCTCTCCTCAGGGTTTCCTGTGCTGCGGATCGTTTCAATCACGCCCTGGACGGTTTCTGAGGTAGAAGAGAACTTCAGTGTCACGGTCATATCCGTCAGAAATGTTTTCTTCGCGTTGTTGATGACACCGACCATATACCACTCATATCCGTCGATCATCTTTCCGAGCGTTCTGCCGCTTGCGGCGGTGACGGTATCCTCCACTGCGCGGATGTCTGCGACAGTGAGCGTGGAAAGGCTGTCCTTGGTGAGGGTGGATTCATAGCCGTCCGTATAGCTGACAAAATAGGCGGAACGGTCGGCGGTTACAGTGTCAAGCGGAAGCGTGCGGCGGGATTCCAGCGCGGAGATCTGCGCGTTCAGCGACTGAATCCGTGCGGAAAAATCCACCTCGCTGTTGGTGATTTTCTGATAGGTGCTCAAGAGTACGAGGATGTCGTCCTTTTCCTCTCTGAGTGCGGTGAGATCCATCCGTTCTCTGGCTGTGGTGAGTGCCTTGTAGCGCTCTTCGATCAGACCGGAGAGATTGGCAGGCTGTGCCGATTCGCTGGTGCCCGGATTCTGGATCTTCTGTAACAGCGCAAGTTCCTCTTCCAGCACGCTGATCTGCCGGCGGATGTCGATCTGTGTTTCATCGGCATAAATGTCAGCAATTGTCGTGCCGATTCCGAGCTTGCCGCCGTCAGACACGTTGTAGCAGACGACGCCCTGCCCGTTGTAGGTGCAGATGGTTTCGTCGCGGACGCTGACGCCCTGAAAGGAAACAGACTCGCTGGCTGTTGCGTAGATTGCTGTTTCAGTTTTGTAGTCCTGATTAAAGAAGTGGTAAACCACGCTGGAGAAACAGGCAACGACGAGCAACGCCAGAATAATGTAGACAGCATTCAGTGTCGCCGAGTTGCGGTTCATGATGATCAGTCTTCTTTCTCAGATGCGTCAAGGATCGAAACGGGACGGAGCGGAATGATGGTGGAAATTGCGTGCTTGTACACAAGATCCTGCTTGCCGTCGCAGTCGAGGATGACGATGTAGCTGTCAAAGCCCTTGACGATTCCCTTGAACTGATAGCCGTTCGTCAGGAAGATTGTGACCGGGATTCTGTCCTTTCTGGTCTGATTGAGAAATACGTCCTGCAGGTTTAATGCTTTGTTCATTTTGTTTGCCCCTTTGCTCCGCTGTTGCGGTATTTTCGGTTGCGTGATATCTGCGAGAGGATAGACCTATCCCACAGTATCACATTAAATTATATCACAAGTTGTAGCGTTTGGCTATCCTTTTTTTGCATTCCGACAAAATTTTATCTTCTTCGTCAAATTTGTCGCGATAAATCCACCAAATTTGCTCATTTTTCCTAAACCAGGTGCCTTGCCGCTTGGCATATCGCCTTGTTTCCTGCTTGATTTTTTCAACGCAGTCTTCGAGCGGTGCCGCGCCTTCGAGATAGGGGATCAGCTCTTTATAGCCGATCGCCGCGCCAGCAGTGGGATGTGCGGCCGCCTGTTTCGCTTCATATACTGCGCGGACTTCGTCAAGCAGTCCCTGTTCCAGCATCAGATCGACGCGGCGGTCGATTCTGTCGTACAGAAGCTGACGGTCGGAACAGCCGATTCCGATCCAAAGAACATCATACGGTGACGGTTCGCTGCGGCTTTCTTTGCGGAATTCCGAGAGCGGACGGCCTGTGAGCGTATAGACCTCCAGCGCGCGGATCACGCGGGGGAGATTGTTTGGATGCACTGCCGCAGCAGTTTCGGGATCTACCGCCGCCAGACGGGCGTGCAATGCGGCTGCGCCCTGTTCCTCTGCTTCTCTTGCAAGCTGTGCGCGGAGGGATTCATCCTGTCCCATCTCGGCAAACTGAATATGTTCGAGCAGTGCGTTCAGATAGAGCCCTGTGCCGCCGACCACGATCGGCAGTCTGCCGCGTACGCGGATCTCTGCGATTTTTTCGCGTGCAAGCGCAACGTATTCTGCTACGCTGAAC
>SVNN01000126.1 GCA_015066905.1 Ruminococcus sp.
AATCCCTCCTTATATTAAGAAGTGTAACAGCGGTCAGCGTCTTGCGAGAGATGCCACATAAAACGGCTCGGAGCAGATCGGCTTCAGGATCGTCATCACAAAGTAGCGCACATCATCCATCGCGTGGTCGTTCTCCTTGCAGGGAACATCCCCGCCCGCGCGTTCGTTCCATTGATACAGCCCGAATTCGCGGATGCAGTCGGTGCAGTCTCTGTGAAAGAAGATCTGCTTTTGCGCCAGCGCGTCACTGACGCGGCGGATGCCTGTGAGGACATCATTTTTTGCAGGGATCACACGGAATCTGCCGTGGGTACGGATCGTCGCGATAAAACTTGCCGCAGAGGGGTCGATTACGACGCAGTCAATCGGATATCCGTCCGTCAGCGTTTCCAGTGCTGCATAATGCTCCTCGTCCGTGCGCGGCTGTCCTTCCTGCCGTGCGGAGAAATAGTATTCCTTCAGGCGATACCATTTCCCGTCCGCGTGTCCCCACAGCCCCATCGAGGTAGGGTTCATCGTGCCGTAGTCGCAGGATACAACAAAGCGATCACAGTCGGGCACCGCAGAGAAGAGGTGGACGTCGCGGCGGAACATCGGATAGATCAGTCCTGAGGATGCCACCCATTTCCCCAGCACAAAGCGGTCGTAGAATACACCTGCATACAGCCGCTTGTAGCGTTCGCGGATCTCGGGCGCAAGGGCGCGGTTGTCCTCCATCGTGAAATGGAGGAGCAGGGCGTTCTTCTCCTCCGCCTTGCAGATCCATTCGCGGTAGAACCAGTGCTGGGGGTTGTCGGGATTGCAGTTGAACCAGAGCTTCGAGCCGATCACCGAACAGCGTGCCAGCGCCTGTTCCACAAAGGATCTTGGCATCAGCGCCGCCTCGTCGAGGAATACGCCTGCGAGCGTCATACCCTGAATCAGCGCCGCAGAGGATTCGTCCTTTCCGCCGAAGAGATAGAAACGGTTTTTCCGTCCGTTCTGGGAGATATCGACGTAGTTGCGGCTGACCTTTTCCTCACAGCGAAATCCCATCTGCTGCAGCATCGCGGTCAGCGGCGTGAGCACATTGCGGCGTAGTGCTGTGACCGTGCGTCCGCAGAGGGCAAAATCCCGCCCGTTGAAACAGCAGGTTGCCCAGCAGACAAAGCCTAAAGACATCGCGGTTGTTTTGCCGCTGCGGACAGCGCCGTCACAGATGATCGCATCGTACTCCCGATACTGCGTCCGTGTCCACCAGCCTGCCGCAAGCCGCTGCTTTTCAGAAAACGGACTAAGCTCCACCGTCGTCGTCCTCCTTTCTGCCGGGATCTGAACCGCTGATCGCCGCAAACAGCTCCCGCTGCGCCGCTGCATTGTCTGCGCCTGCCGCAAGCTCATACAGCCGCTCCAGCGCACGCTGACGGTCGAAGAATTTCACCTCTACGCCGCCGCCTTTGACGCGTTTGAGCTCGGACACATTGTACAGATCCAGCCGTGCGAGCTGCGCGGGAGACGGCAATTCCTCTGCGCATACGAGATATGCCGCGTCGTTTGACTGCCCGAAGGCGAGCCGTTCGAGTCCTGCGCGGACTTGCGCTTCGGCAGAAAGCGGTGTTTCGCTGCAAAGCCGCTTTACAAGCTGTCTGTACCGCGGCATCGAAAGGGTTTTTACGCCTTCTTCATACGCACAGTCTGTATCAAAGCCCGCGCGCCGCGCCGCCTCTGTGATGTTGCAGAGCCTTGCGTAGTAAAAACAGAACTGCCGCCGCTTTTTCTGAATCGGTTCCGCCACAGATGATTCCTCCTTTTCTTCTTGATACGGCTGACCGCCGTTCACTAACGGGCTGTTTTCAGGAATAGCTGTACGCGGACGTACATCTTTTCAGAAATTTTTTTGTAATTATCGTAAAATTGATATAATTTGTAAATTATGGTACAAACCGTGATGTAAAAACAGATAATTTTTTGAAGAATCTGAAAAAAATGATACAAAGGGCTGTTCAAATGAAGCAGAATATGATATAATAAGAACCGATAGCAGAATTTCAATATCCGGAAAAGGAGTGTATCCCACTATGAAACAGGCACTGAAACTCATCGGTATCATCTTTCTCCTCGTCGGCGCGGTCTGCTGCGTATTTGCTGCTGCCGATTTTTATGAAAAACGCTTGAAACGCTGCTACTATGCCGCCAACTGACGGCGGTACATAATTTTTCGTTCATCCGGGCGGATCCGCCCTGAGCAATTACTGAAAGAAAAGAAGGGTTGAAACATGGAATTCAAATTTGAAAAAGCGGCTGCATTAAAAGCAAAGCCTGCTGACGAAACACAGCTGGGATTCGGCAAGGTCTTCACCGACTATATGTTCGTGATGGACTACGACACCGGCGAGGGCTGGCACGACGGAAGAATCGTTCCCTACGCGCCGATCAGCCTCAGTCCTGCGTCAATGTGCCTCCACTACGGACAGGAAGTTTTTGAGGGTATGAAGGCATACCGCACCAAGGAGGGCAACATTCAGCTGTTCCGTCCGGAAGAGAACTTCAAGCGTCTGAACCAGTCCAATGAGCGTCTGGTTATTCCGCATCTGGACGAAACTCTCGCACTCGAAGGCCTCAAGGCACTGCTCGAGGTCGAGAAGGACTGGGTTCCCTCTGCACCGGGCACCTCGCTCTACATCCGTCCGTTCATCATCGCGGTTGACCCGTTCCTCGGCGTCCGCCCCGGTGACAAGTATATGTTCATCATCATCCTTTCTCCGTCCGGCGCATATTACGCAAGCGGTCTGAATCCGGTCAGCATCTATGTTGAGAACAAGTATGTCCGTGCGGTACGCGGCGGTATGGGCTTTGCCAAGACCGGCGGTAACTATGCAGCGTCCCTGATCGGTCAGGATGAAGCGCACAAGCAGAACTACTCTCAGGTACTCTGGCTCGACGGCGTGGAGCAGAAGTATATTGAAGAGGTCGGCGCAATGAACATCTTCTTCGTGATCGGCGACGAGGTTGTAACACCTGAGCTGCAGGGCTCGATCCTCCCCGGCATCACCAGAAAGTCCACGATCGAACTGTGCAAGAGCTGGGGCATGAAGGTTTCTGAGCGCAGAATCTCCATCCAGGAGATTGCTGACGCATATGACCGCGGCGAACTGAAA
Source organism: Ruminococcus sp. (assembly GCA_015066905.1). Lineage (GTDB taxonomy): Bacteria > Bacillota > Clostridia > Oscillospirales > Ruminococcaceae > Ruminococcus_F. The sequence goes on from SVNN01000126.1 coordinate 3,138, forward strand.
GAAGTATTCGGCACCGGTACCGCAGCTGTCATCTCTCCGGTCGGCCACCTCAAGTGGAACGACAAGGTGATGGAGATCAACGGAAACAAGATCGGCGCGATCTCCCAGAAGCTCTACGATACCATGACCGGTATCCAGTGGGGCGAGCTGGACGATCCCTTCAACTGGGTTGTCAAGCTCTGAGAATTTCTCTTACTATAAAACCAAAGCGGTCTGTATTCGACACAGACCGCTTTTTCTTTTGTGAAAATTTCGCAAAAGGCTTGAAAAAAGAGAAACTATCCTGTATAATGATAAAGTATGTACCGATGCAAATCAAAGAAAACTCAAACAAGGAGGAACAAAAATGGCAGAATCTGCAAACAGTCTGCTGCCGGCAAGACAGAGAAAAAGCCAGCTGAAATCGGATTGAAAAAAGATTTCCGCGCACTGGCCTATTACTGGTTGAAAAATAATTACATTTATCTGCTGGCATTTTTTATCCCTGCGCTTCTGACGTATATTTCCTACATCATCTTCGGCATCTATCCGTTCGGTCCCGAATCCGTTCTGGCGCTGGACCTCAACGGTCAGTATGTCTACTACTTCGAGGAGATCCGCGACACCTTCTGGGGCGACGGAAGCCCGTTTTACAGCTGGTCGCGTAACCTGTCGGGCGAGTTTATGGGCGTCATCGGCTATTACCTTGCCAGTCCCTTTACGCTGATCGTCATTCTCCTGCCTCGTAAGATGCTGCTCGGCAGCCTGCTGATCATGCAGCTTTGCAAGCTGGGCGCGGCAGGCACAACCTTCTGCTACTTCCTGCAGAAGTCCAAAAAAATCAAGCCGCTGCACGCGCTGATGTTCTCTCTGCTTTACGCGATGATGGCATACGCCGTGATTCAGCTCATCGACCCGATGTGGCTCGATGGTCTGGTCTTCCTCCCGATGATCATCCTCGGACTGGAATACTGCATCGACGACGGCAGAAAGATCAACTACATCATCCCGCTGGCGATGATGTGTATTGCAAACTTCTATATCGGCTTTATGGTCTGCATCTTCACCGGTCTGTACTTCTTCTACTATATGCTTGCAGGCTCCGACACCTTAAAGCGCAAGGGCCTCAAGAAGAAGGACTGGATGGAATATGCCAAGGCAGTCGGCAGAGTGGCGCTTTCTACCGGAATCGGTGTAATGATCGCTGCAATCATGCTGCTGCCGGTCTACAATGCGCTCAAGCTTGGTAAATTCGACTTCACAGAGCCGAACTACGCATTTACTGATGCAGCTGGCAATCTCCGCACGCAGTTCGAGATTCTCGAATTTTTCGCACAGCTGTTTGTGAACCAGTACAACGAGGTCGATGTCAAGGGCTTCCCGGAGATCTACTGCGGTGTTCTGACCACCCTGCTGCTTCCGATGTTCTTCATGAACGGTGAGATTCCGTTCCGCAAAAAGGTTGGTCTGACCTCGCTGCTGCTGATCATGATCGTCAGCATGGATATCACCCCGATCGACATGCTCTGGCACGGCGGACAGGTTCCGAACTGGCTGCCCTATCGTTATTCCTTCATTCTGTCCTTCATTCTGCTGAATATGGCAGCGATGACCTTCCAGAACATCAAGGGCATCAAGCCTTCAGCGATCTACACGAGCTTCTTCATCTGCTTCATGTTCCTGATGTTTGCACAGTACGAGATCAAGGATCTGAGCGGTCTGGCAGAGGCAGAGGGCAGAGGACAGGCGTTCTACTACCTCGACGTCAACTCCTATGTATGGCCGTCTGTTGCGCTGATTGCGATCTACGGACTGCTCATGTTCTTCTTCACCAAAAAGAATAAGAGCAAGGCGCTCCCGATCATCATGGTCTGTGTGATGTGCGTTGAGCTGACTATGAACTGCGTACACTCGATGAAGGATATCGACGAGGACGTTGCATATTCCGAGCGCAAGACCTATCACAAGTATATTGCAACCAACCGTGAGCTGGTCGATCAGCTTTACGAATATGACGACTCGTTCTACCGCGCAGACAAGACTTACCACAGAACGGTCAACGACAGCCTTGCGCTGGGACTCCGCGGCATCACCCACTCCAGCTCCGTTATGAACACCAGAGTCATCAAGTTCATCGAAGCAATGGGATATACCTGCCGCAGCTACTACACGAAGTACAAAGGCTCCACCCCGATCTCCGACTCCCTGCTCGGCAGCAATATGTCATCGACATGCAGCACG
>SVNN01000005.1 GCA_015066905.1 Ruminococcus sp.
CCTGGGACATCACAAACCAGGACTTCACAATCAACATCTACTCGATTTCTGCAATATGCAGCTATTTCTCTGACCTCAGTTCGGTACAGACGATTACGGAAAATCCAAAAGATCTGGCCGCATTCGGGTTTGATCAGCCGATCACACTCACCTGCACTATGACTGACGGAAAGACACATACGCTCCTTGTCGGCTCACCGACACCGGTCAATGACGCATATTACGCAAAGCTCCCCGACAGCGACACGATCTATACGATCGACTATATCAGCGGTTCCTTCTTCAGCGCATCCCGCAATTCGCTGAAGAATACCTACCTCTTTGATGTATATGCATCAGAGATCACCCGCTTCAGTCTGGAGCGCGGAGACAAGGTGATCTACGATCTCCGCTACGATCATACAAACGGATGGAACATGGCAGCACCGCTTGAATTTGAAGGCTACACCGCACAGATCAACAATATGCTGGACAGCTTCACGCGAATTAACGTGATTGCCTTCCTCGAAGAAAAACCGGATGACCTTTCCAGATATGGACTCGACAATCCCTACTGCAAACTGATTGCCGAAACCGCAGATCAGTCCACGACAATTCTGGTCGGTGATATGATCTCACCGGAAGATGACGAAACAATCGCTTACGGTATGTTTGAGGAGTCCAAGCAGATCTTTATGTTCACCCGCGCGGACATCGCCTTCATCGACGATGAAACCGTGGATAAGATTTATCCGTACATCTACAGTGCTGAGATCAATGAGGTCGCCAAGCTGGATGTAGACTGCAATGAGGTGCAGGCAACGCTGGATCTCGACTACGACAACATGATCTACAAGATCGACGGTGTCACAATTGATCCTGAGGACAAAGACGGTGTAACTGCATATCAGAACTTCTACCGCGGTGTTGCTACGCTTGCAATCTCCGATGTCAAGCCAGATGCTGTGCCGGAAGGAGAAGCGGAAATTGCAATTACCTACACCTATGAAAACGGTGAAGAGGTCAAGATCGAACTGATCCCCGAAACGGATACAACCTACTGGGTTATGCAAAACGGTTCTTACACAGGACTCATCACCAGAAAGAAGTATATCACCCGTTCGAGCAGTATCGTTCCGACCTATGCACTCCTCCAGGAATATCTGGACACGCTGAAATAATCAAACGCGCTCCCTGCAAGCCAAATCTGCAGGGAGCGCGTTTTGTTTCGATTTCTATTCAGCATAATAAGCGACCTTCAGCACCTCTTCGGGAGTGGTGATGCCGCGCCGCAGCAGCGCCATTGCACTCTCGCGCAGGGTTTCCATCCGCTGCTCGCGGATACAATGTGCCAGCAGCTCCTCGCTGTCGGCACGCCGTGCGATCATACGCTTCATCTCCTTGTCGATCACGGCGATCTCATGCACCGCCACACGGCCGCGATAGCCGGTCTGATTACAGTTGGGACATCCCCTGCCCTTACGGATCATGGGAATATCATCGCCGATCACAGCACGTTCCTCAGCGGTGGGTACAGTTCCATATGCACACGCGTCGCATACTTTACGAACCAGACGCTGTGCCACAACACCGACCAGCGAATTTGCGATCAAATAGGGCGCAACACCCATATCCTCCAGACGGACGATCGACGATACGGCATCGTTGGTGTGAAGTGTGGATAACACCAGATGTCCTGTAATTGCCGCGCGGACAGAGATCTCTGCCGTTTCGGTATCACGGGTTTCACCCAGCATAATGATATCCGGATCCTGTCTGAGCAGTGCACGCAGACCTTTCTCAAACGTAAGCCCGGCCGCCGTATTCACCGACATCTGATTCACGCGCGCAACGCTTCGCTCCACAGGGTCTTCAATCGTAGAAATGTTCACCTGCCGCTTGGCGAGATATTCCAGCACCATATAGAGCGTGGTGGTTTTACCCGAACCCGTCGGACCGGTAAGATAAATAATACCATTTGGTGCCTGCAGCATACGCACAAGCTTCTGATACGGACCGGGCGCCATGCCAAAGCAGTCAGCATAATCGATCGCGGTGTCCGAGCTGAGATAACGCATCACGATCTTCTCGCCGTAGATCGTCGGAATCACCGAAACACGTACACTGATGTCGCGCTCCTCCAACCGTACACGGAAGTTTCCGTCCTGCGGGATCCGTTTTTCGGCAATGTCCAGATTGCTCATAATCTTGATACGCGCCACCACTGCGCCATGCAGGGATTTCTGCAGCGTGACATATTCCACGATACAGCCGTCCACACGCATCCTGACTGTCGTAAAATCCTCAAACGGCTCAACGTGAATATCACTTGCGCCGGACATATACCCCTTGGTCAACAGAGAATTCACCAGCTGGATGACCGGTACCTCATCGTCATCATCCGCCTGCTCCACATAGGTGGGAATGGCAATATCCACCGCAGAAATATTCGCACGCTCCGCTGCCTGCTGTGCGCCGACCTCGGAGTAGTAGTAGTCGATTCCGCGCTGTACCTCCGTGGTTTCCATCAGAACGATCGACAACGGACGATCTACGATCTGACGGATATCCTCCTGCGCGTAAAAGTCCAGCGGATCGCACATCGCAAGCACGAGGCTGTTTTCTTCGATACGGATCGGCAGCACACGGTATTTGACCGCAATCTGCTTGGGCACAAGCGCAACTGCCGCCACGCTGACATCCTGTTCACCCAGACTGTACAGCGGCAGCTCCAGCTTTTTGCCCAGACATTCCAGCACCTGCCGTTCTGAGACAAAGCCAAGCTCTTGCAGCAACGTGCCAAGCCGCTTGCCGTGTCCGTCCTCCGTTTTCTGATAGGCAAGCGCTTCGTGGATATGCGCGTCTGTGACATAGCCATATTCCTTCAGCACTTCGCCGATTGGTATATTCTTCATAACATCCTCCGTCTATGCACGATTGTCCGCGGTACAGGTCAGAACAAATCCTGTGCTTTCTTCACTGTGCATCATCTGCACTGCTGCCCCGTTGAGCAACGGCACGATCCCTTGCCGGGCATATAGCAATGATCCATCTGCATGATAGATCTCCACCGTCAGTCGGATCGACTCTGTGCCGGATGCTGCGGCACGCACGCAAACACTGTGCTCACCGAATGCATCCTCATCCATCAGAGTGACCGTTTCCTCTTCGCCTTCCCAGTATCGGTGCAGCGTGACCGACTGTGGTGCAACGATCAGCTGCGTCATCTGTTCATCCACTGCGAGTGGTTCCTCTGTGATCCAACACACGTCCGCTGCATACATCCGCCCTGCCAGAAGATCATATACTGCCGCCGCTTCATCCTGTGCCGCGCGGAGCTGGGCGGATTTGTAAAAAACGTTCAGCCCCGAAACCAGCATCGTTCCTGAAACGCCGACGAGAATCACTAAAATCGTGACCGAAACCATCACCTCGACCAGCGTTGCGCCGCTCAGACGGCATCTGCGCGGCCGCATCAGGGCTGTTCCTCCGGCAGATAGCCATACAGACAGACTGTTTCTTCCTCGTCTGCACCGCTGATGCGCTGTGCCTCGATAAATTCCGTCCGTGTTGTCCCCTGGGCATCCAGAATCGTCACACGCAGGCGCACGTTTTCACCGCCTGCACCGCGCGCCGATTCCAGCCGCTCCTCTGCCGCTTCGCGGGCACGCATCCGATCCGCACCCTTATTCTGAATCAAATTCGCGCCTGCGCTGATTCCTGTATAGGCAAACAGCGAAACCGCCGCAAGAATCGCCATACCGATGATTGATTCAACCAGCGTCGTTCCCTTTACACGCCGCATCGCTGTTCACTCCTTTCAATTTCCTGTAAATCCGTCAAAGCGGAAGCCGCCGCCGTATGCTGTCATCTCCGCACACAGCGTTTCGGTTACATCCCCAACCGTGGAGGATGCCGAAAGCTCCAGCCGGTTTTCTGCCGCATTATGATAAATCGTTACCGTACACGCACCGGTTTCCATCTCGATGATAATCTGCTGCTCCATCTGCTTCTGCGGGATCAGCGCAGAGTGAACGTCGCCCGATTCGATTTCCGCGGCAGTCAATTCAATTCCCGCACGCGCATAGGAGATCGCCTGCGACTCTGCAATCTCACGCAATTCTGCCTGTGCGTAGGATTCTGACAGCGCCAGCACACCCGATACGACGATCAGCATGACCGCAAGCACACCGACTGCCCAGAGCAGTGCCGAGCCCTTGACCCGTTTCATGTCACATCCTCCGCGGTAAATACCAGACGGCGCACCTGATATGCCGTAATCGTCAGTTCCGCTTCGCAGACACCGGCAATATCTACCGTTCCGTTTTCGTTTTTCGGCACGGAAAATTCCAGCGCAGATACCGAAAGCGATTCTTCCTGTCTGATCTTTCCGCACAACTGCAGCAAATCATCATATGTGCCCGACACGGAATAGGTCAGAGAAAAAGTCTGGATCGGGCTGTCCTGGGTATCCGCACCCTCCAGCAGCGAAGGAACGCTATGCACTTCGGGTCCCGTCAGTTCCATCTGATGTATTGTCAGTCCTGCTTCTGACAGCAGTCCCCCGACAAGCTGCTCAATGCCAGCCGCCGTGGTTTCAGAGGGAAGAAAGCGAATCGCTTCGTTCATCTGGTCCGTCAGCTCCTGATATCGCGCCGCACTCAGCCGATAACTGTTCTGATCGCTCTGCAGCGCATCGCGCTTTTCTTCCAGCGACTCAATTTTTGTGTCTGCTTTTTCGATCTTCTCGCGCACAGGACGGATCCAGATCTGTCCGCCCAGACAGGCGAGCAGCACCGCGACCAGAACGATGACGAGCGCCCAGTCTTTTTTCAGCGTTTTCTCCATATCCTGTGCCTCCTCACTGATTCGTCACGGCGCTGACCGTGAACATGTAATGGTTCTCATCGTTCTGCTGATAGCCTGCATAGCGGACAGCTGAAAACTTCGCACTTTCCTCCAGTGCAGTCACATAAACAGGAATCTGCTCTGCACGCTCCGCTACTGCTGTGATGGACAACACGCCGTTCTTCCAGCTGATTGCGGTAACACGGACCTCTGCACCGCCATCTGCAGCGATGTTCAGCAGATCCTGATCCAGTCCTTGTAATACAGCGTCTTCTGCGGCAAGCGCGGCGAGATCTGCCTCGACCGATTCCAGAATCCGCTCAGCCATCTGCGCCTGCAATTCCTCCTGCGATGCCTGATCCGCTTCCTCCAACAAAAGCGGATCCTCCACTTCGCGACGCAGCAGCGCCAGTTCTTCCTTGCGTGAACGCAGCGTCATATTGCTGGAAATCAGCACGATCAGAAATACAGCGAGGCACAGCAAAACGCAGATCACAGGGATCCATCCGACGCTGGAATGCGCTTTTTCCGCACTCTGCGGCTTTTCTGTATAACGCGCATACAGGTTGATATGCTTATTCTTGAGCATTCGCATAGATGTTCCCCCAATCAAGTTGATGCCAGCAGATTGCCGATGACATAAAGCGAATCAGACAGACGGCACTGGTTGTCCGTCTGTACAAAGGCATCCTCCGGCAGCGCTGTAATGCGGATGCCGAGCGTATCCAGAAAACGCACGAACTGTGCGCCGACATCGCCGGGAAAACCGCAGAAATAGACCGAAGACAGTGGTGTTGTTCGCTGCTCAGTGCGATAAAACTGCAGCAGACTGGAAAAACTACGCTCCAACTCCTCGACCAGTGCATCTGTGCCGAATTCATTCATCAGACGGATGCGTTTGGAAAAGCGGTATTTTCCCTCGACAAACAGGATCTGCGTCATCATTGAACCGTCGAACACAGAAAGAATACAGGTATCGTCCGCCAGCAGCTTGTGATGCTGTGCAAGATCAATCACAGCGGCAAGGGCAGGAATGATAGATTCCACCGTGATCTTCGCCTCTGAAAACAGGGCAAGATAATCACCCACCAGCGTGCGCTCCATCTGGGCAGCCAGCACAAGTCCGCCGCCTGCTTCTGTGCGCGGATCCAGTACCATATAGTCGATAAGCGGATCCCGCATCGGATCCAGCTCCTGCAGCTCGATCTGCAGATACTCCCGCAGTGGACGCTCCGAAAGAATCGGCGTTTCCATCACTCTGGTGTGAACATCCGAGGAGTCAATCACAAGATGCACATTGCCGGAAAGCTTTTCACGTTTGAAAAGCGCAGACAGCCGCTGTGAGATCTCGGTCGGATTGATGATCGCGCCGTTGAGCATACAGCCCTCAGGCAGCGGTTCCGTCATAACGCGTCTGACAGCAATTCCACTCTGTGACGCAGTACCGACTACGACCTGAATCTGTTGATTTGTAATGTAAACGGAAGTCATCTTCCTGTCCTCCTGTCCTCAGTAACGGGTTTCAATGGTGTCATACATTTCGTAAATCGGAAGCATGACCGCACCGATCACCACAAGCACAAGTGCTGCCATGATGATGATCATGACCGGCTCGATCATCGTTACCAGCTTTTTCAGCGTCTTCTGGGATTCATAATCAAATGCGTCTGCCGTTGCACGCAGCATTTCGTCCAGTCTGCCGCTCTCTTCGCCGACGCTGATGGTCTGTGCAAGCTTCGGATCAAGCATCGCGTTTTCCTCCAATGCCGCAGAAAGCGGGTTGCCTGCACGCACACGATGGATCACGCGATCAAACGATGCGCGGATCGCCGCATTCGGGATTGTGTCACGGGAGATGCGAAGCGCATGCAGAATTGAAACGCCGCTTGCATAGAGCGTCGCAAGCGTTCGTGCAAACTGTGCGGTATAGATAATGCGAAGCAGATTCCCCACAAACGGAATCTTTAGTTTACACTGATCCAACCGCAGACGGATCGCCCGCAGATGACTGATATAAACGCACAGGGCGATCGCCGCCGCAAAGACGACCAGCAGAAATAAACCATGCTCGCGAAAGGCGTTGCTGAGGTCCATGACAATGCGTGTAATCAGCGGAAGATCGCCATCCTCAAACAACGGGAAAAATTTCGGAAGCACAAAAGTGAACAAGCCAATCATCACGCCCATCAGAAGCCCCAGCAGCAGCATCGGATATGCCATTGCGCCGCGGACATTGCTCAACAGGCGATATTCCTTTTCGTAATGCTCCGCCAGACGCGTAAATACACGGTCAAGTGTTCCGCTCTCCTCTCCGGCTTTCAGCAGTGCAATCAGAAACGGCGGAAAAGCCGCTCCCTGCTGTTCCATCGCTTCGGACATCGGGACGCCATGCTTGATCTCCGTCAGCAGATCCTGCGCCGCTTTCCGCAGACTCGGTGCAATATTCCGGCTTGAGAGAATCGTCAGTGCCTTTGTAACCGTAACACCGGATCCGAGCAGGGTGCTCATCTCCATACAGAACTCGGACAGTGCACGACAACCCAGTCGTTTCCGGCTGCGCGAAACGATCTGCTCCCGATATCGGATGAGATAAAGATCGCGCGACCGAAGTGCCGCACGAAGCTGTTCCGGCGCTGGTGCATGCATCTCTCCACGCCTGACCTTGCCCTGTAAGGTTGCTGCCGTATAACGATAGACCGCCAACCGATTCACCCCATTTCAAAAGAATTGCAGAAAGCAACCGACTCCAGCCGCCTGCTTTCTGCACGGTTTATTTATAGATCCTCGTCATCCTCAATTGAGGGAATGCTGTAAAGCTGATCCTCATTTGCGTTATATAGCACGACAAGTCCGTTCTTTGCCTCATATTCCAGCGTTTCGACCTTTCCGTCATCAAAGGTCACACGAATCAGTGTTCCCTTTGCCTCGGCAAGGGACAATATCTCACTCAGCTTCACGCCGCTGCCCGACTCCACCGCTTCCTTGCCGACTGCTTTTGCGCCGCCTGTGATATACAGCTCACTTGCAAGCGTCTGCGCAGCACTCACGCAGCTGCGGCATTCAACGATCGCCGCCTTCTGGTTCGCTTTGTCGATATATCCGATCAGTGCCGGCACAAGCGTCGCTGCAAGAATCGCAAGAATAACGAGGACAACGATCAGTTCGACCAGTGTAAATCCCTTTGTACGATGATTTTTCTTCTGTTTCATCTCTGGGTTCCATCCTTCTGACGAATTTTTCTGTTTTTATGTCATATAATAGTATACCCGATTTCATCGCATTTGTCAATCACATCACACAAATCAAAGAGCTTTTCCAGCGTGTTTTCAGCAAATATTCACAATTTTGAAACAGTTTATGCTGAAAGCGAAAAAAATTCGCTGTGAAATTGAAATTTCGCTTGACATTTCCGGTCTTGTCTGCTATAATTATATGGTGTTGTGAGACATTAGCTCAGCCGGTAGAGCATACGCCTTTTAAGCGTAGGGTCGAGGGTTCGAATCCCTCATGTCTCACCAGAAAGCTCCATACAGCAATGTATGGAGCTTTTTTGTTGCAAAAAGCCGCGTGATTCATCAGAACACACGCGGCTTATCTTATTTCTTTACAATCATATACAGTGCGCTTCCAAACGGAGCAAGCCGCACGGGCAGACGGTAAGAGCGCCCCTTGTGCGCCTTTTTCTCTGTGACGATCATACCTTCGTCAAAGCAGCCTGAACCGCCCCAGCGTGCTTCATCCGAACAGATCAGCGGACGCATTGCCATCGGCTCGTCCACGCCGATGTAAAACGGATCATAACACCGGTCAGAAAGATTCATCACTGCTACGATCGCAGAGCCGTCGGACGAAGTACGGCGGAATGCATACACGCACTCCTGCGGCGCATCAATCTCCAGCCAACAGAATCTGTGTGGGTCATAGTCGCCGTCATACAGCGGAGACATGGTCACATATAAGCGATTCAGCTCTGCGCAGAACGCGCGGAAGCCGTCGTGCATCGGATAGGATAGCAGACTCCAGTCAGTCTCCTGTTTTTCATCCCACTCTCGGAATTGCCCGATCTCATTTCCCATGAAATTCAGCTTTTTTCCCGGGTGCGCATACATATACAAAAACAGCGTGCGGCACTGCGGAAATTTTACATCATAGTCGCCCCACATTTTTTGCATAATGGTTGCTTTTCCGTGAACGACCTCGTCATGTGAAAACGGAAGCAGGTAAAGCTCATTGTAAAAATATAGCATCGAGAATGAAAGCTGATGATACTGTGCGCTGCGATACTGCGGCGGAATCTTGAAAAATGAAAGTGTATCATTCATCCACCCCATATTCCACTTGAAGTCAAAGCCAAGGCCGTCATACTGTACGGGCGCTGTGACCTTGAGGTAATTCGTGGAATCTTCCGCGATCAGCATAACATCCGGATGTCGCTGTTTGAGTGCGACGTTCATATCCTTCAGGAAATGAATCCCGCCGATGTTTACGCCACGGGACATATCCCCCTGCCAGTAAAGAACATTTGCAATCGCATCCATACGCAGACCATCAAAATGGAATTCCTCCAGCCAGTAGTTCGCCGCAGACATCAGAAAACTGCGAACATGACCCTTGTAATAATCAAAATTACAGCTGCCCCATTCACTGTAACCAATTTCATTGTGCCCGTATTCATAAAGCGCAGTACCGTCAAATTGACTGAGAGCAAATTGATCCCGGACAAAATGAACAGGAACAAAATCTAGAATCACACCAATGCCATTGCGGTGACAAAGATTCACCATCTCTTTCAATTCGCGAGGTGTGCCATAGCGAGAGGTCGGTGCAAAAAATCCACTGGTCTGATATCCCCACGACGCATCAAGCGGATGTTCACTCAACGGCATCAGCTCAATGTGCGTGTAGTGATGCTTCTTCAGATATGGAATCAGTTCCTCGAGAATCGAAACATATGAATACCAACCGTATTCATCCACACCTTCTTCCCCATGTTCACGTTGTTTCCATGAACCAAGATGCAGCTCATAGATGTTCATCGGAGCATCATAATTAACACGCCTATTGTTCATCCAGATCTGATCGGTGAATACATCCGCCTCAGTCTGCGTCACAATACTCGCGTTATTCGGACGCAGCTCCATCTGAAAACCATATGGGTCACACTTGTCAACGACAGTTCCGTCACGATGTGTGATCTGATATTTATAAAGTGTGCCGGGAAGCAGACCGGAAACATAGGTCTGGTAAACACCGGCAGGATCGCGCAGCATCGTGACCGGTTCCCAGTCAGAATGGCTGCTGATCAGCGAAACACGACTTGCATACGGCGCATATACCCGGAAGAAACATCCTTCGCCGTCGTAATGCGCACCAAAATAATGATAAGAATCTAAGGATAATCCGTCAAAAAAATCCTGCAGATACAAAAAATCACCCCGTAAAAAATATCCCTTCGTTTGAAACGAAGGGATATTTGTGTGCAAATTATTCCTTTACACCACCGAGCGCAACGCCGGCAATGATGAACTTGGAAAGCAGGAGGTAGATGATAACTACCGGGATGATAGAGATCGCGATTGTGGTGTAGTTTACACCGAAATCAGGCGTCTTATCGTTACCGATAACAGCGTTTACCATCATCGGAATGGTTCTCTGCTCCAGCTTGTTCGAAATCAGGATCATGGAAGTCATATAGTAGTCGTTCCACTTCTGAATGAACAGGAAGATCGACTGAACAGCGATCGCAGGCTTCATCATCGGGATTGCGATGGTAAGGAAGGTTCTGAACTCTCCGCATCCGTCGATTCGTGCTGCTTCGACAATGTCAAGCGGGAAAGTAGACTTCATAGACTGACGCATGAAGAATACGATCGCAGGAGCAGCGATAGACGGAATTACGAGCGGCCAATAGGAGTTGTGCAGGTCAAGTTCAATCATGAACTGCAGGAAACCGGTGGATACAACCTGTGTCGGAACCATCATTACCGCCAGAATAAAGGTGGTAGCAGCACCGCGCAGCTTGAAATCATAAACCACAAGACCATAAGCGGTCAGAGTGGAGAAGAATACACCGAGGATTGTGTTAGCAGCAGCCAGGAAAATACTGTTTCTGAAACCAACCAGCGGATCAAACGCCTTTACGTAATATTCATTCGTAGTCAGCGTTTTAAGGTTATCCAGCAAAGCACTGCCAGGAAGAATTGCAACACCCTGGCTTGCGATATCAGCGGAAGCTCGGGTAGAGTTGATTGCAAGAATGTAAATCGGGAGCAAGCAGATAATGGTCAGAAGCACCAGAACGATAAAAATCAAGCCGGACTGGAGTCTGATTTTCGCAGTATATCCGCCCTTTGCACCATCATTGTAGACTGTTTTACTCATAAATCAAGCCCTCCAAATCCGCTTTTTTTCTGTTTAGCCTGCTTTGCGAGCTTTTTCAGGTGCTTCTTCTTAGCGATTTCATCCTGGTCGCGGTTCATATAGAAGACAGCGACACCAAGTGCGCCAGTGATCACAAAGAGGATCATGGAAGCAGCAGCAGAATAGCCGTATTTCGGCTGTGCCAGATTGTAGAACTTGTCATATACGAATACTGCAACAGTTGCAATGTTCTTGTTGACATTATCACCGAGGTGCATCAGATACGGGATATCGAACATCTGCAGACCACCGATCATAGAAGTGATCAGGGTGTAAACCATCATCGGACGCAGAAGCGGCAGAGTGATACGGAAGAACACCTGCTTACTGTTTGCACCGTCGATGTTAGCAGCCTCAAAGATAGAGGGGTTCAGACCCATGATACCAGACATGAGCATGATCATTGTGTTACCGAACCACATCCAGGTCTGAACGCACATAACGATGATACGCGGCTCCCAGACGGAGTTATTGTCGATAAACTTGATCGGGTTTGTCTTTGCAATGACACCCCAGTCAATCAACAGGGAGTTGATTGCACCGTACTCATTCGAGCTGAAGATCATGATGCAAAGTGCTGCAACAGATGCAGCAGTGATAATGTTCGGCATGTACATTACAACCTTGAAGAAGCCTTTTCCCGGAATCTTCAGTTTTGCTTCAGTAAACCAAACAGCCAGCAGCAACGACAAAGAAAGCTGCGGGATAAAGTTGCCGAACCAAACCAGCAACGTATTTTTCATATTTAATACGAACTCATTATGAATTGACTTTGCGGGGAGATAAGAGTCTGAACCGAACAATATGTACTTGTAGTTGTCCAGACCAACCCAGAAATCAATACCGGTTCCTTCATTCAAGCCGTTCCCCTTAAAACTAAGCAAGAATGTATTAATCAGCGGCCAAAGCTGAAAAAAGCAATAGACAACAAAAAACGGGAGAATAAACATATAGCCATACTTAGCATAGCTAATGGATTTAATTCTTCTCTGCGCAGCCGACGCCATACAGCACACCCTCTCAATCTGTTATTTGTTAGCAATATAAATATACGCCAACAGAGCTTTCGCCCTGTTGGCAATATACTTATTTGGTAGTGTTATTAAGTTCTAAAACTTAAACGTGTGCTTACCAAGCGAGGTCCGGCAGATCGCCAGCGGTAGCTTCCTCGAATGCCTTCAGAGCATCCTCAACAGTAGCGTAGGTGCCATCAACGTAGCCGTTTACAGCTTCGATGTAGTTAGCCTTGATGGTGGAGTCATCCTTGGTGATCTTGCCTTCGAGGTCGATACCAGCAGCAGCGTCCATCAGAACAGCGAACTGATCCTGACCGCCGAGGAGAGCATTCTTGTGCTCGCCGGAATCAACGATTTCCTTCATAGCCTTCTTGTTGTTTACGAACTCGTTCTTCTCAGTAGCGTAGATCTTCATGGTGTCAGCATCAGTGGTGTAGAACTTAACGAAGGACTGAGCGATAGAACCGTTGTCAGCGTTCGGAGACAGGCAGAGCCAAGAACCGCCCCAGCAGTACTCGGTCGGACCTACACAGATGTTCCACTTACCATAGGTCTTACCATCCTTGCCGCCAGAAGCGTTCTGGAGCATAGCGTCGTCAACGAGGCACCAGGTGGAGAAGAAGTAACCCAGAGTAGAATCGTCCTGACCGATTGCGTACCAGGAACCATCCTCTGCCCACTGCTGAGCGGAAGTTACATAACCCTTATCCTTCATGTCCTTGCAGATGTTCATGAACTCGGTGCAAGAATCATCGATAGTGAGCTTGTTGTCAACAACCCAAGCCTGATCACGGTTGTAGGAGTAAACCTGCCACATACCACCGATGGTAGCGGTCATAGCGGTCTTGCCAGAGGAAGCCTCAGCTACAGTTGCAGCGGACTCCATGAACTTATCCCAGTCATCAACCTTAGCCTGCATTTCCTCAGGAGTGGTTACGCCGAGGTAGTCCTTAGCGAGGTCAGTTCTGTAGCAGTAACCGCCTGCTGCAGCCTGCCAGGAAGCACCCTTCAGAACGCCGTTGTTGTCCTTAGCGATAGAAACGGTGTAAGCATAAGCGTCAGCGAAATCAGCCTCAGTGATGCCGAGGTTGGAGAGCGGAGCGGAATACTCATCGTTGTTGATGTAGGTGAGGATCCAGTCAGCCTCTGCGATGAAGAGGTCGCAGTCATCGCCGGAAGAGAAGTAAGTAGCATACTTCTGTGCAGCTTCGCCGCCGGAAGTACCCTGCTCTACGTACTTAATCTGCTCAGCAGTGTAACCGCCCTTGTTGTTCTTTACGAACACGTCGATCATACCGCCTACCTCAGTAGCGTTCCAGCCGAGGATGGACATTACGTCGCCGGTATCCGGAACGGTCAGCTCAGCCTTAGCGTCCTCTTCCTTGGACTCAGTCTTGTCGTCTTCCTTGGACTCGGTGTCAGACTTGCTGGTGGTGTCTGCCTTGGATGCAGTGCTGCTGGTCTCGTCATCGCCACAGCCAACGAATGCGGTAGCTGCGAGAGCCAGAGTAGCAACCAGTGCGAGGGTTCTCTTAAGGTTGTTCATGATATTTTTCCTCCTTAAATTTCCATGTATTGCTTTTGCAACACTTGTGGATGAAAGCACCCGGAATTGTTTACGCCGATCCGTCCGCCTTCTGCGCTAAGGAATTCTCCTTACGGCTTCGGTCATCGGACGCAGGTAGTCCGCGCGCTTTTGTAAGTTAAATATAGCGCAAAGCGAAGAAAAAGTCAATCCCCTCTTGAAATCCTTCACTATTTTTGGATTGGTTGCATAAGAACGTTGAATAATCTTCGTGCATATCGACAACAAAAATAGCCGAAAACCGCAATTATTACAAAACGGTAACAATGTGCAGTTCGGCTGTTTTCTGGTTGGTTTCTTGGTATTCTGCGCTATTTCCTTGCTTTTTTGACGAAACTGTGTTATACTTTCTCTACAATCTAACACTGAATCAGAAAAGGAGCAAGCGAATTATGGCATATTATCCGTTCTCTCAGCGCCCCGGCATGCTCGCATTCACCTGCACGCATGTGATGGACGGCGAGGCTGACATCCGCCTTGTTACCCATCATTTTGACGACGGGAGCTGGGAATTTCTCTGCAACACACCGACTCATACAGACGCTGAAGCAGTCATCATCACAATTGGTGAGCTGCTCAAGCTGGATGATACAATCGAAGCGCTCAGCGATCTGCCTGTGGGCTGCTGCGCCACGCGAAGCAAACGAGGCGAGAAATGGAACTACGCACGTCTGGACGGTGAACCGTGGTATCCCGCCAGCGCAAGCCGTATGCCTAAATAAGTCAAATTATTATTACTTTTATTATATCTGCGTATTTCCACTTTGTCAAGTATTTATCAAAATATCAGCGTTTTACACTGTGGGTGCATGGCACTTTCGGACATTATACATAAAAAAAGCGGTACAGAAAACTCTGTACCGCTTTTTGTTTGATTTTACGGGGTATAGGTGCAGGTGATCTTCGGAGACTTGAGTCCCAGAGCAGAGCGGAACGCATTGCCCTTCACCTTAACCTGTCCGTCGATTACAACATAAGCTGCATAATCGCCGTCGCCCTTGATGACCTGAATCCAGTTCTCAGGGTTCTTGGAAAGCTTGATTCCGTAGTAGCCCTCGAGCGTTCTCTTCAGATCAGCAGCTGTATAAACCTTCTGTGTGCCGTAGTGCGGATCACAAGCAGCGTCATATTCGGAGGTCACACTTCTGAGGTAAGGAATATCCTGTGTAAAGATATCCTTACAGGAAGCAGATGCACCGCCTGCCGACGCGTAGAAAGAAGTCAGTGCGTAGCTGCCGTTGTAGTAAACAGCCTCGCCAAGCACAGACGCAACTGCGTCGATGACATTCTGCGGCGGATTCGCTTTGCGGCGAAGATCCTTGCCGTTGTTGTTGTAGTACTTCATGTAGGTATAGGCAGCAACTGCCTGTGCCTTCATCGCTTCAACATTCATTGTACAGCCGACCTCGTTATAGACTACCTGAGGCAGGATTTCCATAACGGTTCCGGTCATGCCGTCAACGGTTACCAGCTCGGTTTCAGCCGTACCGGTATTCGCAATTGTAGTACCCTGGTAATAATGGGTTAAAATCTGCTGGTAATTATAGCCGCCATAGGTGGCATAGAAATTTGCGCCGTTTTGACTTAAACCAACGCCGTGTCCAAAACCATAAGTTGTGAACACAAAGGTACCGGAAGAAACCGGAACCTGAGATATTTCAGTCTCGGCCGGAGCAGCCAGTGTTGTTTGCGTCGTGGTAGACGCGGAATCAGCAGAATCAACATCTGTGGTCACTGCTGATGATATATCTCCAATGTCGTCGTTCGCGTCGGGTTTCGCGATATCGGCTCCTTCGTAGCTGACAGGGGCAAGGTTCTCGCTGTACTCAGACAGCTCTGCCTTCCACCAGTCCGTTACATCGTATGTCTTGGGCATAAACGCCTCAACATACTGCTCCTGCATATCAGGTGTTGCGTTCGTGCTTGCAGCTGCGACCGGAACAGATGCCACGGTCGAATGGAAAATTACCATCGCAAGCGCTACTGCAACGTGTTTGAAACGTATTCGAACTTGCATATTATATAAACTCCATCTCGCCGATTTATAATCGGTTTTATTTCCCCCAGAGTTGGAAGAGGGGATTACATCAAGCTATAGTCTCTCGATACAACTTGCCTCCGTTCAGTATTTTTCGATTCAGATTGCAGTCCCATCCACAAAGCTGTACGTTTTGATAAACGTGACCACTCTGCGAAAAAATGCTGCACGGTCACTGGATAAAAAATGTGGCTTTGCCGTCCCTTTGCGTTATGCTTTATTCCGCGGAATCCTCCTCCTCCTTTTTGTTATCGGGAGCAGTGGTATCCGTCACAGCATCTGTGGAGTCCTCCGCAGGGCCATACGGGATAAAGGGTGCATCAGGATCATAGGTGTTGCTGTTCCATCTGTAGTAGATGGTCGGCCAGAGCACGTTGTCGTTCAGCTCCGACCCGGTTGTGCCTTCATATGGGTCTTCTCCCGGACGCAGCATTCTTGCCATCACCACAAGCTTTGCACTTTCAAAGCTTCCGTGACAGGTAGAGAGCGTCAGGAGCTGGTCTCCGTACTTCACATCCACGTTTGTGTGGCGCAGAGTACGGCGCTTTACCTTGTTGACATAATCGTAGAATTCGTCCTCAGTCTGAAAATTCAGAGTATTCCAATAATCAAACCTGGTGTCGGTTTCGTCTTCGCTGTCGCAGATATAGAAACCGAAAATCTTGTAGGTATACGTCTCATAGCAGGAATTCAGCACAATGAGCGGATGCTGCTCGTAGTAGCTATAATCGTTCTTATAGTACTTGAGCGAACCGAACATAGATGAGTCGTTCATGTTATGCCCGTATATTACGAGATTTGTACTGTTCTTATACGTGCGTTTCCCGTCGACGGTATCATCAAAATAGCAGCGGTAGTCGAGAAAGATAGAACCGGCATCATTATCCTCACCATTAAAACTGCGGTAAAGATAATATCCGTTTCCATCATTCGGGTCCTTGCGCTGCACCACGGGATAATTGACTTTTGTTCCCGGGATGCTGATATAACCGACCGAATCCGGATTTTTCGCCAGCAGCTTTTCTCCGAGTTCACTCAACTCGAGGTATTCCGTCACTGAACCCTCCGCAGAATCTGATCCCTCAGGCTCCGGAATAGCAATGTCACCAATCTCGTTCTGAATTTCGCCGTAGATCTCCTGATTGCGGTAGCGGCCGTAGTAGTAGGTCACCACCTGATTCAGACAGATACTGAAGCCGATGATAGAAACAAGAAAGACAACCTTGCGTGTTCCTTCAAGCACGCTGTCGCCTTTCCACGGGAACAAGCCCCGCAGAACGTCAACAAAGGAGAACTTTTTGCGAACTATTTTCTTTTTGCGCTTTTTCGGTGCGCCCTGCACCGATTGGACGCCTGGCTGCTTCGTCGGCTTCTGTACTGTTTGTACAGCCGCCTCCTCGGCGTGAGCAGCTGACTCTGCTTCGGAATCAGGGATTTCTTCCGTGGATGCTCCTGTTTCGGTTCCGGTATCAGACACCGGCTGCGGTTCAGACGCCTCTGCATGCTGCGCCGAGATCACCTGCTGCAATCCGGTCTCGGAATCCTTTTCCGGATTCACTGCTTGCTCCGCAGCGCTCTCCGAAACAGGGTTCTCTGCCGATACAGACTCTGTGACAGAAGTATCCTGCACGTTCAAATCCAACGATTCCTCAGAAACAGGGTTCCGGCTCTTCCGGGCTTCCGTTTCTCTCAGGATTTGATCCAACAGTTCTTGATCTTTGTCGCTCATTGATTTTCATCCTCCGATAATAGCTGCGCCGCAATTCCGAATACACATAAGGCAGTGTACTGTCTGATGTGTTCACGGTCAAGCTGTTCCAGCTCCCACAAGTGCAGACGGGACGTAAACTTCATGCTTCCAAACATAAAGCCCGCATACACAGTTCCGACAGGTTGATCTGTCGTGCCGCCGCCCGGTCCTGCCAGTCCGGTCACGGAAATGCAAAGATCGGCACCTGACTGTCTGTGCAGTCCGCTGACCATTGCATCTGCAACCTCCCGACTAACCGCGCCGTACACCGCAAGTGTCTCTGCGGGAACCTGTAGCAATGCCTGTTTGCATCTGTTGGAGTAGGTACACAGACCTAATTCAAAAACCTGTGACGCACCCGGTACAGATGTAATCAATGCTGAAAGCAGACCACCCGTACAGCTTTCCGCTGTTGCGATGGTATAGCATTTCAGCTTCAATAATTCTACTACATCTGTCACGGCTTTGTCAATATTTTGGGGGGCTTTTTCAGAATCATATACAAACTCGGCAAACAATTCTTCCGGTTTTCTCATGTTTCCTCCAAAGAGTTTTGTATAATTTAGAGAAAGTATACAAATAGTATATATTTATTCCGCACGGATCAGTTTGATTTCTGTGCCTTCCACAGCCGCATCAATCATGGCAGAGAAATCAAATGCTGCCTGTGCGCGGGCGATATCCTCCAGACGCGGACGCACCTTCGGATGCTTGGGCGTGAATACGGTACAGCAGTCCTCATACGGCTGGATTGACGTATCAAACGTGTCGATCTTCCGCGCGATTGCAATGATCTCCGTCTTGTCCATACCGATCAGCGGACGGAGTACAGGAATCTCACTGACTGCATCTGTTGCAGCGATCGCCTGCAGTGTCTGGCTTGCAACCTGTCCAACGCTCTCACCTGTTACAAGCGCAAGACAATTTTCCTTTGCAGCAATCCGCTGTGCAATCTCCATCATCAGACGGCGCATGATCACCGTGAAGAATTCCTCCGGACAGTGACTGCGGATTGCTTCCTGAATCTCCGTAAACGGCACACAGAAGAATGCAACTGCGCCGCAGTAAGGCGCCATCTTCTGGGCAAGCGTTTCCACCTTGATTCGCGCACGCTCAGATGTATAGGGCGGGCTTGCAAAATGAATTGCCGAAATATATACACCGCGCTTTGCCATCATATAGCCTGCAACGGGGCTGTCGATACCGCCGGACAGCAGCAGCAGTGCCTTGCCGGATGTACCCACGGGGAGTCCGCCGGCACCGGGGAGCTTTGCCGCATGAACATAAGCATTTGTGTCACGGATTTCTACGGTAACCGTCACCTCAGGATTCTGTACATCCACCTTCAGATGGGGGAATTTCGAGAGCAGGAGTCCGCCCAGTTCGGCACAGATCTCAGGCGACTTCATCGGGAACGACTTATCCGCGCGCTTCGCATTCACCTTGAAGGTCTTGGCACCGCGCAGAGCATCCTCAAGATATTCCGGCGCACGTTCACAGATTGAGTCAAATGATTTCTCACAGACCAGTGCCTTGCAGAGTGCGGCAATGCCGAAGATCTTCTGCAGCTGCTCCAGGGTTTCGTCCAGAGAGATTCCCTCCTCTTCCGGAACAATATAGATGGTGGACTGCGCTTTCGTGTATCGGAACTGTCCGATCCGCTTCAGACGACGACGGATATTTTTCAGCAGTACATCCTCAAAACCTGCCTTATTCAACCCTTTCAGCGCCATTTCGCCATATTTCACCAGAATGATTTCCTGCATATTCTCTACTCCTTTTTAAACAAAATATACTATATATAGTATAGTCTTAATTTTCACCAAAATAAAACAGATCCTCGAACGGCTTTTCCAGCGCGATACAGAGGAGCATTGCAAGCTTCGCACTCGGGCAGAACTGATTATTTTCAATCGAACTGATCGTCTGGCGGGAAACGCCGACCAGCTGGGCAAGCTCGCCCTGTGAAAGCCGCCGTTCTGCACGCGCCACACGCAAGCGGTTATATAATGTCAGATCCTCCATACGTCACCACCCGATTCCAAACAGTACGCCAAAGCAAAGCGCAGGAATCAGCGCAAGCAGTCCGACGATCAGATATTGTTTCTGCCGCAGCTTTGCAAAGCGGTAGAGCCTGTCTGCACTCAATGTTGCAAAAATCAGCAGACTGTACTGAAAAAAGCGTTCACCGCGCACCATACTGTATATCATCAGACCAAGACAGAGCAGAATGCAGACTGAGGCAGAAAAATTATATGCCTCCAGAAAGATCTTCTGCTCCCGTTCGTCCGGTCCGTTTTTACGGCTCCGCGCCAGAATTTCATCCTTTTCCATGCACGCACCCCCATCTTTCTGACAACAGTATAGCATACTCTGTCGGATATGTCAAGTAAACTAGGCAGAATTCCACGGGAACTTTACAAGGAGATTTCTGTCAGCGGCGATATTTCACCACCGATTCCGTCACATTGGTCAGCACCAGTTCGCCGTCCTGATTGTATACATCAATGGTGATCTCCGCGATACCATTGTAGTCGTTGCGTTTGATCACATCCGAAATCCGCGCGGTTCCCTTCAGCGTATCCTCTGCAAACACCGGCTTGAACCATTCGATCTTCGTAGACTTTCCTGCAATCAGCTCATCACCGAAGATGTCATTCTCCACAAACTTCGCCCAGACAGCCATAAACGACATCACGCCGGGGGCGATCAGCTTACCAAAGCGCGTATGTTTGGCATATTCCTCATCACAGTGCAGCGGAATCGGATCATACAGCCGCGCAAAATCCATCATTTTTTCCTTGTCAATTACAACAGCCGGAATGTCGATCTCCATTCCTTTTTTCAGATCATTCAGATACATAGCAAACTCCTTCCGATTTGTGCCGCAACGGCACAATTGCATATACAGTATACAACAAATTGCGTAATCTGTCAAAGTTCCGCAGATTTCCCTATGAAAAACCGTGGTTCCCATCGGATATACGAATCAATTTTCGACATTTTGCACAATCTCTTCCACTTTGATTGACAATATTTAATCTATATGGTATAATTATGTCAAATATTATCAGCAATTCTCCGATTCTATTAAAGGAGCGTGACATAGACATGAAAACAACAGGACGTGAAAGCCATTCTGACAGAATCAAAAAAACCAAACTGACCATGATTCTCGGCTATGCCTTTATCATCATCGCCGCTGTCATGACTGTATCCATTCTGACACTCAACCAGACCTCTGCCATTATGGAAGAAAAGGTCAATAATATGACTGCAGCTCTGAATGTGCAGCTCAAACTGAACATAGACAGCTACCTTTCCAAGCTGGAAACCACGGGAACGCTCATTTTCGCCACCCCCGAAGTTTACGGATATGACGCAGTCAATCCGCCTGCTGATGAATATGAAGCACTGCATACCGAAGATATCATCACAGACAAGCTGATGGAGCTTTGTATTATGGAAAACTATGTCGATTTCGGCATCGTATACAGCAACAACCACTGTACAGGCAAGATTTCCAACGGAACGGTAAACCTCTTCGCCTCTGATCTGTATACAGAACTGGAAAGCGTCATCACACGTCAGCGCACCACCGACGGATGGGCTACCGGCTGTCTGGGCGACTACAAACGCATCTACTACGTCAAGCGCGTCAATGAAAACGCTGTATTTGTCGCTTCCTTCTATACAACAGAGCTGGAAAACGTGTTTGTCCTGCCCGAGGATATGAGTGATATGACCGTGCGGCTGGTCAGCCAGGACAACAGCGTGATCTATTCCTCCTCCGGCGACGAAACCGGTACTCTGCTTCCCGAAGCGATTGCAAGCCGTATCTCCGACCACTCCCATGCGGCGGTTGTGGATGAGGAATACCTGATTACAGTTAACAACTGCGGTGATGAATGGCGCGTCATCTGCTCAATTCCGCGCTCTATCATTCTGGACGAGCTGAACGATATCCGCAACAGCACGATCGTCATCGCCTGTGTAGCAGCTGCTCTGGCGATCCTCGTCGGAATCTTCCTTTCAATCCGTATCACCAACCCGGTAAATACTCTCGTTTCCAATCTTGACTCTCAGGCGCGCATCGACCGTCTGACCGGCATCTTCAACAAGCGTTCGTTTGAAGAGACCGTAGAATCGCTCCTGTCTGACCCGCAGCGAAATGAAATCGGCGCTCTGCTGGTCATCGACGTGGATAACTTCAAGGGCGTTAACGATAACCTCGGCCACAGCTATGGCGACCAGGTGCTGGCGAATATCGGAACGATCCTCAAACGCACCTTCCGTTCTTCCGATTGTCTGGGCAGAATCGGCGGTGACGAGTTCGCAGTGTTCATCAGTCTGCCCGCAGATGAAAAGGATAAATTCTGCGACATTGTCAACGCACGCTGCGAAGCGCTCTGCGAAGCATTCCGCAACAACTATACAGGTGATGATAACACCTATAAGATCTCCGCAAGTATCGGCGCCGCACTGTCGCCGGATCACGGCAAGGATTTTGCCGCCCTTTACAAGTGCGCGGATACTGCACTGTATTCTTCCAAGAAGAAAGGCAAGGATACATACACAGTTTATGAGAACTCCATGCAGGAAGCAGGTGATTCGGATGAAAATTAAACGAGCAGCGGCACTTTGCCTGTCGGCTGTGCTGCTCTGCAGCATGACCGCCTGCGGCGATAAGACCACCGTCACCAAGCACAACGATCAGGTCAACATCTCTTTTTCGTGGTGGGGCAACGATGTCCGCAACGAATATACCATCAAGGCAATTCAGGAATTTGAACGTCTGAATCCGGGTATCAACGTCAAGTGCAACTATTCCGAGTGGTCGGGCTATCAGGTCAGAAGCAACGTGCAGATGGTCTCTCACACCGAGTCGGACGTGATGCAGATCAACTTTGCATGGATCGAGCAGTATTCCCCCGATGGCATGGGATACTACGACATCAGCACGCTTTCCGATCATATTGATCTGTCCAACTTTTCTGAAAATGAGCTTGCATTCGGTATGCAGAACGGTCGTCTGAATGCGCTCCCGATTGCACTGAACACACAGACTGTCTATGTCAACCGAAGCATTTACGAACAGTACGGGCTTTCGATACCGCGCACCTGGGAAGATCTCTTTGAGGCTGCCAGAGTAATGGACGGCGCACATTATCCGATGACGGCAAACAACAAGGCCGCGTTCTTCTATATGGTCTCCTACGCGGAGCAGCATTCGGGGCGCGAATTCATTCAAAAGGACGGCACGCTCGGCTTTACCGACGCTGAATTCCAGATGATGCTGGAGTTTTACAGCCGTCTGATCAACGAAAAGGTCATGCCGCAGATTGAATATTTCGAGCGGCTGAATCTTGATTCGGGCAACTATGCCGGAACGGTCGCATGGCTCAGTGACGCCTCCTCCTATCTCGGCGGCGCAGCAAATGCGGGATACGAAGTCGAGATCACGGACTACACCGAACTCGACGGTGCTGAAACGCTTGGCTGGTACACCAAACCTGCTACGATGTACGCGATCAGCGCAAATACGGAATATCCCGAAGAATCCGCCAGACTGCTGGATTTCCTGCTCAACTCCAAGGAAATGGCAGAGCTGCAGGGCGTAGAAAAGGGAATCCCGATCAGCCGTTCGGCGCGTGAACATCTGGAAGCAAGCGGAAAGCTCACGGGACTTCAATATGACGCATTCATTAAAATGAATGAATACAGCGGAAAGCTGAAGGTTATCAGCCCGTATATGGAAAACACAAAAATCATTGAACAGATTCAGGAAAGCTGCAATGAGGTATATTTCAACAAGGTCACCGCAGAAGAAGAGGCACATAATCTGCGGACCAAGGTTGCAGAGATCCTTGCAGCTGCGCAGCAATAAACCAAGAGAAAAGCCGTTACACACAGATGTAACGGCTTTTTATCATTTCTTTCTCAGCAGCAGACAGAAGCTGATGATCGCAGTCACAGCAATCGGCGGAAGCATCAGCGCAAACAGCCGGATCTGTGTCACCTCGATACATTTCATCCGTGCCGACTCGCTTCCGAAGATCCCAAGCAGGATCATCGGCGAAAGATTATTGTTGATCATATGACAGAATGACGCAGGGTAGATAGATTTCGTCCGTTCAGTCATCAGGGTCAGGAATGCATTCATCAGGATGCACAGCACGCACATGAACAGGATGCCGAGCCACGGCGAACCCTTATAATCCACACCGAAATTATGACCCGAAACAGTCAGCGGTGCGTGCCAGAGTCCCCAGATCAGTCCGCCGACCACGATTGCTGCCGGCTTATTCATCACCTGCATCAGCTTCGGCATCAGATAACCGCGCCAGCCCCATTCTTCACCAAAGGCAGGGAAAAAGAGAATGATGGAAGTGCCGAACTGTATAAGCACTGCCGCAACCTTCTGCCCGATCTGTTCATCCGAAAACGCGTCTGCCAGCGGCAGTTTCAGCAATACAGCACAGATCAGCAGCATTGCAATCAGCGCCTCGGCAGGCTTTACCAGCACCGCCGCGAGATAATACCGCAGATTACCCTTGCAGTTCAGCCCCAGATAGCTGTCTGAGAATCCCTCTTTCGTAATCAGCCGCGTCAGCACGGCAGCCAGCGACGGCGCAAACATCCCGAATACGCCGAGTACATATGCGGCGGCCACCCCTTTTTCAGAGGTGAAAATCGGCGCATCATACGCGTGATTCAGAATCGGTACAGCAATGCAGAGCGGCACAACCGCCAGCACGCAGAAGAGGATAATCCGCTTGATTGTCACAGACTTATTCTTCATAATTCTCCGCCCCCTTCCGATAGACCCTGACAGAAATCTGATATGACAGATAATACAGAAAAACCGCAACAAACGGTGTGAGCGCAGTCACCCAGATCATTTTTCCGCCTGTCAGACAGCGGTAAATATCACCAACCGGATCCTCTCCCAGGAAAAAGGTAAGATCTCCGAACAGAAGATAGATGCCGAAGGCGGAGAACAGAACACCCAGTAACGCGCCCTTGATTAACATACCGCGCTGTGCACCGAACCGCACAATAAACGGCGTTTCCACCGCTGAAAGAATCAGCTGCAGACAGAACAGGAGCGCACAGTTGCTTGCCACAGAAACCGAAAGATCCTTCTCGATGGCAACCACGACCGTATCCGTCAGAAACGTAAAGAACAGCACAATGAGATTCAACAGCAAGAGAAGATAATATTTACTCTGAATCTGCCCCCTTGCCGCAGGCGGTGTGGATGCAACAAAGCTGCACCAGACCGCGTTTTCATCCCGTTTGAATACTTCTGTATTTAAAAAACTGAGAACGAAGAACATGGTGGCATAGCAGATTGTGTACAGCAACGGCATTTCATCCCCCGCCTCTGTACTCAGAACAGAAATGGCGATACAGACGCCTGACACCAGCAGCTGTACAAACAGAAGAAACAAAAATGAAAAACGGAACAGATAGAATTCCTTATAAAGCAGTCCTTTCATCACTTCTCCCTCCTTTTCAGCAAGGCCCATGTCACCAGGAATCCGATTCCGATGACCACAAGCAGAAGCAAAGGTGTCAGCGGCAGAACCGACACACAGAATTCCTCAATTTTCTGAAAATCAATCGGATCTTCTGTTTCCGCGCGTACCGTGGCAGTATACACGAACGGGATAGCAGCACAGAATCCCACACCCGTTACAAAAATTCCTGCCTTATCCATAGAGCGAAACACCATTGTCATCACCTGCATCAGAACCGATCCGCTTGTAAACAAAAGCTGCATCGCAATCATGACGGCAATATACTCCGGCTGAATTCCGTTTCCGTCCATCCAGCCAATCAGCGCGAAATAGCCGATTGACAAAACCATCCCTGTGAGAATCACAAGCAGCAGACAGGCATATTTTGCAAGCGCATATATCTGCGGTGCTGCAGGCGTAGAGCACCGGAACCGATGCCACAGACCTATCTCGTCCCGCGCCGCAGAAGTAGAAATCATTGTCCCTGCAACGGACATTGCAAATGCGGGCAGATAGCAGATGTAAACCTGCAGGTTTTCCTCTACAATCTCCAGATTTTCCGCACTCAGCTTGGCAAGATTTCCGTATTCAAAACTGAGCTTCAGCAAAAACGCCATCACAATCATGAGCACCGACATCACGAGCGAAGCAATCAGATCCTTGCGGCCGAGATAAAATTCACGGAACATCAGCGATTTTAATCGCGTTCCGAAAGCAGCCTGTTTCATTACGACCACTCCTTTTTCTCACGGTTGACATAAAACAGCATGATCTCCTCCAGCGTGGTCTTTTCAACCAAAAGACCGGAGTATTTCTTCTTGCATGCCGCTCTGTCCGCAACCATCACCTCAGCACCAAATTCATTCAGCCGCGCGCTGATAAAATCTTCCGCCGCAATCTGGGCAAAATCCGCTTTTGTACATTTCACGACGCCGTGGTTTTCCAGAATCTCGTCCTTATATCCCGAAAGCAGAATCTTCCCCTTGTCGATGAACGTCACGCTGTCCGCAATCTTCTCCAGATCGCTCGTGATGTGCGAGGACATCAGGATGCTGTTGGTATCGTCCTGCAGATATTCGCGGAAAATATCCAGAATCTCGTTTCTGACAACAGGGTCGAGTCCCGTCGTTGCCTCATCCATCACCAACAGCTTTGCACCATGGGAAAGCGCAGTCGCAATCTGCAGTTTCATTTTCATACCCTTGGAAAATTTCTTGATCTTCTTTTTCCGCGGCAGTGCAAAGCGATCGAGATATCCGAAAAACTGTTCCTCATTCCAGCTGTGATACAGCCCCTTGAACACCGTGTTCAATCCGTTGGCGGTGAAATCGTTATGAAACGGCATCTCATCAAACACCGCGGCAAGCTGCTCCTTGATTTCATATTCGTGCGTGATGTGATCCATCCCGAGCATCTTCATACTGCCGCCGTCAATCGGAATGATGTTCAGCAGCGCCTTGATGGTGGTCGTCTTACCGGCGCCGTTTTGCCCGATAAATCCCATGATACTGCCCTTCGGGACAGAAAAGCTGATGTTGTCAAGCGTGAATCCATCATACCGCTTGGTCACACCGCTGATCTCAATTGCGTTTTCATATTCCATCATCTGAATCCCCTCCATATACCAGTTCCAGCATCTCCTGTAGATCTGTAAGCGTCAGTCCGCAGACCTTCGCCTTTTCGCAGACCTTTGCAAGCAGCTCTTCCGTCTGGCGCATTGTCTCCTCGCGCAGGAAATCCGTATTCTGCGCCTTCACAAAACAGCCGCGCCCCGTGAAATTCTCGATAAAGCCGTCCCGTTCCAGTTCTTCATATGCACGCTTAGTGGTAATCACACTGATCCGCAGCTGCTGTGCAAGCGAGCGCATCGACGGCAGAGCGTCCCCTGCTGTCAGCGTTCCGTTCATAATGTGCGATTTGATCTGCGTGATGATCTGCTGATAGATCGGCTCATCTGACGCATTGCTTAGAATAATATCCATTGTGCACCTCTAAAAATTGTATATATACGATATACACACTATAACACAGATATCGACATCTGTCAAGAGGGAAAAACAAAAAATATCAAAAAAATCGCTCTGACGAATAGTTCTCGTCAGAGCGATTGATCAGATATTCAGTTTATGCAAGCAGAATCTGCTTGATGAGCGCAACGTCGAATACATTGATTGCGCCGTCCGCGTTCATATCCGCATACTGTGCCTGTTCTGCATTAAGCTTCTTTTCAGACAGAATATACTTCTGCACCAGCACAACATCCGCAACAGTAACAGAACCACTCATATTTGCGTCACCCGGTACCGGAACCGGCTCGGTATATTCAATACCGTCGATGATGGAGTAGAATGCAGGCTTTGCCTGGAACTGTGCATCAAACAGCAGCGGGCACTTTGTCGCGCGCCAGCTGGTATCATCAGTAACGCCCCAGAGTACAACAGCAGACACACTGTCGGAATACTTCACGATTGCGTCAAAGATGTCGCTGTAATACTGTGCCTGTGTCTCAAATCCTGCCTCAGAGGTATCAGAGGTGGTCGCATCCAGCTCGGTGATCTGGACATCCAGACCGGTCGATGCAAACTTGGAAAGTGCTGCCTCAAACACAGACGCGGTCGGGAACGAAACATCGAGGTGCGCCTGCATGCCGATACCGTCGATGAGTCCCTTTTCCTTCAGATCCAGCGCCATGTCGTAGATCGCATTGCGCTTGCCCTGGATATATTCGTTGTAGTCATTGTAGTAGAGCTTGCAGCCCTCGGGTGCATACTTTCTTGCATATTCAAATGCAGGCTCGATGAAAGAGTTGTCACCGAACACCTGTACCCACGCAGACTGTCCGCTGGAAGTATTGTTGGAGCCAGCGGTACGCGGCTTGCCGTCGTCGGTCCATGCCTCGTTGACAACGTCCCATGCATAGAACTCAACGTCCGGATAATCCGTCGCCAACTTTTCCATTACGTTCTTGATGTAGTTTTCCATACGGACGAGCATCTTTTCCTTGGATACCCAGTCGCCCTCATCCGTAAAGCCTTCCTTGAAGAACCAGTCCGGTGTCTGGCTGTGCCATACGAGCACGTGACCTCTGACAGGGATATTATTCTTGCCGCAGTAGTCAAGCAGACTCTTCGCCGCACTCAGTGTAACCTGCGGATTGGTGTCGTCGCCATTCTCCTCGACATATGCAAGTGTCGCGTTCTGATCCAGAACAGAATCCGGCTTCAGCTCATTGCCGAACGTAATGCTGTCGCTGAAGTGCTTCTCCACCAGATCCATATAGGACGGAGATGCGAGATTAGACGCGCAGATCGCGGTACCGACCTTGAAATGATCAGCATACACATGCTTGAGCGAAGGAATGTCCTCCTGGATCGGGATGATCGGTGCTTCCTCCAGCACAAAATCATCCACATAGATGTTTGCGGTGTCACCACTCTCGAAGTAGATATACACGTTGGTGACGTCAGATGTAAAACTGAACTTGGTTGCGGTAATCTCAACCCATTCGCCCTGGCTGACAGCAGAATTGAGATTACTGTAATGACGGGTTCCCTCTGTATCGGTATATTCCATGCTGAGTTTGATATCGTTGTACCACTCAGCGCGCACCCAGGCGCTTACCATATACTCCACGCCCGCTTCACAGCGTTCGTCAAGCAGCAGCTGCGGACCGTTCCAGCTCTTTTCTCTGCCGCTGACACACATGGAATAATCGCCGGTATGTGCGGATGTGTCCACCGCTTCAATCACCTCGACGCCCCCACGTCCGGTGAATTCGATGACACCGTCCTCAAAGCCGGTCTCGTAGATCACAGCGCCGTCTTCCGCGGATGCACCCATGCCTGCCGGTACAACAGACACCGCGCATGTTGCCGCCAACAGTGCGGCACTCAATCGGTTTTTGATTCCTTTTTCCACAAAAAGCCCTCCTTAAATGTGAATAATATGTAATTATTGTATCACATCTACACATTATTTGTCAATAGCGTTTCAAAAAAATGAGGATCGGCACTATGCCGATCCCCGCTGTTTTTATTCAATTGTATAGGTCACAATATTACTGATCCGCACATATTGTCCGGAAACCCAGGCAGTCAGATAAATCTCATATACACCGGGACTTGTGCCGAAATACTGATAGCTGTATTCGTTTTCGGCATTGCGGTCCAGCACCGTGATGCCGTTATATACCACCGTCCAGCCAAGATTCTCATATCCGTTGACAACCGGTCTTGTCACCGTATTGGTTTCGTCGATCGTAATCTCGACCCAATCCTCAATCACGATCTGACTCCGTGCATAGTCATTATACGTCAGAAATTCAAACGGTTCATCGTTGACAATCACATCTGCCGTACAGTCAAGGATCACAGCGTATGCGTCATGCCCGATCAGCGAACCGGCTTCATATCCCCGCGCGCTTCCGCTGACGTGACAGTTTTCATACACCCCGCCGATCGCCTGTCCTGTCAGAATCGCGGTATCAAAATCGCCTGTCACACTTGCATGTTCAATATGCAGATTCCGCACCTGACAGCCCGTCTCCCAGCCGATGAAGCCGATACTTCCGCCGCCGCAGTCGATCGTCAGATTGGAGATCGTATATCCGCCGCCGTCAATACGCCCCGTAAACGGATAGTCAATATTCACACCGCCGCTCCAGCCCATCGGCGCCCAGCGGTAACCGCTGAGATCAATGTCGCTGCAAAGCTCCATATCCGAATATTGCGCCGCTTCACTGGTGTTCACATAATAATTGTAGCTTGCCAGTTCTTCGGCATTATGTACATAAAACACACCCTCATTCACCGACGCGCGGATGTAATCGGGATCAGCAAGGCGCGGAATATCGCCATACTCCATATTTTCCATCCAGCCGCCGCGGTCAGGGTATGCTTTCAGCAGATCAGCATATTCCGCACGCTCGGCAGCTTTCTCCCGCGCTTCGATGATGGCAGCATCGTTCTCATCGTACAGATAGATTGTATCACTGCCATCCGACAATATGATCTTCGACGCGGTGATATCAGCGTCATAGCTTGTCCCGTCGTCCAGCGTCAGGACAATATCCAAATAAGACTCGTCCACAGTGAATGTATATTCCTTGTCCCCGATCTGTGCGGTTCCATCCTTCCAGAACATCCAGTATTCTTCCGGGTTGTCATAATTCACCCAGCAGCCCGCGAACTGCTCCACAGACTCATTGTAGCGGCTGCCGTAACAACCGCCAAGCATTAACGCACAGAGCGCCGCGGCTGTCAGAAGCATCGGAAATCGTTTCATATCCATCCTCCATCTGCATTTTTACCATTGTAGCACAGAAAAACAAAAATTGCAACTGACACTTGCAATTTCGAAACAGATGTGATAAGGTATTACTATCAAATAGGAAAAGGGGGCAGGACCATTGATTCGTTTTTCGTTCAGTCTGTTCTCGCACAACGAGGAATTCCCGATCCATTTTCAATACGGCTTTCACGAAAAGGACGACTGCTATGTACACGGCCACGAGGATTTCTCCGAGCTGGTCATTGTTCTGGAAGGCTCAGCACAGCACATTGTCAACAATGAAACCTACCCGATCAGCAAGGGGGATATTTTCGTGATCAACCCCTTTACCGCACACGGATTCACCTCCGCACAGAACTTGCAGATCTGCAACATTATGTTCAAGCCCGAATCGGTCTTTTCCGAGGTATATGACATGAAACAGATGCCCGGATTTCAGGCGCTGTTCGTGCTGGAGCCGCATTACTTCCAGAATCACAGCTTCTGCAGTCAGCTTCGTCTGAAGGCAGGCGAATTTGCAGATGTCACTGCACTCATCCACAGCACACTTGCGGAATATAACAAAAAAGATGACGGCTGGCGGGATCTTGTATTCTCCCGTTTCCTCCTGCTGTGCGTCACTCTGTCGCGTCTTTACCGCACGAATACAGAGAATGATACGGTCGGTTTTCTCAAACTCGCCGGTGCGATCGCGCACATTGAAAACCACTACTGCACCGCGCTGACGACCGAATCACTCGCAAAGATCGCAGGCTATTCCGAACGGCAGTTCCTCCGCCTGTTCAAATCTGTATTTTCGATCACACCGACGCTGTATATCACCAATCTCCGCATCAAAAAAGCGCAGACGCTTCTGAAAACCTCCACCATGTCGATCGGTGAGATCGCGTGGAACTGCGGCTATGACGATCACAACTACTTCAGCCGCCAGTTCAAAAAGCAGACCGGTATGACGCCGACGGAATATCAGTCCCTTGTCCGCGGATAAACAAACAGTCACAACACCCATTTTCGGATGTTGTGACTGTTTTCGTTTATTTACCCATCAGATTCTGCTTCATCTGCGCCAGATCCAGCACATTGATCTTCTTGTCTGCGAACAGATCGCCCGCCTTCCAGTCGGTCAATGCACTATCGTTTACAATATACTTTTGCAGCATGACAACGTCCGCAATCGTGAAAGCGCCGTCTGCGTTCACATCTCCCTGTACAGTTCCGATAAGCGCGCCGCTTT
>SVNN01000127.1 GCA_015066905.1 Ruminococcus sp.
GATTCGCTGACACTTCGTCTGGACGGAGGCGGACTGGCAGGACATCTGGTTGCAGTTGCGGACAGCCGCGGCATGGTCAAAAGCTATGTGACAAATCCCGTGGTGGAGATTCCGCTCAACAGTCACGGAAAACTGGATGTTGCCGGTGCAGTCGGTACAGACGGCACGCTCACGGTGATCAAGGATCTCGGACTGAAGGAGCCGTATGTCGGCATTTCGCCGCTTGTGTCTGGCGAGATTGCAGAGGATATTGCAAGCTATTTTGCCAATAGCGAGCAGATTCCCACTGTCTGCGGTCTGGGTGTTCTGGTAAATCCCGATCTGACCGTGAAAGCGGCAGGCGGCTATCTGATCCAGCTGCTGCCCTTTGCGCCTGAATCCTCTATCACAGCGCTGGAAAAGACAATCCAGACTCTGCCGCCTGTGACGAAGATGCTCACCGATGGCATGACCGCGGAGGATATTGCTTTGCGCGTGCTGGACGGACTGGAGCCGAATATTCTGGACGAGGCAGAGGTTGCATATCACTGCGACTGCAGCAGAGAGCGCACAAAAAGCGTGCTCGCCAGCATCAGCAAGGAAGAGCTGACCTCGATGGCGGAGGAGATGCCTGAGGTGGAGGTCTGCTGCCATTTCTGCGATCAGAAATATGTCTTCACCCCTGCGGAGATCCGCGGACTGATCAAAAAAGCGGAGTGACAGCCGGATTGAGGTGAGAGAGTGACGCTTGTAAACTGGCTTGTTGCCATCCCGGCTGGTTTGTTCGGCAGTCTGTTTGTGCTTGCCAACTGGGGCGGGCTGATCCGCTGGTATGTGAAAAAGATTCCTTATTCGCAGATCATGTTTGTCGGCGGCATTCTGTTGTCTGTGTGCCTCTGTCAGACGCCGTTTCGCCATTGGTACATCGGTCTTCTGATTGATCCGGGTGTATGGATCGGACTGCTGAGTCTGCCGGCTCTGATCAAGCAAATCGTGAAAAAATAAGCCTGAGAAGTATTCGTTCTTCTCAGGCTTTTTCTCTTATTCTTCCGCGGAAACCGGTGCAAGATTGGTGGGGAGTCCGTTGACCTCTACGCAGGGATCGTCCAGATCGATCAGCAGACAGCGGCGTCCGCCGACAGTTGCGGTGCGTACCTTATCTGTCGCGGTTTTCTTAATATGTACCGTGATTTCGGGCGTTGAGAGAGTCGTTTTTGTTTCAATCAGATTGGAAACCGTAAAGGTTGCTGTGCCGACGGTGTCTTCATATACCTTATCGCACATTTCGAGCCGTTCGGGACTCACACCAACATCTGACAGCAGATTTTTCAGCAGCTTGTTGTCCATCGTTGCAACTTCGGTTTCTGTCTTTGCGTCATCAACTACTTCAGTCATACGCTCGTTGAGCGTGGTGATCATCATATAATCCAGTTCATCACCAGCAACGGTGCGGAGGATGGTCTGGAACTCAGATTTCTCATCGTCCGCGCTCATCACAAAGCTGCATCCGAGTACCTCTTCGACGATCGAGATGTTCGGCTTTTTCGGTGTTTTGGTATAATACATCACATGGTTGATGTCGGGGGAACGATCGCTGAACACAGGGAACAGCAGACCGTCTGTGGGCGCTTTCTGCACGATCAGCTCCGTGTTTTCCTTCTTGATGAGTGTGTTGGTTTCTTCATCATAAATAAAGCCGTCGCTGCCTGTATTGGCGGGACAGAACGCAGAGAGAAGGAAACGATATTCTTCGTCTGCATCCTCGCCGTATTCGTCGTTCTTGTCCTTTTTGCGGACAGAGTAGGTGCAGAATCCGATGATGACTGCAAAGGCTTCCGTATACTGGATATTCTGTGCAATGTGGCTGAGGAATACGTCGATTGCTTCCATATCCTGCAGACAGCTGTCGAGCATGTTGTAGAGCATATTCTGGCAGCCGCCTTCTTCATACGCCTCGTTCGGGAAGGCATATTCGGTAAAGGCTTTGCCGACGCTGGGACTCAGCACCTGGCGGAGTGTGTCCTTGAATACGCTGCGTTCGTCGTCGGGCATCGTGACTGCGGAACGTACCTCGCGGTATTTGATCTCCTTCTGACAGTCGATATATGCGGTGAGGATGCGGTGTGTGACAAACAGACCACTGTCACCGCTGAAATTCTTGCGAATCTCGCTGACTTCTTTTTTATTCATTTTTGTGTTCTCCTATTCTTTTTGGTACTTGTTATTTTACTACACGTTCCCGCGGTTTGTCAATTCAAGAATCCTACAAATTTTCCTGTTCCGATTCTCCGAGACGGCGCAGAAAATCCTCTGCATCTGTTTGGAAGATGCCGTCGATGCGGTGTGCATGCGCGCGTTCGTCCTTGAGATAAAGAAACAGGTCGCACCGCTTGTTCAGCCGCTGAAGCGGTGAGATCCGCACACGCACTTCAACAATCCCGGTGCTGTCAGTAATCACGGTGTGGAAGCCGAAGCCGCGGCAATAGCGCAGCCGAAGCTGTCCGTCAGACAGGGTGATGCCTGTTGTCAGCAGGGCGGTCAGCTTGATCAGCAGATACCACACAGTCGGAATTTCCAGCATCAGCAGAAAGAAGTGGAGAAATCCCCGGATGGAAGGCATAAGCTCCACCAACGTGCGGATCAGAAGCGGTTCAGCCGCTGCAAGCAGAAGACCGCGCCACAGATATTGCAAAACTGCCCGTTTGGGTGGGCGGTATTGGTTTTGCTTGTGCAGTCTGATCGGCAGGATGCTCTCAGCAAAGCGGGTGAGATTTGCTTCGGTTACAAAGGGGATTAGCACGGGAAGTTCAGATTTTGCATAGCCGTAGCCTGCACAGCTGAGTGTGATGCTCATCACGCGGCAGAGCTTCATCAGCAGATTCTGGCGAAGATCAACGTAGTGGATCAGTCTGCGGCAGATGAGATAGCGGCGGCGCGTGAACAGGCCTGTGCGGATATGCACATAGGCGTGGTTCTGTTCATAGCGGAAGCCGATATAGCGCAGAATATTGGACAGAAACGAGAGCAGCCATGCGCCGATGAGCAGGATGCCGATGGAGATGATCACAGGCGGCACGGTGTCGATATAGCGGATATAGGGTGAGAGCGTGCCGGACACTTCCTGTGTGACCTCGGCGGTCATGTTGCCGATCTGCTGTGTCAGACTGGTTTCCAGCATCCGCTCGAGAGTACGTCCCGACTGGAAAAAGAATGTGGCGGCATAGATTACGCCCGACAGACTGCTTGAGAACAGGATCGAAAACAAAACGATATTCCACCAGCGTGGCAGATAGCGGTGCAGTTTGTCGTTCGTCAGGCGCGGTACGCGGAGGTGCTGTTTGATCAGCCGATAATCCGAGCGGCGGATGAGCAGCTTGAGATCGGGCGATTTGACCGAGCCTGCACGCGTGTTGAACTGGATGCGAAAGGCGAACAGTGGCCGGAGATAGGCGGGCTGTTCGACTGCAACAACGGCAAGACACTGTGTGGGAATCACCGTGCGGCGGCGCAGAAGAATGCCGCTTGTGCAGGAAAACTCATGTTCGTCCAGCGAAAAGCTGGTAAACCGCCAGCGCAGATAGCCAGCCAGCAGGATGGCGCCAAGCACGAGCAGATCGAACCACACACCCTGGATCCAGTGATAGAACACAGCGACATCCAGCTGAATGGACTGCAGACCGCGCAGGAGCGGGAAGATCAGCAGCCAGAGACTCTTGATCGAATATTTGAGGATCGTGACGGGATGTTCTTTATACATCAGAGCGCTCCTCCTGTATGGACTGTTCGCGGAGCAGGCGCAGGATCTCATCCATGTCGCGGCGGCTGAGGAAGAACAGGAACATACGTCCGCCGAGTGCGTTGAGAATCAGGAGATTCAGTCCGCTGGATTTTGAAAACGGGCCGATCACAGCGGTCGTATACTGTACAGCGTCCAGCCGCATTGTCTGCTTGCGGAGAAAGAAGACGCCGCTTTGTTTGACGATGCATGAGGGAGAAACGAAATAAGCCGCATTTCGGAAATACAGCGGCAGTAAAATGCCTGCAAAGCAGATTCCGAGGATCAGAAAGAGGAGCAGAAGCGGTTGCAGGAAGGATGGAACCGTAGCAAACAGCCTTACACTCAGAAGCATCAACACGGCGGTGAGCAGGATGACGCCGAGACGCAGCAGCCGCAATCCGGTTTTATCTGCGAAATATCGTCTCATTCTGTTCCCTCCTTGTCGCATGAATGGCAGCAGTGCCGCATAGTCTTATAACAATATTATACACGACTGCGGGTGAAAATTCAATGACCGGAGTAGAATTTCTGATTCAGAAGCTGAATGCACTGATCTGGAGTGATGTGACCTTAGTGCTTCTGCTGGGAACAGGGCTTTATTTTACTGTGAAGCTGCGGTTTTGCCAGGCTGCGAAATTAAAACGCGGATTTTCGGTTCTGTTTTGCGGTAAAAAGGGAAGCGAAGCGGGCGTGTCGCAGTTTCAGACGGCGGCAACCACGCTTGCCGCTACGATGGGGACCGGTAATCTGGTGGGTGTTGCAACGGCGATCACAATCGGCGGTGCCGGTGCGATATTCTGGATGTGGATGTCCGCTTTTTTGGGCATGGCGCTGGTGTATACTGAAAATGTACTTGGCGCAAAATATCGCAGACGGGACGAAAACGGTGTGTGGCAGGGCGGCCCGATGGCATATCTGGAGCATGGTGTAGGGAGCAGACCGCTGGCACTGTTGTTTGCATTTTTCTGCGTGCTTGCCAGTCTTGGGATGGGAAATATGGTGCAGACGAATGCAGTGGCACAGTCGCTGTCATCGCTGCACATTCCTGCTGAGATAACCGCGCTTGTGCTGGCTGTCGGGATAGCGGTCATCCTGTTCGGCGGCATGGAGCGGATCGGCAAGGCGGCCGTCTGTCTGATTCCTCCTGTTTCGGTCTGCTATCTGCTTGGCGCATTGATCGTTTTGCTGCTGCACGCAGATGCGATTCCTGCTGCGTGTTCGGAGATCTTCCGCGGTGCGTTCGGACTTTCGGCGGCAGGCGGCGGTGTGGCAGGTGCCGCTGTGCGAAGCTGCATCAACATCGGCATGCGCCGTGGTGTATTTTCGAACGAAGCGGGACTGGGGAGCGCGCCGCTTCTGCACAGCAATGCGGCAGAGGAGGATCCTGATATCCAGGGGGCGTGCGGGATTGCAGAGGTGTTTTTGGATACGATCGTGTGCTGCACGATGACGGCGCTGGTTCTGCTGACTACGGGTGCGGCACAAAGCGGCACAGACGGTGCACTGATGCTCCGTGCAGCATTTTCAGAAAGCTTCGGTGCATGCGGCGCGTGGTTTGTGACAGC
>SVNN01000128.1 GCA_015066905.1 Ruminococcus sp.
TCTGCCATGATGACGTCATGCTCGGGTGTTCCCTCCTTGACCGCCTCGGTAATGCTGAAGTCGGTGTAAGTCGCACTTGCAGATTCTACATAGAACGCGTATGTTTCACCGTCGCTGTGCGGCACAATCCAGTGCCAAGTCAGTGTTGCAATTCCGCCCCACTCATTGACCCACTCGATCGTGCGCTCTGCTGCCTGATCTTCATAATCAGAGCTTGCGCGATAAGTCAGAAAGTCAATGCCGCGGATCGCAGGCAGCTCGCCCGTTTTTTCCTTGATATATTCAAACTCCGCCTCGTTATCCTTGATAAACCCGGAAGTCGGATCCGCGTTGTAGTTGTAGTTGTGGCTGCCGCACATCTCCTGCTGACCGGAAATGATGTGATTGCCGTATACACTGCAGAGGTAATCATAGAGCTTGCGTGTATTTGCATCCGCGTTCGGATTGGAAAGCTCACCGGTCGGAGAAAGGTTGGTAATGCTCTCATCCGCCGGCTCAAGAGTCAGATAATCCAGAAACGTATAGCCCCAGTATGCAGCGAATTCGATCTCACTCTTTCCTTCCGGAAGCTGTACCAGCGTGGAGATTTCCTCCCAGCCGTGGTTGAATGGAAAGGTAACTTCGCCCTGGTTTTCCCCGTTGATATTCAGATACTGCACCTTCTTGTTTGCGTCAAACGGCTCACAGTAGCAGATGTTCAGCTGATAAAGCCCAGCGGTTTCCACCTCAACCGTTACAGAAACAGAGGTTCCCTTTTGTCCGAGGAAAACGAAACCGTTTCCAGACGGCGCGGTAATATCGAACGTGGTATCATCCGCGGCGGTATCGGTCCAGCCTTCGTTATCGTTATAAAAATCGCTTCCGTTATTCGTTCCGTCTTCAAACTCATAGCGTGTCAATTCCTCAGCAGATGCACTGTTGTCAACGGGTACGCCCGAAAACACAGCAGCAGACAATGCAGCAGCCGAGCACACAGCTGTCAGTCTGCGAAACAAACCATTTTTCATCATGACATCTCTCCTCTCAGATTTATAAAAGATTCGGATACGTTCAGTATAGCACAGATCTTCTGATTATGCAAGCTTAAATTTTCATTTGGTTAAATTAAAACGCACTCATTAAATCATACAGAACATAACCGCCGAACCGAGAGAAAACAAGGCACAGATTACGGTGATGAACGAACGCAGTGCAACAGCCGTTTTCTGTTCGGATACACACAGATCGGAGAAGAAATCGCCCAGACAGACCGCACCGAGCATAGCGGTGAATACAAGATAACGGAAATCCATCGAGCAGCCGTAAGGAAGCGTGATGTTAAAGCTGACGCAGGAAACATACAGAAGCGCCCAGACAATCGGTACGCCGAACCGCAGATAGGGGTACTTGTCCGCATCCTTACGCGCAAACAGACGAATTCCTCCGACGATTGCAAGCAGTACGACGATCAGATTCAGATTCAGTAAAACAACCGGGATCCAAGTCGGGATCTCATAAGTAAACTCACCGAACAGCGCAGTTTTCAGCAGATAGACCGGATAGCTTGCATCATTCCACGGATCTGCATACGGTGTGGCGAAGTATTCGTTCGGGTAGGGCAAGAACAAACGCAGAAGCGATTCCTCACCGAGATACAGCTCCGAGGTCTTGGAGATCACCATGACATAGCCGATCTCCTGTCCAAAGCGGATGAGATTACGAATGGAATACCACATACCGATCGGCAGAGCAACTGCACCGAACACGAGCAGCTTGATCAGCGTCGGACGCATGCCTGCTTCGGTCTTATTCTCTTTTTTCAGTGTGAGAATCATGCAGGCAGCAGTGAACAGCGCGATTGTTGCACAGGAAATCTTGGTTGAAACCGCAAAGCCATAGACCAGCGCAAGCAAAATGGTGTTTTTCCAGCTATGTGACTCCATCCACACCGCAGTCAGCCAGAACGCCAGCGTCATAAACAGCAGTGTGAGTGCATCCGGCCCCACGCGCCCTGCAGTCAGAAAAAAATTCGGCACAAAGGCAGTCACAGCCGCAGCAATGCAGATGCCCTCGGTTTTCATCTTCAGCGTTCTGCCGATCGGAACGATCAAAGCCAGCGAATAGCAGACCACAATACACGACAGCACCTTGGCTCCATCGACAAGCGCGTATGGGTCTTTCTGTGTGCCGCAGATCAGATTGAGCAGATAACTCAGTGGTGCTGCCAGCAGATAATACATCGGCTGCTGATAGAACTGTCCGCTTTTGCTTTGCGGCAGACCGTGTGTTTCAAGAAGTGTGAGCAGATATGCCGCGTGCCCGCCGCCCTCTGTGTGCATCGCGCCGACATCATGGCCGCGCACCCAGGCAGGCGTATAAAGCATATAGCCGATACGCAGGATCATACCGGCAGAAAGAATGCCAAACAGAAGGACACGCAGTCGGTCCTCCCGTTCCGATTGCCGGATGCACCAGATGCCGCAAAACAGCACGTCAGCCAGAAGCATCAGAATCATCGCGGTCTGGATCGGCGCAGCAGGAATCTCCGCACTCTGAACCAGAATGAATAAAACACAGGGCAGCAGGAAAATCAATACCGCCGCCGAGCCGATTGTTCGGAATTTCATTTGTTTCCTCCAGGTGATAAAATTTCTATCATTATAGCACACTCTCTGCCTCTTTTCAAGGGAACAGGTGCGGAATTGACAAAATCCGCGGAATATGATAAAATCAGAGTGAATTTTGCAAATTATTGGAGGAAGTATGCGAATCAGACATAAGCCGTGGGCAAAGCCCGAACTGGACGCGTGTGCGTTCTGTGTGAAAAGTGCCAAGGAACAGCGCGGACACTGGCGCGCATTATTCCCTGCTGATCAGCCGCTGTATCTCGAACTCGGCTGCGGCAAGGGCGGTTGGATCTCTCAGGCGGCAGTCGCCTGCCCGGATATCAATTTCATTGCCCTGGATATCAAAAATGAAATGCTCGCCCTTGCAAGAAGAAAGCTCTCTGCCGCATTTGAAGCAGCAGACCGCCCTGTTGAGAATGTCCGCATCGCGATCCAGAACATCTCTTTGATTTCTGAGGCATTCGCACCGGAAGACAGAATCGACCGCATCTACATCAATTTCTGTAATCCGTGGCCG
Organism: Ruminococcus sp.; assembly: GCA_015066905.1. GTDB lineage: Bacteria > Bacillota > Clostridia > Oscillospirales > Ruminococcaceae > Ruminococcus_F. The sequence goes on from SVNN01000128.1 coordinate 3,124, forward strand.
AAGGGACAGCACAAAAAGCGCCGTCTGACGCATCCCAGACAGCTGGAGCAGTATCTCACTTTTTTAAACGGCGAGCTGTGGTTCAAGACTGACGACGACGAGCTGTTTGAAGAATCAATCGAATATTTCCGTGAAACCGGCTTCACCATCCGCTATCAGACCCGCGACCTGCACGCGTCCGGATGGACAGAGAATTTTGTGACCGAACACGAAAAGATGTTTTCTGACGAGGGCAAGAAGATCAAATTTCTGATTGCCGTACCGCAAAACAAGGAGGCAGCCGAGCATGGCACGGTTCTTTCACATTGAGTCAGGAGAATTCACCGTCGCCGGAAATCCGACATCCGAACAGGTACGTTCTGAAAGCAAATCCTCATTCCGTGCCGTATTCGGATTTTTCCGCGTGATCTTCCGTGTCATCTCTGATCTCAGAAAAAAATGATATTTTTCCGCAAAAAAGTATAGACAAACTTCCGATTTTGTGGTATACTGGTTTTATGTAAAAATCCTTTAAGTCGATCCCGTGAGGTTGATAAGGTGCCATATTTCCGAGATGAACCCGAACACTTTGCCCAGGCTGCACCCTGCTGCAGGTTTCGTGAATCCGTTTCGTACCCATGTGCGCCGTCAACCCGGCGCACTTTTTTGTTACCGGAGGGCAGCAAATGGAACACAAACGCATCATCATGGACGAAAGCGCGGTCGCGCGTGCCGTCACCAGAATTACCTATGAAATTCTGGAGCGAAACAAGGGTACCGAGGGCCTTTGTCTGGTCGGGATCTATTCCCGCGGCGTCCTGCTTGCCGAGCGGATCGCTGCACGGATCGCTGAACTGGAACACGAGGTCGTCCCCTGCGGACGGCTGGACATCACGCCGTACCGCGATGACGCACGCAGCAGCGACGGCGAAGAACGAACCGAGATCGGCTTTTCTGTGAGCGGAAAACGCGTCGTGATCGTCGATGACGTCATTTACACCGGACGCACGACACGTGCCGCAATTGACGCGCTGATCTCCCGCGGACGTCCTGACTGCATCCAGCTTGCCGTTCTGATCGACCGCGGACACCGCGAACTCCCGATCCGCCCGGATTATGTGGGGAAAAATCTCCCCACCTCAAGCAGTGAAACCGTGCGTGTCCGGATCCGCGAACAGGACGGAGAAGACTCCGTCGTTCTCACGCAAAATAACTGAAAGGAGCTGGTTTTGATTGCCATCCATCCTGATCAAGCAGGCACTGAAAAACGGTGAAGCCTGCGATGTGCTTCTCGAAAACGGGAAGATCGCAGCAATTGCACCGAAACTGACCATGCAGGCAGATTCCGTCATCTGCGCAGAGGGGCTGACGCTGATGCCGGGACTGTTTGATATGCACGTCCACTTCCGCGATCCCGGACTGACCCACAAGGAGGACATCCACACCGGCGCTGCAGCTGCACTTGCAGGCGGTGTGACAGGTGTTGCTTGCATGCCCAATACAAAGCCGCCGATTGACTCCCCTGAAACTGTCCGCTATATCACTGAACAGGCAGCGGATACGGGTGTTGCAGTACATTCCGTCGGCTGTATCACAAAAGGAATGCAGGGCGAAGCACTCTGCGACTATGACGCACTCCGTTCCAGCGGCGTCCGCGCCATCTCTGATGACGGCAGACCTGTGGAGGATCCTGCACTCCTCCGCGAATCGCTCAGACAGAGCAAGGAAAACGGAATGCTCATCATCTCCCACTGTGAAGATCTGAACATCATCAACGGCGGAATCATGCATCTTGGCGAGATCTCTGCACAGCTCGGCGTCAAGGGTATGGATCGCGCTTCGGAAGACACAATCACCCAGCGAGAGATCGACCTTGCAAGAGAAACCGGCGCACGGATCCACATCGCGCATGTCAGCACAAAGGACAGCGTGGAAGCGATCCGCAAGGCAAAACAGCGCGGCGTCAAGGTCACCTGCGAAACCTGCCCGCATTACTTCATTCTCACGCACGAAAAGCTGCTCAGCCGCGATGCGGACTTTCGTATGAATCCGCCGCTGAGAGAGGAAGCGGACAAGCAGGCAGTGCTGGAAGGACTCCTTGACGGAACGATCGACTGCATCGTGACCGATCACGCACCGCATACGCAGGAGGAAAAGGCAGATTTCCAGAAAGCTCCCAACGGCATTGTCGGA
>SVNN01000006.1 GCA_015066905.1 Ruminococcus sp.
GTTTTGCGTCATACAGGAGCTTCTGTTCTTCCGGCAGCGCTTCTAAAATCTCGCGGATGGACTTGACCGACAGCGTGCGTTTATCCATCAGAAAAGCAACATAGTTCGGATGACATCGCATAGACGCAGCGATATAGTAGAAGAAATTATATCCCCACGGCGTTTGACGATGGATATCGAGAATGTTTGCGTCGATCGCCTCCATCAGCTGATTGAGGTCGTAGGATTTGCCGAGCGTATTGTTCATATACATCGCCAGCAGCTCGATCGGTGCGTTCCCTGCGCTTTTCCCCATCCCATAAAGCGTACCGTCAATCAACAGCGGACGATCTCCCGGACGGTTCATAATCTCCACGCTGTTGGCATATCCAAGCTGAAAATTATTGTGCGCATGGTAGCCCAGACGGATACCCGGCAGGAGATGTTCATCCATCAGGTTGAAAATATGAATCAGATTATCTTGCTGCAAAAGACCGTAGGTGTCCACCATGGAAACTGCAAACGGGCTGAGATCATTCACCAGCCCGATCAGTTCCAGCAGTTCCTCATCCGTATAACTCGTGATCGAAACTGCTTGCGTGAATACCTGATATCCCTTTTCCTTAACAACGCGGCAGAAATCAATTGCCTCGTGCATCAGATGCTTTTTGAAAATCACACGAATGCCGTCCAGACAGCTTTCCGCGCAGGGCTGCAGGCGGTCGATGCCACAGGTACCATAGTCGATCATACCAACCAGCATCGCGTTTCCCTTGTCGATATTGCCGTAGACCTTCGCCATAGATGCGGTATCAGGCTGGATGCTTCTGTCCGGATCAAACGGACGTCGTTCATCCAGAAAGCCAAGCTCGATGATATCCACACCCGCACTCACCAGCCGCTCTGACACAGCGGTCAGCGTGTCGCGGCCGAAATTCCAGTCGTTGATATATCCCCCGTCGCGCAGGGTGCAGTCCAGAAGATGAATGGTTCTCATAGTACCTCTCTAAATTCCAAGCGCAGAAAGAATCACAGCCGCCATCTTTTCCAGCATCGCATCTGTCATACCGGGATATACACCGATCCAGAATGTATCCGCCATGATACGGTCCGTATTGTTCAGTTCGCCCGCCACGCGGTATGCGCCGTTCTCACTCTTGTAATCCACAAAGCACGGATGCTTGGTCAGATTGCCTGCAAACAGCATTCTCGTCTGGATTCCGCTGGTTTCCAGCGCATTGACCAGCTTTGCACGCATCCCCGTTTCCCGGCAGGTCATCATATAGCCGAACCAGCTGGGATTGCTGTTTTCACAGGATTCAGGCAGGATCAGCTGATCCTTTGCAGGCTGCAGCAGCACAGTCAGTTTCTTGAAATTCTCCCGACGGCGCGCAGTGAATCCATCCAGTTTCTTGAGCTGTGCGCAGCCGATCGCCGCCTGCAGATCGGTTGCCTTTAGGTTATATCCGAAATGCGAATAGACATATTTGTGGTCATATCCCTGCGGCAATTCGCCGAATTGTCCGTCAAAACGATGTCCGCAGAGATTATCCTGCCCCGACGCACAGGAGCATTCTCTGCCCCAGTCACGCAGCGAGCGGACAATCTTGTGCAGCAGCGGATTTCTGGTATATACAGCACCGCCCTCGCCCATCGTCATGTGGTGCGGCGGATAGAAGCTGGAAGTTCCGATATCACCGATGGTTCCGGTCAGTCTGGTTTCTCCGTCGATGGTATAAGTCGAGCCCAGCGCGTCACAGTTATCCTCCACCAGCCAGAGATTATGCTTTTCGCAGAATGCGCGGACAGCCGCCAGATCAAACGGATTGCCAAGCGTATGCGCGATCATCACAGCCTTGGTCTTGTCGGAATATGCTGCCTCCAGCTGGGTAACGTCAATGTTATACTGCGGAATGGTCACATCCACGAACACAGGCACCGCGCCATACTGCAGCATCGGTGCGACAGTGGTGGGAAAACCGGCGGCAACGGTAATCACCTCATCGCCGCGGCGGATCCTGCGCTCACCCAGCAGCGGAGAGGTCAGTGCCATAAATGCAAGCAGATTTGCAGAAGATCCGGAATTAACCAGGCTCACGAACTTTAATCCAAGAAAATCGCCGAATTCCTTTTCAAAACGGTCTGTATACCGTCCTGCAGTCAGCCAGAAATCCAGTGACGCATCCGCCAGTGCGGTCATCTCCTCTGCGTCATATACGCGTGCCGCATATGGAATGCGGTCACCATCCTGATATGCAGATTTCTTATGGAACGTATCATAATAGGCGGCAACTGCGTCGAGAATTTCCCGACGCGCCTCCTGTTCAGTCTTATCAGAAAACATCAGCTTTGCTCCTTATCCAAAAAATGCGTCCATCTGTGCAAACATACAGCCGCGCAGATCGCCGCCGTCACGATAGACCTTGCTCCAGTCCGCGGTGCGACGCACAGCCTCATCAATATGCCAGTGTGGATTCCAACCGAAGACCGACTGGAACCGTGTACAGTCCAGCTTCAGAAAATTCGCTTCATGCGGCGCGTTGGTTTCCCGCTGTACGCGCCAGCGCAGTCCCTCTCCCCATGCATTGCAGAATAATCCGACCAGCATACCGGTGGTCACACAGTCAGTATGATCCGGCCCGATATTATAGCCCTCCGCCAGTTCAGGGCATTCATACTGCCGCTGTGCCAGCAGAAAATATGCCGCAAGCGGCTCCAGCACATGCTGGAACGGACGGATCGAATCGGGATTCCGCACCACGATCTCCTGCCCGGCAAGCGCTGCACGGACGCAGTCGGGAATGATTCTGTCCTTGGCGAAATCTCCTCCGCCGATGACATTTCCTGCACGCGCAGTCGATACCGCCACGCCGCGTTCTTTCAAAAAGCTGCTGCGATAGCTGTGTGTCAACAGCTCCGAACAGCTTTTGGAATTGGAGTAGGGATCAAATCCGTCCAGCGGATCGTTCTCGCGGTAGCCCCACACCCACTCGCGGTTTTCGTAGACTTTATCAGTCGTGACATTCACCACAGAACGCGTGCAGTCGCTCATCCGCACACATTCGAGCAGATTTACTGTACCCATCACATTTGTTTCATAGGTTTCGCGCGGAATGCGGTAGCTCTCCCGCACAATCGGCTGTGCCGCAAGATGCAGCACGATCTCCGGCTGTGTATCACGGTACACGCGCAGCAGATGGTCAAAATCGCGCACATCGCCATATACAGAGCGCATCTCACACTCCAGCCCGAGGAGTGAAAACAGACTTGGTTCATCTGACGCAGGCGCAAGCGCATAGCCCGTCACATCCGCTCCTGCACGAAGCAGCATCAGCGACAGCCATGCACCCTTAAAACCCGTATGTCCGGTGAGCAGGACGCGTTTATCCTTGAAAAAAGACAGTGTATTCATATTGTCAGTCCCAGACCTTCCATGCGGCATTTCCGCTCTCCCACATCTGCTCAAGCCGTTCCTTGTCGCGCTGTGTATCCATGCAGTGCCAGAAGCCGTCGTGGCGGTATGCCATCAGCTCGCCCTCGGCAGAAAGCTGCGACAGCGTTTCCTGCTCGAAGATCGTGCGGTCGTTTTCTAAATAATCGAACACGCGCGGCTCTAAAATCATAAACCCGCCGTTGATACAGCTTCCGTCTGCATCATTTTTCTCGCGGAATGCCTCAACGCGGTTGTTAAGATCAATACCCAGTACGCCGAACCGCTGTCCCGGATTGATTGCCGTGATGGTCGCGATCTTCCCGTGAGAACGGTGGAATTCGAGTTCCTCTTTGATATTGACATTCGACACGCCGTCGCCGTATGTAAGGAAAAACGGCTCATCACCGATATATTTCTGAATCCGCTTGACTCTGCCACCTGTCATCGTATTCAGTCCTGTATTCACGACCGTCACGCGCCATGTTTCGGCAAAGACATCATGCACCTCCATGCTGTTATTACCGAGGTCGAACGTAATGTCGGAAGTATGGAGAAAATAATCCGCAAAATATTCCTTGATGAGATTCTGTTTATATCCCGCACAGATGACGAAATCTGTAAAGCCATAAGCGGCGTAATGTTTCATAATATGCCAGAGAATCGGCTGGTCACCAATCTCAATCATCGGCTTCGGGCGGAGATGGCTTTCCTCGGCAATGCGTGTGCCGAATCCACCTGCTAAAATGACTACCTTCATCAGCGAGTCTGCCTCCCTTTCTTCACAGCAGAATCCGATCCCGCTGTGCAGTTACACGTTCAGTACATACATATTTTATTTTACCACATTCCATGCCGTTTGTCTATATATTCGCAAGAACTTTTATAAACAACAAGACCCCTGCGCACAGAAGTACGAAGGGGTCCGTGTGTATTATGCCTTTGCTCTGCGTCGGAACAGCCGCGCAAACAGCGGCAGCGTCAATTCCAGCAGTGCACAGTATTTGTCCACCAGAACGATCACCATCGTTTCGCGGTAACGCGGCAGTTTCAGCGGCGTCACCGGCCACATATGCTTTAAGATCATGTCCTTCTCCAGCCTTGTGAGCGGAACGAGCGCATCTGCTGCCGCACAGGCAAGCTTGGGATGCCGTGCGTTATGGAACGATTCTCCCGCAACACGGATATATTCTTTCCGGTTGTAGAAGAAGAGATCGTGCAGCAGTCCTGCACGCGCCGCCGAAACGGCGTTCCAGCCGAAGAAGCGGCAGATCTGATAATTATAGAACGAAACGTTGATGCTGTGCTGCAATCTTGTTGTCTGGATATGATGTCGGAAAGCACGGAGCTGCTGGACTTCATCAGTCATCAGAAGATCCGCAATTGCGTCATAAAAAGGGTGAAATTCCAGATTTTTTCTGGAACCGATTGCTTTGAGCATGATCATTTTCCTTTCCGAGCACGCGTAATCTGATACACACAGTATACCACAGTCGCAACGCAATTTCAAGCGGGATTATTTGTAAAGCGGACCGTAGCTTTCGCAGGCACGATAATCCGCGCCCTCCAGATTCTGTGTGCCGAATGCAGACCATGCGTGCGGACGATAGATCGCCTCGTCAGGCAGGTTGTGCATCGAAACAGGAATACGAAGCATGCTTGCCAGCGTGATCAGATCACGGCCGATGTGTCCGTAAACGAAGGCACCGTGGTTTGCACCCCAGTTTGCCATCACGCTGTATACATCCTTGAACGCGCCCTCGCCTGTCAGACGCGGAACGAACCATGTGGTCGGCCAGGTCTTGTCGGTACGGTCATCCAGCGGCTTATGGATCTCCTCAGGCAGAACGGCGGTGTAGCCCTCTGCAATCTGCATAAACGGCTGGGAACCGTTGAGGATGTTGATACGGACCATCGTCACGGGCATCTCTGCCTGTGTGCGGAAGTGCGAAGAGAAGCCGCCGCCGCGGAAATAGCCAAGATTTGCAGGGCACCAGTCTACCGCGCCGAGGATTGCCTCGACGTCCGCGTCATTGATGTCCCACCACTGTTTCATCACGTTGCTGCCGTTTTCATCCTTTGCAAGTCCTGTGCCGTCGAGTGCAGCTGCGCCCGAGTTGATCAGGTGGATAAAGCCGTTTTCTGCAATGCCCTCAGGACGCTTGCCTGTAACGCGCTCCACCGCCTCAGGGCTCCAGTAGGTGCGCACATCCGCAAACACAGCCGCACGGCCTGTCAAAAGGTGAGTAAAGAGCATCGCGGTGCCGTTGAGACCATCATTCTCGGTTGCGAGGATCGTCGGCTGCTTCTTGCCGTCCCAGTCGAAGGTAGAGTTGAGAATTGCCTCGGAGAAATCGCCGTTCGGGAGCCAGTCTGTCCACATTCTCTGTCCCTGGAAACCGCCCATGATGCCATTTCTGCCGCGGCTTTCTTCCAGCCAGCCCATCTCAGCCAGCTTCTCGTTGCCCTGCAGAATATCGCGGATGACAAGCGTCATCTTCACGCAGAATTCCCAGTTTTCTTCGGTATGCTCCGGCGTAAGCGGATCTTCGTTGACGTCCATGCCAAGCGGACAATTGCTCATCGTCCATGTATAGGCGCGCTCATATTCCTCGTGATCATAAATCTCCAGATTGATACGGCGGAGGATCTCGGTCATATCCACCCACTCTGCACGGATGCCGAGATAGTTCTGGAAGAAGTCGGAGTTGCAGTAGGAGCCTGCGATACCCATCGACACACCGCCGATTCCGACATACGCACGGTTACGCATCAGACCAGCAGCAATTGCACAGCGACCGAAGCGGAGCAGCTTCTCCCGTACATCCTCCGGCACGGTGGTATCGCCGATATCCTGTACATCTCTGCCATAGATCGCAAATGCGGGCAGACCGCGCTGCGCGTGTGCCGCCATTGCTGCCGCAAGATATACCGCACCCGGACGCTCTGTTCCGTTAAAGCCCCAGATTGCCTTGATCGTGAGCGGATCGAGATCCATCGTTTCGCTGCCGTAGCACCAGCACGGAGTAACGGAGAGGGTTGCGGTGACATTCTGCGTCGAGAAGAATTCATGCGCCTTTGCAGCCTCTGCGCCGCCGCCGATGGTAGAAGGGGCAATCACACACTGCACAGGTGTTCCGTCGGGATAGCGCAGCTCGCTCTCGAGCAGTTCCTTGGCAGTCTGCGCAAGCTGCATGGTCTGCTCCTCAAGAGATTCACGGATGCCGAACTGTCTGCCGTCAATCACCGGACGGATACCAATCTTCGGATAAATCATTATAATTACTTCCTTTCTGTATGTATGATGTCAAGATAGGTCTTAAAAGCCTGTGACCAGTCTTCCTGTGGTGTAAATGTTTTGAGGGATACAGAATCCGCGATCAGCGCGCGCGCTTCTTTCAGAGAGGAAAGCTCACCGCGTGCGATCAGCTGGATTGCTACGTTACCGCAAGCGGTTGCCTCGACCGGACCTGCAATCACGGTTGCACGACACGCATTCGCCGTCATACGGCAAAGCAGATCATCCTTTGCACCGCCGCCGAGGATGTGGATCGTGTTGTACCGCTTTCCTGTACAAGCCTCGATCTCCGCCTTGGTTTGTGCAAATTTCATCGCAATGCTTTCATAGATACAGCGCATGACCGCACCAACAGAGCAGGGTGTACCTTGTCCCGTCTCCTTGCAGAAAGCGCGGATCCGCTCGGGCATATTGCCGGCTGGTACAAATTCAGGAGAAGCAGGATCAATGAAATAGGCAAACGCACGTTCCGAAAGCGCAAACTGTTCAAGCTGTGCGTAGCTGTATTCCTCCCCGTGTGCGGCAAGATAACGGCGCGTTTCCTGGATCAGCCACAGACCTGTGATATTTTTCAAAAAACTCGTTTTTCCGTCAAAACCGCGCTCATTTGTGATATTATACGCCGCAGTGGTTTCATTGATCAGCGGCGCATCCAGCTCTGTTCCGAACAAAGACCATGTGCCGCAGCTGATGAAGATGAAATCATCCGCTTCAGTCGGCGTTGCCGCCATCGCGCATTGGGTATCATGCCCGCAGCCTGCGATGACATCCGCGCCGGGCAGATTCAGTTCCTCGCAAAGTGCGGCTGAAATCGTGCCGATTCTGGTTCCGCTCGGAACGACCGGCGGCAGCAGCCGTGCCGCGATGCCGAACTTCGAGAGGATCTCCTGTGACCACGCTCCTGTTTTTGCGTCCAGCAGCTGTGTGGTTGATGCAATCGACATCTCCGCGCATTTCACACCTGTGAGCATATAATGCAGCAGATCAGGCATCAGCAGAAGTCCATCAGCACAGGAAAGAACCTCACTCCGGCTGCTGACATCGCTGAGAAGCTGAAACGCGGTGTTGATCTCCATAATTTCATTGCCTGTGATCTCATACAACCGCTTGGCCGGCACGCGGACAAAGGCGGAGGACAGAATGCCGTTCACACGGCTGTCGCGGTAGTGATAGGGATTGCCCAACAGACCGCCCTGTGAATCCAGCAGCGCATAATCCACGCCCCAGGTGTCAACACTCAGACTCTCAAAGCCTGATTCCGCCGCACGGCGCAGACCACGCTTGATATCATGAAACAGACCGAGCACATTCCAGTAGAGATGTCCGCCAAACTGAACGGGATTGTTCTCAAACCGCAAAAGCTCCTCCAGACGGAGCTTTTTCCCGTCATACACGCCGCATATTACGCGTCCGCTTGACGCGCCGAGGTCGATGGCAAGATAGCGTTTTTCCATTTTCCTCGCCACCTCACTTTTCATCGGCGGTCACAACGCCCTTGCGGAGAATGAGGTTTGCATACAGCGCGCGCTCACCCGTTGCAACAATCGCATATGCGTTTTTCGCCTCGTCATAAAATCGGAAGCGTTCGATCTCCTCAAATTTTGTGCCGCTCTGGTGCGTTTCCACGATCCTGCGGTATTCCTCCCAGATCACGGGAACCACATCATCCCCGGGCGTTACCGCCATCAGGGAAACAGGCGCATCTACATAGGTGTCCAGCGGGAACAGTGCCAGCAGTGCGTCTAAAATCTCACAGACGCCGTGGCCATCCAGACGAATCAGCCGTCTGGCGTTTGAAGCGGCGGGAAAATTTCCGTCACCGATGACAAGCGTGTCGCCGTGTCCCATTTCAGCGATGCACTTGAGCAGCTCAGGAGAGATCAGAGGGGAAATTCCTTTCAGCATAAGAATCTCTCCCCCTTACTTGTTGTACTTCTTGTAGCCGGGGTGATTGCCTGTGACGGCATACTGTGTCCGCATACTGCACAGGCGGTCGATATTTTCACGGGAGATTTCCTGTGCACCGCCAAGCAGATGTGCAGTCAGGCTGATTTTGGCAAACAGCTCCAGCGTTTCCATACGGTAGTAGGCTGTGATGAGATCTGCGCCAACGGTCAGTGCGCCGTGATTCTGCAGCAGCAAAACGTCATGCTCCGGCAGATAGGGAGCGATCATTTCGGGAACCTCATCCGTAGAGGGGGTGCCATACGGTGTGACCGGCACAGAGCCGATCGCGATGACAGATTCGATCATCGAATATTCATCCAGCGCCTTGTTTGCAACTGCATATCCTGTTGCCGTCGGCGGATGTGCGTGAACCACCGCGTTTACATCCGCGCGGTCCTTATAGCAGCGCAGGTGCATCTTGATTTCCGACGAAGGGCGATATCCGGGCAGACCTTCCAGCACCTGACCGGTTTCGTCGATCTTGACGAGCTTATCCTCGGTGATAAAGCTCTTGCTGATTCCGGTTGGTGTAGCAAGGAATGTGCCGTCCTCCAATCGGACCGAAACATTGCCGTCGTTTGCGGCAACCCATCCGAGCTGCCACATCTTGTGGCAGACATCGCAGATCTGCGCTTTGATTTCCTGTTCGTTCAAATTGAACACCTCCATTTTTATTGACAGGGACGGATGTGCGTTTCACCCGCTCCTGTGATATGCGGTTCGCTGTGGGATAAAAAACGCCCCTGCGGCAGAAAAGATGCCGTGCAGGGGCGTTCGATTGCAGTTTTAAGCAACCAGACCGGAGCGTTCGATGCCCTCAGTAAAGTATTTCTGCAGGAATACATACATCACGAGAAGAGGCGTGATGGAGAGCAGACAACCGGATTCCAGCCACACGATCTTCTCACGGACGCTGACGTTAACGGTCGCATCGTTAAAGAGATAGAGGTTCAGCTGGGTGCTGAGGTTCTTGACCATCAGCGCAATTGTCACGTTGTTCTGGAAGAACACACTGCTGACGTAGTAGTCGTTCCAGTACCATACGACAGAGAAGAGGAATACGGTCAGGAAAGAGGACGCCGCATTCGGAATCATAATCTGTACAAAGGTACGGAGCGGGCCGCAGCCGTCGAGATATGCCGCATCTTCCAGCTCCTTGGGAAGCCCCTTGAAGAACTGACGGAAGATGAAGATCATCAGACCGGAACGGATGCCGTTTGCAGTCATTGCAGGAAGATACATGGTCCAGAATGTATCCAGCAGGCTGATCGTATCGCCGGTGACGAGCTTGATGATACCGAATACATCGAAGTAACGGAACTGCTCATACAACGGGATGAGGATAACCTGCGGCGGAACGAGAATCATCATCAGAACGATTCCGAACAGAAGATTCTTGCCCTTGAACTTGAATCGTGCAAAGCCGTAGCCGGTGATCGCACAGGTGATGACCTGTACCAGCGCACAGCCGATGTTGAGGATCAGCGTATTGCCGACGGTCTTGCCGAAATCCATGACCTTCAGAACATCCTTGATCGGTGTGAGCGAGAGGTGACGCGGAATCCACATTACGGTCGGATCGTTCATGTCAATCGGATCGCGGAACGCGCAGCTGACCATGAAGATCAGCGGATAAAGGATGACGAAACAAAGTCCGAAGAGAATCAGAAAGCGGAAGAACGGCCAGACCTTTTCGGCGGCGCGTTTTCTGCGCAGATAGCCGATTTCTTCCTTGGTCATACCCTGCATACGGAGTTTAAGCGCCTGCTTTTTGGTCATTCCGTTTCCAACCTCGTCAGCTGTCTTGACAACAGCGTCCCCTGCGGTTGTTGCAATAGAATCTGCCATGCGTAACACACACCACCTTTCTTAGTCTACTTCATAGTAAATGAAGCGGTTCATAATCAATACGATAATGCCGAGTCCCGCCATGATGATCGCAAAGTAAGACCATGCCATCGCTGCCGCTGTGCCGTACTGCCAGTCAGACTGTACCGAGAGGATACGCGCCATAACCTGGTTGGTCGGGCTGTTGAATGCGTCGATGATGGTGTAGATCAGGTTTGCAAGAATCATCGGGCTGACATACGGAAGAATAATCTTCCAGAAATACTCCCACGCGGTCGCGCCTTCGATCTGTGCCGCCTCACGCGAGGAGGGCGGGATGTTCTGCAGCGCGGCAAGGAAGATCAGAATCTGGATTCCCGACGACCAGACGATGCCGAACACGTCGGTGGTAACAGTCTGGATCGTTTCAGTCAGCGAGTCGCTGAGACCGTAGATACCCAGGAAGTTCATCAACTCGGCCACGAGGTCGGTTTCAAACATCGTGGAGAACTGGGATGCATCGCTGCTTCCCGTGGTGGACAGGTCACCGTTGATGATGCTGTACACAGGACCGGTCGCGATGATAACGGGGAGGAAGAACACGGCTCTTGCGAAGGTTCTGCCCTTGAACTGCTGGTTGAGGATGACCGCGATGAAGAGAGAGAAAATCAGAATCAGCGCGGTATCGGGGATAACATCCTTGAGCACCTCGACCAGCAGGGTGCGGAAGTCGGGGTCGCTCATGAATGCAAACTTGTAGTTGTCGATGCCTGCCCACTCGACCCGCATACCGCCCGTATCCGGCTGTACGTTGTTGAAGGAGTAGAAAAACGACTTGATCAGCGGAATCAGGAACCATTTGAGGGTACCGATCATCCAGAGGGCAAGGAAGCCATAGCCGTACATCGACTTGCGGCGCTCATACGGCATCTTCAGAAGCGGCTTTTTCACCTTGGGCTGTTTTGCTTTTACTTCATTCTCCATCCGGGATCAGCCCTCCTTCCGTGACATAATCAGACAAGCGGTATACGGTGTCATTCAGCCTGATCTCGCCTGTATCCAGGTTGATCACGGTAACCGTACCGTTTTCATAGGTTGTTGTGATCACATCACCCTCACGTTCATAGCCGGTGATGGTCTGATCACTTACGCCGGACAGGATCTCGCTTGCAAGCTTATGCTCCTGCGCTGCGGTATCCAGCCAGTATGCGTAATGTGCATAGTAGTAAACGTCAAATTCCGTATCCTTCAGCTCGCTGATCTCCTCATATACCATATCATAGTGGAGATTGCTTCCGGTTGCAAGCGCAAGCAGGAACAGACGGTCGGAATCCGCGCTGCCGTTGATCGCCTGCGTGGAATAAGGAATCACGCCGTGCAGTACAAGCTGATAGAACGGGATATCTTCGTCGAAGAGATCGAAGCTGCTTGAAGAAAGCGGCGCATTGGTAACGTGATCCACATACGGAAGTGCATACGCATTCGCGTACTGTGCAAGCATCGAACCAACGCCGGTTTCAATCTGTGCATAGCTTTCGGTCAGGATATCCATCGCGTCCTCACGACCGATCTTTTCCTTGCCGTAATCGCCGTAGAGCTGCCAGGTCATATCGCCAAGGCTCACGCCGGTCAGACCTGCGTCTTTATAATTCTCCGTCAGCTTTTCGTAGATCTCAGAGAAGGCTGCAGGAGAAAGCAGCGACTGGTTATCCTTGGAGGAATCCGGTGTGCCGAAAGCACGCTCATAGGTGTACAGACGGGAGTAGGATCCCGACACACGCATTGCGGTATCAAAGAACGTCATATAGCCGTTGCCGTTGACAAAGGTCTTGTTGTTGACCACGGGGTAATATGCGATATTGTTCTGATTGAAATATTCCACCAGATCCTTGAAATCGCCGTTTCCGCCGAGTACAGAAGCACCCTTTGCCTTGAAATCCACCTTGTTGGCGATTCCGGCATTCGTCCAGTTGTTGAGCGAAACGACCATATCGTCAATGCCGCGGCTCTTGAGTCCCTCTACGATCTCCTGCGTCTGTTCAAAGCTGGTCATCGAGGTCTTGAGTGTTACCGGCACGCCGAGAATGCTGGTCGGCTTTTCAACACCCTGATATACGTCAACGTATACCTGCGCCTGATCTGCTTTTGCAACCTTTTCTACGCCGTAATCAGCGAGGAGATAGTCACGGTACTTCGCAGCAATGTCAACATAATCTACCTCGTTCTCCGTGTCCGATACGGGATAGAAGCGCATCTTGAGCTCGTCGGTCTTCATCTCGCCGCTCTCAAAGACAGTCAGCGCATTCACCTCACCACCCATATAGTAGGTGTCGGTGCCGCGGAGGACATACTGGAAGTTGCAGAGGTTGTAGCTGCTCTTGGACTGTCCGCTGACAGCCGTGTTGAGAATTGCGTTTCCGTCGCCCTCTTCCACAACGACCATCATGCCGTTGTTGTCGCGGACGATGCCATACATCGGAAGCGGAACCCCCTCCGTTACAGCACCCTTGGAGTTGGGAACCGCAGTGATATCGGTGCCGTAAACCTTCTGTGCATAGTTCTTGGCAGAAATCTTTCCGTTGTTGAAGTTGATCAATGCACCGGAGCCGTCAGGAATCACATAATATCCCTCGTCCTCGCTGCTGCCCGCGCCGAATGCGTTGCAGAGCGTCAGTGCGGTAACGACCTTGCCGCCGTCGGAAGTATCCTTCTCAGTGATATCCGCCGTTTCGATAGATACCTCAAGGTAATCATCCCGGAGCACATACTTTACAGGAATCTTGATTCCCGCACGGGAGAAGTTGTAGGTCACCTGCACACCGTCACTGATGGTCTTGGCAGAGATCTTGCACTTGGAGCTGTCACCGGAGCGGACATTTGTGGTGCTGCGCTCCTGCGGCTCGCCGTAGGTAAGCACGAGTGCGGACGCAAGTTCCTTTCTGAGGATGGGTGTTGCGCCTGCGTCGCCGCCTGCGTTAATCGGGGACGACCACCAGATGTAGCCGTTTTCCTTATTCTTGACCGCAAAGATATCCTCCACGGGATTTTCATCACTGACGTTGTCATAGTTCCAGCAGTAGAACACGAGCTTGTCGTTCTCTGCGGCAACCATCATCTTGTCAAGCACTTCCTGTTCGGTGCGCATGACGTAGTCGAGTTCCTCGGTCGCGCCTTCGTCCTTGTCTTCAGAAGAGGCAGCAGAGTCTGTTGCTGCATCCTCCCCCTCCGAGCTGACAGGCATTGCCGCGCTGAGTGAGAAGATCGAGATCGCAGCAATCAGGCCGGCAAGAACTCTTTTCCATTTTGCATACATTTGTTCCTGCCTCCTTTCAGACCTTGACACGGTATGCGATTTCCGTGTAGATCGTGTAGATGAATACATATACCTGCTGGAACAGCGAGAGAAGCAGTACAAGCAGGAACAGCATAACCAGCATCGCGCAGATCGTGAGGAAGATTGCGAACACGGTCTTCATTACGCTGTACTGATGCACTGTCTTGATCGCCATAAAGAGGAGAACACCGCTCCAGATCAGACCGATCGTGTAGACTGCTGTGTAGAAGACGATCTCATCCTGGATCAGAATATGTGATAATATTGTGCCGATGATCTCCTGTGCGACGTAAGGAATCAGCGCATAAGCACTGTAAATGTAGATGTTCTTCATCGAGCCTTCGCCGTCGAGCCAGGTACTGATCGCCCAGTTGCCGACGACCCAGGTAAGAAAGATCACGATCGTCTGTACGATATAGGGAATGATGTTGAAGGTCTTATCCGGCAGCGTTCCGAACTGGAAACCGGACATTCTGGATGCCGCAACCGAAGAAGCGAACATCACGAGGATAACAGCGGTCGCAATCTTGACAGAGCCGCCCTTCTTCCATCGAAGATCCTCAAATCCTTCAAAGGGGTGCGTCAGAACGTGCGAGACCCACTCCTTCTGAGACAGATCCATCATGACTGCTTTCCCTCCTTTCCGTTATTCCCGTTTTTCTTTTTCAGAACAAAGTATACGGCTGCGATACCGCCCGCAACACCTGCAACAGCAACCAGGATCAGCGTCAGATTTTCCTTGAGGAAATCAGTACGCCAGCCTTCAAATGCACGGTTGTAGATATAGGGGGAGTCCGCGAGCTTTGCATATTTCATCGAGCCTTCGTAGTCGCCCTTGTTGAAGAGCGCGCTTGCGATACCGATGAACGCACGGCGATAGTTGCCGTCATACTTGAGAACCTCATACCACGGCTCCAGTGCTTCTTCGTAGCGTCCCTCATTGTAAAGCTCGGTTGCATAATGCACGGTTTCACCGAACGCGGTTTCATCGTAGATTGTAACCGTATTCTTGTCGCCGTCCAGCACAAGGATGCTGGTGCCGATCGTTTCTACCGCTGTAACACGGCTGAAGCCGCCGACCTGATTTGCCTGTGTACCGACGATGAAGAGGAGGTTACACTCCTTATCGTACTGGAACACTCTTCCTGTTGTGGAATCCAGACAGTTGATGCTGCCGTCGTCTGCAACGTCAATATCCACGATTCTGGTAACATAACTCGTACCGCTGTACCATGTGGTAATCCGGTCGCCCCATTTTACGTTGTAATCCGCGAACAGATTCTCACCCGCAGGGTTGACCTTCTTGACACGGTCCATGACCTGCGTCGCAGATTCGGTCGAGGTGTAGATGAAGCCCTCATCATCGAGATCGAAGTTCGAGAACGCAGATGCAACAGACTTTTTCATCTTCTCCTGCATCTCCTCGGTTGCAATGGTACGCCAGAAGTAGCGCGCCAGAACCTCGGCAGTCGGCTCAACACGGTTTGCGCCGTAAAATCCGGTAAACTCACCGGCTGCGTTGAATACGCAGGCGCCGTTTGTGGTATTATTCAGAACGATGTAAACGTTCTCCGCCTTATCTACCAGAACCTTCTGGGGTAAGAATGTACTTTGCTGGTCATATACCTCAGAAGCGGGCTTTTCCAGACAGATCTTGACGTTGCCGTCAAGATCGCAGGCGAGCACGCGGGAGTTCTCACTGTCTGCAATATAGATCAGATCATTCTGCGGTGAAACATACACACCCTTGGGCGACATCAGTGTGGTGGTGCTGCCATCGGGCATTGTAAAGGTATCAAGCACCTTGACGGTTTCTGTCCAGTCGGTATTCACGACGACGATACGGTTGTTGCCTGTATCCGCCACATAAAAGCGGTCGTTGTGATCGCGGAAAATATCCGATGCATTGTTGAAATGCGTCGTGCCGAGATCCTCACCGGAAACGGCACGCTGTGCCAGATAACCCGCCTGGGAAGGAATTGCCTCTCCCCATCTGTCGTAGTTATAGACATCATACGGCTCATCGGCATACGCTGTCAGGGAAAGGCTTCCGCAGAGCAGCAGGCCGGAAAGCGCAACAGTCAATCCTTTTTTCAGTTTTTTCTGCACAATATTCATCCTTTCCCGACTAATCCTTAATGCCTGAATGCGCCATGGTTTCGATGACGTTTTTCTGGGCAAGCATAAAGAACACCACAGGCGGTATGAGCATAAACACCGCGGCAGCCATTGCAACACCCGCACGCGCCAGACCGGCAGCAGCAGCCTGCTGTACAACGGTCGGCAGGGTTTTCAGCGCCTCGTCATATACAAGGCTTCCGCCCTGGATATTCCACGCACCCTGAAACGCGAAGATGCTCATTGTCATCAGCGCGGGCTTCTGGTTCGGCATAACGATCTTCCAGCAGGTGGTGAACATATTTGCGCCGTCCACCTTTGCCGCTTCGATCATTGCGTCCGGCACCTGCGACATCGACTGACGCATCAGGAAGAGTCCCATTGCAGAAGCGATCGACGGCAGGATCAGTGCGCTCATCTTGTTGATCATGCCGAGCTGTGCCATAACCATATACTGCATGATGTAGATAACATTACTATTGTAAAGGAGCGCGGTTACGATGATCTTGTTGAGGATCGCATTGCCGGGGAACCGGCACTTTGCCAGACAGAACGCTGCCATTGATGCACAGAAGCACTGCGAAACTGTAACAACCACGGTAACGAATACGCTGTTGAATACATAACGGGAGAACGGAACCCACATCTCACTCAGTACGCTGAACATATCAGAATAGTTATCCAGCGTCGGGTTCATCGCGTAAAGCTTCGGCGGGAAGATGAACAGCTCTTCCACCGGCTTGATGGACGTAACGACCGCGAGGTAGATCGGGCCTGCCATGAACAGACCGAGAACCGTCAGAAAGAGGAAGATGCCGACTGTGCCGCCGATCTTGCGGCCGGCTTGCTTATTTGACGCCTTGAGGCGCTTTTCTGTTGCCATGATCGCTCTCCCTCCTTAGTCCATATATTTGCTCAGCAGCTTGCTGATCAGCTTTTCTGCAAAGAACATCGCCACGAAAAGAACCATACAGATTGCAGACGAATAGCCCATCTCATAGCGGATCCAGCCGTAGTCGAACGCGTGGGTCATAACGGTATGTGCCGCATAATCCGTACTCGGAAAACCAACCAGGTTTCTTGCAACGATATCTGCGGTGAAGGAGCTGACGATCTGCATCACTGCTGCGAACATCAGCTGCGGTCCCATCGAGGGGATCGTGATGTAGATCAGCTCCTGCCAGCGGTTCTTGATACCCTCGATCGCACCTGCCTCATACTGAGAACGGTCGATATTCTGGAATCCTGCGCGGAGTGCGAGGAATCCGGCACCAAGGCTGATCCACAGCTGAACGACGATGACAACGCCGAGGATATACTGCGAGTCAGTCAGCCACTGGATGGAGTATGTAGAAAGACCAAGCTCCAGCAAAAACGAGTTTGCATAGCCGTAAGAGTCACCGCTGAAGATCAGCTGCCAGATGGTGTAGACGTTTGCCATCGACGGTGCGTAGAAGATCAGCGTGAAGATCGTCTTGAGCTTCGGATGCAGCTCGTTGATGAGCCATGCAAGCAAAAAGCACAGCACATAGCTGATCGGGCCTGTGAACAGCGCAAAGATCAGCGTAACGCGGATCGACTGGATAAAGATCTTATCCGACAAAAACAGATTGTAGAAGTTGGAAAGTCCGACCCATTTCGGAAATTCCACCATATTGAAGTCCGTCAGACCCATCGGCAGAGAAAGCACGACGGGAATGATGGTGAAGATCAGAAAGAAGATCATAAAGGGCAGCATCATCAGATAGCATTCCTTGTTCTGCTTCATCAGACGCCAGGTCATCTTCCGCTGTTCCTGCTTGGTGCGGCGTCCGATCGCGTCGCGATCCATTACAGCAGGTTTATTATGAATTTCGTTTGCCAAAAGTAACCCTCCTTAATACTGCTGAGCATCAGCATCGGTTAATTGCCGTCTGTGGGCAATCCGAGGTTTTCACGCTTACGCTCGATCTCCTCGTTGATGTCACGGTTGTACCACATCAGCGTATCGCGCGGATTCGCGTCAACATTATTAACGGTTTCGCGGAACGCGTTCATGATGTTTCTGGTTACAGCATAAGATGCGGGAATCACAGGGATCTCCTTCAGCTCCTGCTGCTGTGCAGAGAGCTTTTCAAATTCCTCAGCAGACCAGGAGAGTCTGGAGAGCGCTTCAATATTTGCCGCCTCAAAACGTCCCAGCTGACCGAGCAGACCTTCGATGTTGTTACCGTAGGTCACCTGTGCCTCGACAGAAGAGAACCACTTGACAAATCTCCATGCATCCTCCTTGTTCTCAGCGCTGTTGAAGATAATTGAAGCAGCACCGGAGGAGTTTGCAGCGTGGGAGATCGTTCCGTCTTCGCGGACGGTACCTGGAACAGAAGTGAAGTCCCACAGTCCCTTGATTTCAGGAGATGCCACAGAAAGCTGATTGTAGAACGCGTAGTTGGAGATGACCAGCGGATACAGACCGGTACGGAAACGGCTGAATGCGTCGTAGGTCTGTTCAAAGTCATACTTTGTGTAGAACTCTGTCCAGGTCTCGAACGCCTGGATCGCGCGGATGTCGTCAAAATTCGTCAATGTCTGTGCGTCGTTGTAGTAGGTAACGCCCGACTGTGCGAGCAGCATTGCGTAGGTGTGTCCCGCCTCGGTTGCAGCAGAAACGTTTGCAGGCGGAAGAATAAGTCCGACGCCCATGTAGTTTCTCTGCAGTGCAGGGAGCATGTCGATCATTTCATCCCAGGTCTCGGGCGGACCGGTAAAGCCCAGCTCCTGCAGGATGTCCTTGCGGTAGAACAGCATCGGATAGGTCTGGGAAATCGGCATACCGTAGGTGCCGCCCTCGTACTGATACTGTACCATTGCATTTTCCTGGAACCAGCCCTTTGTTTCCTCGAAGTCATCAAACTGCGACATATCCACGAGGAGTCCGCGGGCTGCAAGGTTGACAGGGAATTCGCCGCCGATGAAGAGTGCAACGTCCGGCTGTTTATCTGCCAGCGCCGCCTCGACGATACCGCCGACAACGAGGTTGACAGAAACCGGAATTCCCGTTTCTTCCATAAACTCAGATTCGACCATCTGCTTGACGACCTGCGCCTGGTCACGTCCGAGCTGTACCCAGACATTCAGCACTTCCTTCTGCTCGCCGTCGATATCGGACAGCGTGGTGTAGTCCTCAAAGAAGGAGCCGAAAAATGCCTTGACGTCAAACGCAAGCTGCTTGAAGAAGCTCTCTTCGACAGAAGAGAAGTCACGGTCGGCGGATGCAATTTCAATATAGTCGATCTCCAGCGGCTGATCGCGATAGTCGCGCATCCAGGCAGAGATCGCGGTGATGTTGTCCTTGATCTGTGTGAGATAATCCGGAATCTTGACCGGCTTCTTGGCGCACTTGTCGAGGATGATGGTCATTCTCTCCAGCGCTGCCGCCTCAGTACCCTTCTCACCGGACAGCGCCTCAATATCCAGACGCGCCTGCTCCAGGCGGGTGTAAAGATCAGCGAACGTATTTTCGATACCGGGGATCTTCTTGGTGATCTCGTAGTCGGTATATTTGTCAGGATCCGGACCGGTAATCATCAGCACCTCACGGTAGCAGGTGTTGAGATCCAGCACAATGTCGTCCAGACGACGCATACAGTCACCGATCTCACCGGGAACTGCCTCCAGCGTCAGCGTATGTACTTCATCAGCGGTGAGGTATACATATATATATTCACCGTTTGCATCCTTCGGGGAAACCACATTCCAGTCGCTGTCGTAGAAGAACTTGATCTGATTGAGTTCCTCATAAACGACCTCGCCGTCAATCAGCAGGCGGCGGTTGGAGTAGAAGCCGCGCATGACATCCTGGCACGCCTTGATGCCGATCTTGTACCAGCCGTCACCCTGCAGCTTGTTCTTTTCGTTCGAGCCGATCTCCCAGGTGATGGTCTGAAGCGCTTTCTTCCAGTTTGCACCGCCGACGGTGTTGTAAACGACCTTGGTCGGGTTCGACGGAGAGGCGAGATAAGAAGCGCTGTCATAGGTCGGGTAGAGTGTGGAGTCGGACTTGTATTCCGCATTCTCACCCTCCAGACGAAGCAGTGTGGACGGTGTTGCAGAAAGATCTGCAGACGACGGCTTGCTGTCCGCATAGGACATAAGCGTCTCTTCCTGACAGAAAGTGATATAATCCAGCGCGATATTTGCCTTGACGCCGTCGATTGTCAGCGTATGTGCACCTGCCTCCAGGTAGAAGATCAGCGGATCGTTGAACAGACCGTCTACATCCTTGATATATGTTTCCATCCATGCACCGCTCTGCACCTGCGAAGGACGCACCTGATTGCCGCGGCTGTCCTCGTAAATATCCTTTTCATTTACCCAGCGCTTGTTCAGCGTAATACGGGAAGCGGTATCATACGGCACCTTTCCGTCGATCGCAAACGAAAGCTCGATCGTGGTCGTGGTCGCCTCCAGCGGGAAATATGCAGTTCTCGCGCAGTAGATGCCGGTCTGCGGAACATAAAATGTATATTCCACCGTGCCGGTCGCGCTGTTCCAGATCAGAACGTCGCCGCGTTCATCGGATTCATAGGGGCCGACCGAGAATCCGTCACCGACCGCGTTTTCATATGCCGCCGCGTCAATGATGATCTCTGCCTCAGGGCGATTCTGAGAGGAATAGAGGTCGTAGTAGTCGCTGTAAGTTTCCTGACGGACATACAGCGGAACCGTTTCTTCCTCGACCTGCTCTATCGTCAGGGCGGGGGCATCGGCATTGGTTTCCGCCGCAAAGGCGACAGAGCCGAACGCCGGCAGCATTGCCTCTGCCGCGAGAAGAAGCGACAGAACCGAAGCTGTAATCGTTTTGGCTACTCTTGTTTTTCTCACCGTTTATCCACCTTTCTGCGCAGGCGATTCCGCTGTGTCCGGCCATGTTGTTTGTACAAACTGCCTGTTACTTCGTACAACAGATTTCCGGGCAAAACGTCGGATTCACCGCGCTGCGAATTCAGTCATTGTTGCGGTTACACAAAAAACAAACGATCGTTTTGTGTAACCTATCCAAAATGCATAAGTGATTCCATATTATTATACCAACTTGCCCCCGCTTTGTCAAGGTTTCGTGCAAAGTCTTTACGCTTTTTTCATAAAAATCGTTGCAAATTCACGAAAATAAAACAAAATTGCAATTTGCCATGCAGAGAAATCTCCCGTCAGATTGCCGCCCATCTGACGAAAATCATGCATTTTCCGTGCAAACAACGCGCTTTATGATGCAAGATTTCCCAGAAAAACCACCAACTGCACAAAGAAATCATTTTTAAGATTATCTTGCCCAGACAAGCGGCATTTAAGAATAACATGCACTTAAATAAAAGGTAATTTAATCACAATTCACAGCCCTGTTCCGCACGATATGGAACATGGAAATTCAGCCCTGTTTTCCCACAAATTACACCCGTCATTTTATGACGAATTATTTGACAATCTATCTGCCGTATGCTATCATTACAGTAATCTCAAGAACAAGGAGGCGGCTGTCTTGAAACGGATTTCCAAGCAAAGTATCATTCTTCTTTCCATTTTCGCCCTGTGCATCGTCCTCAATCTGCTGGCACGGTTCTGCACACCGTTCGCAGACTGGTATACATATCATATTTATCACCCGCTGGCGGACTTCGGCAGCCGTCTTTCGGGACTGATCCCGTTTTCGTTCGGCATCTTTCTGCCCATCCTCGGCATCCTCCTGCTTGTCCTCGGCATCCCCGCGCTGATCGTCGCGCTGATCCGTACAAAGGACAAAGAAAAACGCCGGACAATCCGGCGCACTGTGGGATTCTTTCTTGCGTGGGTGTTCGCATATGTCGCACTGACAGAAACACTCCACTGCTTTATCATGTATCAGCAGACCACACTCGGCGAGCGCGAATATGCAACGCTGGAAGCCACACCGGATGAATTGCTCGACGCATATGAGCAGGTCGTGATCCATCTGGAGGAGCTTGAGCCGCAGATCACCCGTACTGCAATGGGATATGTCAAATACAGCGGCACGGAGGAGGAACTGGAGGCTGAAGCTGTCCGCGCGATGCAGGGGCTTTCCGACTGGGACAGCCGTTTTTCGGGTTATTATCCGCCTGTCAAATACTTCCTGTTCCCTGAGTTCTTCCGTTATGACGGAACGATCGGTCTGTTCACGCCCTACACGCTCGAAGCAAATGTGATGCCCGATCTTTCCTACAACGAGATGGCAGTTGTCCGCTGCCATGAGCTGGCGCACCTCAAGGGTATCATACTGGAGGACGAGGCAAACTTCATCGCCTTCCGCGCCTGTGTGGAATCGGACAGCGTATTTTTACAGTACAGCGGCTATGTCAGCGCACTGCGCTATCTGCACCACGCAATTATGACCTATTTCAACAGGATCATTGATACGCTGGAGGCAGATCCCACGTATTACGACGAAGCCTTTCAGATCCATTTTTCCGAATGGTCTGAGCGGTTCAACGATCTTGACTTCCGCGCTGAAGCAGCGTATCAGGACGCGTGGAATTACTACCGCTTTGACGCAGAAACCGCAGAGGAGCTGGAGGAGGAGCAGACAGAATATGATGACACCGTTCTCTCCGACGAAACAATCGAAGTAATTGAAGATGTATCCGACACCCTCACGGATACCAGTCTGAAGATCAACGGTGTTTCTGACGGTATGCAAAGCTACAACCGCATGGTCGATCTCACGATCCAGTATCTGAAGGAAGCCGCTCCTGCGGATAAGCCCTGATCAGACTGTTCAGCTCTTCAATATACCGCAGGGCAAATGCACTCAGATTCGACTTTTCGTTCTGAATCCACCCGACGCGGATCTGTTCACGGCTGGCAAGCGGAACGGCAATGATCTGATTGCCGTTGAGATTGCTGTGCAGTACACCCGTGCAGATGGTATATCCGTTCAGACCGATCAGGAGGTTGAACAGCGTGGCACGGTCGCTGACGTGGATTGTTTTTCTGTGCGGCACCGTGCTGAGAATCTCCTCGGAAAAATAGAAGGAATTATACTCCCCCTGCTCAAAGCAAAGACAGGGATACGGCTCCAGTTCTTCGAGCGTGATCTCGCTTTTTGCGGCAAGCGGATGCTCCGCACTGATGAAGACATGCGGCTCTGCACAAAACAGCAGATGGAACTCCAGGTGGTTTTCCTTCAGCAGCTTGGTCATCACCTTTTCGTTGAAATCGCTTAAATAGAGCAATCCCAGCTCACTGCGGAAATTCCGCACATCCTCGATGATTTCGTAGGTACGGGTTTCACGCAGGGTCAGTTCATATTCCTCTGTGTCAAGCGCGGAGATCACATTCACAAACGCATTCACCGCGAAGGAATAATGCTGCGTGGAAACCGAACACAGCTGACGGATCGGTTTTTTATGCAGATAGCGCTGCTCAAGCAGCTCCGCCTGCTCCACCACCTGCCGTACATATGAAAGAAACTCACTCCCGTCCGCCGTCAGCGTGATTCCCTTTGCCGAACGAAGAAAGATCGTAATCCCCGTTTCCGCCTCCACACTCTTGACCGCATTCGTCAGACTCGGCTGGGAAACATACAGACGATTCGCCGCCTCGGTGATCGATCCGCACTGCACGATCGCGATGATATATTTCATCTGCTGTAAGGTCACAACACACACCACCCATAGCTTTTTGCTATCATTATAGCACGTTTCTCCAGCTTTGTCTATGAAAAGATATTTTCCCATTGCTTTTTTGACAAAGATGTGATAAAATGTAAATGATATCCCACGAGAAAGCTGGTGAAAGAATGCCGAAACTCTATGAATCAGGCGAAAACTATCTGGAAACAATTCTGATTCTCCGCAACCGCGGCGCCGAGGTGCGCTCCATTGATATCGTCCGCGAAATGGAGCTTTCCAAGCCCAGTGTCAGCCGTGCAGTCGGAATCCTGCGCGACGGCGGTTTTATCACCGTGGACGAAAACGGATATATCACCCTCACTCCCGACGGACTCGCTGTTGCTGAACAGATCTATGAACGGCACGAGGTGCTGACCGACTGGCTGATCGGACTCGGTGTCAACCGCGAAACCGCAGAGCAGGACGCCTGCAAGCTCGAACATGCAATCAGCGCGGAATCCTTTGAAAAACTGAAGGCACACATCCGCGAAGAACATCACAAATAAACTTCTGACGGCATTTTCCAGAACTGGAAGATGCCGTTTCTGCTTGTTGTGCCTCTTGCTTTTTTTGCGCTGATGTGCTATACTGAACTGTATGTATCATTTTGAGAAAGGAGGCTGTTTTCCGTGCCTGAAGATCTCCAGATTTCTCCGGAGCAGCGCGTCTGTGCCGTGCGGGAGATTCTCTCCGCCTGTTCTGAGCCGCCTGCCGCAATGGTGCGGAGTTTCGGCTGCCAGCTGAATGTCGCTGACGGCGAAAAACTGAAAGGACTCCTGCTCTCGATGGGCTATCGGCTCACCGAAGATCCCGAAGAGGCAAAAGTCATTCTCCTCAACACCTGCGCAGTGCGTGAACACGCAGAACAGCGTGCCTTCGGGCTGCTCGGCTCCTATAAAAAATATGCTGTACAGAATCCCGACGTCATCCTCGGACTCTGCGGCTGTATGTCTGCGGAAGAAACCGTCCGCGAAACACTGAAAAAATCCTACCCGTATGTCCGTCTTGTCGTCGGCACGGGTGCGATCGACCGCCTGCCCGCAATGCTGTATGACCTGCTGACCGGCACAAAACGTACCGCGGACAACGATACAGAAGCGATGCCGTCCGAATGGATCCCCGTGCACCGTGAAAGCACCTTCCGTGCCTCGGTACCGGTCATGTACGGCTGCAACAACTTCTGCACCTACTGCATCGTCCCGTATGTACGCGGCAGAGAACGGAGCCGCGCATCCGCAGACATTTACCGCGAGGTCGAATCCCTTGTAAAAAACGGCTACCGCGAGATCCTGCTGCTCGGACAGAACGTCAATTCCTACGGCAGAGGGCTGGAGGAGGATATCGACTTCCCCCGTCTGCTGCGGTTGCTGGATACCATCGAAGGCGACTATATCCTGCGCTTTATGTCTTCTCACCCGAAGGACGCAAGCGACGAGCTGATCGCCGCCATGCGTGACTGCGGTCACGTGGAACGACACCTCCACCTGCCCGTACAGTGCGGCAGCGACCGCATCCTCAGCGAGATGAACCGCCGCTACACTGCGGCAGATTATCTGGACATCATCCGCCGCGCAAGAGAACAGATTCCGGATCTTTCTCTCTCAACCGATCTGATGGTCGGCTTTCCCGGCGAAACGGAGGAGGATTTCCTTGATACGCTCCGTCTGGTCGAAACCGTGCGCTATGATAACATCTATCCGTTCATCTACTCACCGCGCGAGGGAACCAAGGCGGCACAGATGCCGGACGAAACTCCTGCCGCGGAAAAGACAGAACGGATGCAGCGTCTTCTGGATCTGCAAAAGCACATCGCGGAAGAGAATTTTCATGCGCTGGTCGGACAGACACTCCCCGTTCTGGTGGACGGAAAAGGCAAGCGGAGTGAAACCGCCCTCACCGCGCGGACTGCCGGCGGAATCATCGTCGAAACGGAAGGCGATCCCGCCCTGATCGGGCAGTTTGTCACAGCAAAGATCACAGCTGCCAGAAACTGCGCCGTGATCGGTGCGCTTTTAACCGATGTACCTGTTACCGCAGTGCGGTAATTCACACATAAAACCAAAATTTCAATCGAAAAGGAGAATACCACAATGGATAAGATCGAAAGCACAGTCAGAGAACTCGGCAAGCTGATTCAGCAGGATGAGCGTTATATCGCTTATCAGGCAGCAAAGGAAATCAACGACAAGGACGAGGATCTTCAGCGTCTGATCGGCGAATTCAACCTCAAGCGCGTATCGCTCAACAACGAGATGTCCAAGCCCGACCGTGACCGCGAGCTGCTTAAAAAGCTCGACACGGAGATCAAGGATCTGTACGGAGAGATCATGGCAAATGAGAACATGATGCACTTCAACACAGTGAAGAATGCAATGGACGAAATGCTGAGCATGGTCAACACCATCATCACCATGTCCGCAAACGGCGAAGATCCCGCAACCTGCTCTGCACAGCACAGCTGCGGCGGAGATTGCAGCGGCTGCAGCGGCTGCCACTGATCAGAATAACAAAACGGTAAAGGAGTGCGTAAGCGATTATGAACATTGACAGAACCAAGCTGTCCCCGATGATGCGGCAGTATCTTGAAACCAAGGATAAATACAGTGACGCAATCCTGTTCTTCCGCCTCGGTGACTTCTACGAGATGTTCTTCGACGACGCACTCACCGTTTCCAAGCTGCTCGAACTGACGCTCACAGGCCGCGACTGCGGTCTGGAGGAGCGCGCCCCGATGTGCGGCGTGCCGTACCACAGCAGTGAAATTTACATCAAGCGGCTGATCGCCCTCGGCTACAAGGTCGCGATCTGCGAACAGCTGACGGATCCCGCCGAGACCAAGGGACTGGTTGAGCGTGATGTCATCCGCCTTGTCACCCCCGGCACACTGATCGAAAGCAGCATGCTCGATGACGCAGCAAACAACTTCATCGCCTGCGCATACCGCAAGGAGGACGAGTGCGCCCTCTGTTTCGCGGATATTTCCACGGGCGAGGTGATTTTACAGACCTTTTCCGGCAGATTGTGCGAGAATGATATTATGAACGCCCTGTCGCGCTATTCCCCTGCAGAGCTGATCTTCAACGCCGATTTTCTGGCGCTCAAACCCGTCGCGGACTTTATTCAGGTACGGCTCCGCTGTGCCGTCACCCTCCGTGAGGATGCCTGCTTTGCACCTGAGGAAAAGCGATCTGTTGTTCTGGCACAATTTGCCGTACCGAATACCGAACTGCTCGGACTCTCCGAATGCGGCGTGGACTGCGCCTGCGTCTGCGGTCTGTTCGACTATATCGCAGATACACAGAAGGCTCTGGTCGGACGCTTCACCGAAATCCGCCGTCTGGGTGAGGATGCGTGTCTGACGCTTGACCTTACCGCACGGCGGAATCTGGAACTGACCGAAACCCTCCGCACCGGCGAACGCAGGGGAAGTCTGCTGTGGGTGCTTGACCGCACCTCCACCTCGATGGGCAAACGCCTGCTGAAAAACTGGGTGGAACAGCCGCTCCGCAGTCCTGCGCGGATTCTGGAGCGTCTCGGAGCCGTGGATGCGCTCTGTAAAAAGAGTGTGATATTACTCGAACTGAATGATGTTCTCCGCGGCGTATATGACCTGGAACGACTGATGACGCGCGTGATGTACAAAACCGCGACACCGCGCGATCTGAAATCCCTCGCGGCAACCGCACAGCGTCTCCCCGAAGTAAAGGCACTCCTCGCGCAGGTATCCGATTCCAAACTGCTCGCACAGCTTGACAGCAAGATTTCCACGCTGGAGGAAGCCGGCACACTGATCAGCAAGGCGCTCGTGGACGATCCGCCGATTACCGTCAAGGACGGCGGTGTCATCCGTGACGGCTACAACGAACAGCTCGACACCCTCCGCGGACTCATCGGCGGCGGAACAGACCTGATTGCACAGATTGAACAGCGCGAAAAGGAAGAAACGGGAATCAAGGGGCTGAAAATCGGATTCAACCGCGTGTTCGGCTATTATCTTGAAGTGACGCGCTCCTACTATGACCTCGTTCCCGACCGTTATATCCGCAAGCAGACACTTGCAAACTGTGAACGGTTCATCACCGAGGAGCTGAAAAATGCCGAAAATACCATCCTCGGCGCAAAGGACAAGGCACTCGTTTTAGAATCCCAGCTGTTTTCCGAGCTGCGCGACTATCTCGCAACCCAGCTTGCCGCCGTACAGGAGACCGCAGGCGCAGTCGCGTCGGTCGATGTCCTCTGCTCGCTGGCGAATGCCGCTCGTGAGAACGACTACACCTGTCCCGAGATTGCAATCGACGGAACCATCGACATCAAGGACGGCAGACATCCCGTAGTCGAGAAGATGCTCAAGGAAGAATTATTCGTTCCCAATGACGCGCTGCTGGATACAAAGGCAAACCGCCTGACCATCCTCACAGGGCCGAATATGGCAGGTAAATCCACCTATATGCGGCAGGTCGCATTGATTACATTAATGGCGCATATCGGCAGCTTTGTGCCTGCAAGATATGCGAAAATTTCCGTCACCGACCGCATCTTCACCCGTGTCGGTGCATCAGACGACCTCGCGGCAGGACAGTCCACTTTTATGGTTGAGATGACCGAGGTTGCAGAGATCCTGCGCCATGCCACCAAGCAGAGTCTTGTGATTCTCGACGAGGTCGGCAGAGGCACCTCCACCTTTGACGGAATCAGCATCGCACGCGCCGTGGCGGAATATGTTGCAAATCCGCGCACGATCGGCTGTAAGACGCTGTTCGCCACCCACTACCATGAACTGATCAGTCTCGAGCACAGCACCGAGGGTGTGAAGAATCTGAGCGTCGCTGTACAGAAGCACGGCGATTCCATCCGTTTTCTGCGCAAGATCGTCCCCGGCGGCACGGACGACAGCTACGGCATCGACGTTGCCAAGCTGGCAGGATTGCCGCCCAAGGTACTGAGCCGTGCGCGCGCCCTCCTGTCTGAGATGGAGTCGGCATCAGCACAGCCTGTCTCTGTGCGCGAGGAAAGCGGACAGATCAGTTTTCAGTCCCAGCTGCGCGATGTGCTTGCTGAGCGCGTGCTGAAAACCAATCCCGATGAATTATCCGATTCTGAGTGCCGCGATGTGCTTGAAGATCTAATCCGTCTGGCAAAGGAATCGTAACACCTTGCAAGAAAGGAGTCTGACCGATGTCGATCCACGTACTGCCGAAAGAAATCTCTGAACTGATCGCCGCCGGCGAGGTGATCGAACGCCCCGCCTCCGTCATCAAGGAGCTGGTCGAAAACTCCATAGACGCAGGCGCAAAGCGCATTACTGTTGAGATCAAAAACGGCGGCTCCACCTATATGCGTATCACCGACGACGGCTGCGGCATCGCACCCGACGAAGTCCCGACCGCTTTTTTGCGCCACGCAACAAGCAAGATCACCGAACAGGATGACCTCGAACGGATCCGCACACTCGGATTCCGCGGCGAAGCACTTGCCTCTGTGGCTGCTGTCGCAGAAGTCGAAGTCCTCACCAAGCAGCGCGATGCAGAATTCGGCGTGCGGTATGAAATCGCAGGCAGCGAAGAACGAAGCATGGAGCAGGTCGGCTGCCCCGACGGCACAACAATCGTCATCCGCAACCTGTTTTTCAATGTCCCCGTGCGGCGGAAATTCCTGAAAAAGGACGTGACCGAGGGAAATGCCGTTGCGGCGGTATTACAGAAAATCATCCTCTCTCACCCCGAGATTTCGTTTACGCTCATCCGCGACAACAAACAGGAGCTGCACGCCGGCGGCGACGGAACGCTCCTTGCAGCGATTTATGCTGTATTCGGCCGCACCTTTGCAAACGACCTGCTTCCAGTTGAATATGAATCCGAAGGAATTGTGGTATCAGGCTTTGCGGTCAAGCCGCTTTACGCAAAAAACAACCGCAGTTTCCAGTGCTTTTTCGTGAATGGACGCTCGGTGCGCTCCCTCCCCTGCTCGATTGCGCTGGAGGAAGCATACCGCACTCTGCTGATGAACGGAAAATTTCCAGCGTGCGTACTGATGCTCACCGTTCCGCCTGCACTGGTGGATGTGAATATCCACCCTGCGAAAGCGGAAGTGCGTTTTTCGGATGAAAAGCGCGTAACCTCGGCGATCTATTTCGCAGTGAAGAATGCCCTGCTCCAGAATGGGCTGATTTATGAGTTTCAGATGAAACCGCCGACCGACTGGACCGCACCGCCGCCCCCGAAACCGATGACCTTTGCGGATCGTCCGCTGCCCACGCAGCCCGAACCGCCCGTCACCGCCCCGCGGCAGGAATCATCCCCTGCACCAGTCACAGCACCCCCTGTCACACCGCCACCTGCGCCTGCTGTCCCGATTCAGCTTGCATCCCCGAAAGTCAGCTATGAAGAACCGCGCAGAGCGTCTGTATATGAAACCGCACCCGTCATTTCGCGCAAGGAGATTCCCACGCCACCGCCTGTGTCTGTGCAGACTCCTGCGCCGATTTCCGTGCCAGAGCCGATCCGGGAAGAAATCCCCGAACAGCCCGTGCCTGATCTGCCGCGTCTGCAGGTAATTGGCGAGGCGTTTCAGAATTATATCATCGCCGAGGCGGAGGATACGCTCTATCTGATCGACAAGCACGCGGCGCATGAGCGCGTTCTGTTCGAGCAGTTCTGTGATGAGGCGATCTCTCACGACAGCCAGCAGATTCTCAACGGCAGTGAGCTGCTGCTCTCAATGGCAGAATATGACGCGCTGGAGCGCAATGCCGCACGGCTTGAAAAACTGGGATTTTCCTTTGATCTGACCAACAAGCCCTATGCCGCGCTGACCGCTGTTCCCGTCACCTGCGCCGATCTGAATCTGGACGAACTGGTGCTCGAACTGGCAGCAGGACTTGCCGAAGGACGCCAGACCGCCATATCATCCCGACAGCTGGAGGATGTCCTGCACACCATGGCGTGCAAGGCGGCAATCCGCAGCGGCGATCACAGCGAGCCCGAAGAGCTGCAGGCGCTTGCCGACGCAGTATGGCGCAACGAAAAAATCCGCCACTGCCCACACGGACGGCCTGTACTGTTCGCGCTGACCAAACAACAGATTGAAAAGCAATTTAAACGAATCTAGGAGGAAGAAATGGCGCAGGATCAAAAACAGCCCGTAATCGCGGTTGTCGGCGCAACTGCATCGGGAAAAACTGCGCTCGGCATCGCACTGGCGCAGGCCTTTGACGGCGAGATCGTTTCCGCCGACTCGATGCAGATCTACAAAGGACTCGACATCGCAACCGCAAAGCCGACACCCGAAGAACGCTCCGCCGCACCCCATCACCTCATCAGCATCCTGGACCGCGGCACACGGTTCAGCGTAGCAGAATACGTTGCGCTTGCA
>SVNN01000129.1 GCA_015066905.1 Ruminococcus sp.
TGAGGATGAAAAAGGAACATACATCCTTAACGCGAAGGATCTTTGCATGCTCCCGTTTCTGGATCGCATTGCCGAGGCAGGTGTGACAAGCTTTAAGATCGAAGGACGCGCAAAATCCGCTTATTACGTTTCGGTTGTAGCGAATGCCTATCGTCTGGCGATGGATGAATATCTCCGAGATCCGCACAACTATCAGCCGCCGGAGTGGCTGCTGGAGGAAGTCAGGAAGGTCAGCCACCGTCAGTATTGCACCGGTTTCTTTTTCGGACATCCGACCGATTGTCAGTATTATGAAAACGGCGGCTATATTCGCAGCTATGATGTTGTAGCAATTGTAGAACGCTGCGAAGATGGCATCTGCTACTGCACCCAGCGAAACCGCTTTTTCGCTGGGGATACCGTTGAGATTCTTGCACCTGGCTGTGCACCTGTTTCAATGCAGATCAGCACGCTTTATAATGAATCAGGCGAACAGATCGAAACGGCGAATCACGCGATGATGGCTTTTTCATTCCCGTGCGAATCCACGTTCCCGCCCCATACAATTATCAGAAAAGCAATGACATAAGATTTAAGCCGGACACGTGCTGCTTTCGTGTCCGGCTTCTTCTTATATATTCTCGTTTTTGAGCGCTTCAATCGGATTGACGGTGCGGATTTTCCGCGTCGAGTAGATCATTGTGATGAATACTACGATAAAGACGCTTACAGCTGCGATCGCTACTGCATCAAGCGGAAGATGAAAGCTGGTATCATATCCGGCTGAGATCACGCGATAGATCAGCCACGTCACGGCGAATGAAACGGGTATGCCCATACAGAGGGATTTTGCACCATAAAGGATACATTCATAATGCATCATTCGCCTGAATCCGCCGGTTGTCAGACCAATTGACTGCAGCATAGCAAATTCCCGTCGCCGCAGATTGATATTTGTGGATGTTGTATTGAACACATTTGCTACGGCAATCAAGGAAATCAGAATGATAAACCCGTAGGAGAAAACACTGATGATCGCGATGATGCTGCGCTCCTGTTCTACGTCCTTTGTATAATCATGCAGATTTCCGGGCACAATGCCGGATTGTATAAACTGTGATTCCAGTGCGCGATAGCAGGCGTTGTGATTGTCCGTCTGAATCATAAACTTTGTCACCGGTGGCTTTTGCAGTGTGTCTGGAATTACTGTGCATTTCACGCTTTCTGGATAGAGCATAATCAAATTGACCTGGTTTCGATCACAGAAAAATGGTGTTTCAGCGATTGTCTTTCCGGATGTCAGATTGACGGTTGTGACGGATTCTTCATAAGAAAGCTCAAGGATGTCACTCGGATCATTGTTGTTGATATAGGTGCGATAATAATTTCCCTGTTCATCATATCGGACGCGTGAGAAGGTATATCCTTCAATCTCGCGGAACATCGGGCAATGAATCTGAAAGGAATCGGTTTTCAGTGACTGAATCTCAACGAATTTCCCTTGTTCCGG
The DNA here is from genome assembly GCA_015066905.1 of Ruminococcus sp. Taxonomy (GTDB): domain Bacteria; phylum Bacillota; class Clostridia; order Oscillospirales; family Ruminococcaceae; genus Ruminococcus_F. The sequence goes on from SVNN01000129.1 coordinate 1,490, forward strand.
GTCAAAGATTCGTGTGTTGTCAATTGTGATAGCAAGCGGTTGTTCGGGATTTAAGAATGTCGCACGGTCAAGATCATACTTCTCCAGCAGATTGCAATACTCTGCGTCATTGACAAACTTCAGTGAGATCATTATCTCAGGCGGTGTTGTGCCATCTTTGCAGATCTGTTCGCTTGCATATTGCGGATCCAGTATACATTTTTTGACCATAGAAGAAGTATATGCCGCATGTTTCACGGTTGTTTCACGTGTGATCAGATCCAGAAGCTCATCGGAGGACATCATCATTTTCTCTTCCCCTGAAAAAGAAGCAATGATATCATAATCTGAGGTGGAGAAGCTACCCGTGGTCGATTCGATCAGATAGTCAGTGAAGGATGAGGCTGAGATGAACAGCGTAATGCTCATAAACAGACTGAGGATTGTTGCGCGGTATGTTTTACGGCTTCGCTTGAAGTAACGATGTGCAAGCAGTCCGGGCAGCCCGAACAGCTTATATATATAGCGCGGCGTTCTGACTGCACGCTTTTCAATCTTTACGTCCTGATTCATGCGGATTGCATCAATCGCGGATACCTTCATCGCACGTCTGGATGGGATCCACGCGGAAATCAGAACAGTAATCAGAGCCACGAAGCATGCAATCAGCACCGCCGGGATGGATACATGGATCTTCATCGGTGTGTTGAAGTCGCTCAGTACGGCAAATTGATTTCCGATCATGCGGAGTGTGACGGAAATTCCGCTGATTCCGACGATGATTCCAAGAGGAATCCCGACTGCGCTGATTACAAGTGCTTCAAAGCGCACCATATGCCGCATTTGTTTCCCGGTTGCGCCGATGGAGGAAAGTAATCCGAACTGTTTGGTTCTCTCTGCGACCGAGATGGAAAATGCGTTGTAGATCAGCGCGACAGAACCGAACATAATCAGTCCGATTGTGATGGCACACAGGCCATACAGTACACTGTAAAATCCATCGTGCCGTGATACACCGAGCGCCATCAGAAGGTCGGTGTTGGTTTTTCCGGAGAGAACTTGATGCTCCTGCATCACTGTATAGACCTGTTTGGGTTCGTCTGTTCTGAAGTAGATGTCATATACAGGATTTACAGAAGCAGTGTCATCCCGAACAGTCAGCGCTGTATATCCGGGGGCATCATACGGTTCAAACTCCGGACGGGCATAAAAGCCTGTAATGCGAAATGTTTGTCTGTATCGGAATTGCAGCGTTTCGTCGTTGCGCTCGGTGTGTTCTCCGTCAATATATGTAAAGCACGGATCGTTCTGGTAAAGAACAATGTCATCAGATGTCCGTGTACCGAGATCCAACGTGATGGTGTCACCGATTTTATACTGTACACCACCATTTTCAGCGAGATGCATCGGTAAAATCAGTTCCTCAGAAGACTGCGGCATCGTACCTGAGATCAGATGAACCGGAAGCATTTCCGAGAAGCCTTCCTCCGCCGCAAGGACAAACAGATAGGGCTTATACTCATTTTTAGATTCAACCTTCGCATATCCGAGCTGTTCTGCTCGTGTAAGTGCGGAAATCCGCTCATCTGCACATATGTGCTGATAGAACGCCTCATCACAATTTTGTACAGAGCCGTACCAGTCACCGTTCATATGACGCATCATTTCGATGAGGTAATTACTCAGACTGGAAGCGGATGTTGTAACGGCGCAGATCATTGCGGCTGACAGCATCACGCCGATGATTGTCACGATTGTTCTGGTTCGGTTTTGTCGCAGGGACTGCAGGGTGACTTTGTGGAATACATTCATGTTCGGATCACCTCGTCACGCTTGATCTTGCCGTCCTCAATGCTGATGATGCGATCTGCCTGCAGAGCAATCCGCTCATCGTGTGTGATGACGATCAATGTCTGGTGATATTTGCGGTTGGATTGCTTGAGGAGTTCTACAATCTCCTGACTGTTCTGGCTGTCCAGATTTCCTGTCGGCTCATCAGCGAGGACAACGGCAGGTGCATTCATCAGTGCTCTGCCGATCGAGACGCGCTGCTGCTGACCGCCGGAAAGCTGGTTCGGCAGATGCTCTTCACGTCCCTTCAGCTGCAGAGTGGTGAGCAGATCCTCCAGCCGTTCGCGGTTGATTTCCTGTCCGTCCATCAGAACAGGCAGTGTGATGTTTTCCGTGACATTCAGCACAGGGATCAGATTGTAGAACTGATAGATCAGTCCGACCTGACGGCGGCGGAAAATCGCCAGCTGATCCTCATTCTGGGCATATACGTCACAGTTGTCCATCCACACCTTGCCGGATGTCGGCCGATCCACACCGCCGAGAATATGCAGTAAGGTAGATTTTCCGGATCCTGACGGCCCGATGATCGCGACAAATTCTCCTTTGCTGACGGAAAAGGAGACATGATCCAGAGCATGTATGACATTGCCGCCTTTTCCATATGTTTTGCAAAGATCTTCTACACAGAGAAGCTCCATATTCGTTCACTCCTTTGATTTTGATTCTATCATCAGTATAGCACGGTGCAGTGACGCGGAGATGACTTTACGGTGACAGATCTGTCACTTTCCGAAAAAAGAACCGTCGTGATTCAGACGGTTCCTTTGTAAAACTGAATTGTGAATAAGGCGCCGCCGTGCGGATGATTCTCCGCTTTGATCTTCCGTTCTGGGCTGTGATGATCATGCGTGCAAGCGCGAGACCGATGCCGAAGCTTTTGTCGTCAGATGTTTTCCCTTTATAAAATCGTTCAAAAATATGCGGCAGATCGGCAGGAGAAATGCCGTTTCCGCTGTCATGGATGGTAATTTCGCTGTAAATCGGATTTTCAGCGGCATTAATTATGATTTTACCCTGTGTCGGGGTATGTTCCATACAATTTTTTATGATATTGCCGATCGCTTCACAGGTCCAGGCAAGATCGCCTCTGAAATTTCCGACGGCGTCAATGGTCAGTGTCTGACCGCGCAGTTCGATCGGAATCAGAAGCGGAGATGCCGCCTGCTGCAGCAAATCTGCAAGCGGTATCGACACGGGGGTGAATGTGACGGTACCAGCATCCAGACGTGAAATCTTCAGCAGTGCAGTGATCAGCCAGTCGATTCTGCCGAGCAGGTCGCGCTGTTCGCGGCAAAGCTGGCATCTGCGTGCATCACTGAGATGATCCTGCGCCAGCAGTTCGGTCTGCAGATGGATTGCGGTCAGTGGCGTGCGGATCTGGTGAGAGATATCTGCAATCGAATCAGCAAGATATTTCTTATCCTGCAGTAGGGTCTGCTGCTGTTCACGCAGTCTGACTGTCATTTTTGCAATTTCGCTGCTGAGGATGGCCAACTCACCCTCCTCCATCAGATCAAGGCGTATTTCCTCTGCGCCATGGAGTATGCGGTCAAGATCAGCTGACAGTCGAGCAATACGACGATATCTCCGCCAGGTGATAAATAGATGCAGTGCGGTGAACAGCAGGCAGATAAAGGCTGTGAAAGGTGCGGATGCAGGCGCAAGAAAATAAGACGTACAGGTAGATATAACCGTCAGAAGCAGGTGAATGGTCAGCCCGGCAAGCACTTCGGGACAGCGCAGCAGGCGGCTCATACGTCTACCTTATATCCGAATCCGCGCACGGTACGGATGATGGTC
>SVNN01000130.1 GCA_015066905.1 Ruminococcus sp.
GTTGTTCTTGAGCGGCTGCGACACTGTGACAGTCAGATCGGTTTGATGATTATGCGTGACTGCTTTCTGATCGCCCAGACGACGGTCATAGTCGTCAATATCTGAGGCGTTCAAGCCAAAAGAAAAGGGGAGATCGTCAAACGCAGTGGCGATATCATCAAAGGAAAACGAGTTGATTTTTGTCTTAAGATCCGTTCGGATCTGATTGACTGTTTCGGATCGCTGATAGCCCGACGCCGAGAGAATTGTCTGGATACAGAATACCATCACACAGACAAAAACTGCGGCGAGAGAGGCGCACTGCTGTCGGGTGCGGTTGTTATATTTCTGCAATCCGGTATTGACCTGAACAAGTACGCTCACCCAGAATGCCAGCAGACAGGTGAATGCAATGAGGTTCGGTTCAAATCCAAAGTAGAGTCCGAGTTCAACAAATGGAAACGTCAGAAGGATAGAAAGAATTACATTCGGCCAGCGTACACCAAAAGCGTTGATCAGCAGGGAAAGCAGGAAGATCGCAGCGATCAGAAAGACGGTGACTGCACGTTTGGGATCTGATTCAAACAGTGTCGTTTCAAAAAAATTCAGATCGGTTTTGTTGATTTGCTTATAGACAGCGTTATAAATCCGGCAGAACCCCTCGCGGATCTCTGCGTGATTACGCGTAATGAAGTATTCACCCAGAAGAAAAAACGGGATCGTAAGCAAAGAGGCTTTCCCGGGAAGAAAGTAAAACGCTGTCCAGAGCAGACAAAACAGTACGGCAGTAATCACAATGGCAGGTCGGTAATAAGGCACCGGAAACATCGACAGAAAGCTGAATACTGTGCCGAAAACGCCGAGAAGCGGTAAAATGAAGGCGCTGATCTGAATCAGCGGAGATTGCTGTTCGATGATATAAACGCGCGGCGCTTGCTTGAGTCGGATGCCGTTATCAGTTGCGGCAGTGCCGTGGTTATGACGGTGTTTCATATAAACAGCTCCTGAATAGAATGGGTCGGATTCTCAGGGAATACGGGAATGAGATCTATATCATCTGCAACTGGCAGCGTTGAATCGACGGTCTGCTGTGTGATAAACAGAATCGTTTTGCGCTGTGCTGTAATAGCTGAGATTCCATTCAGATCCGCATCCGTCAGGCGGGAGGTAATGTAAAACAGATGTGCAATCGGTGCGGTTGGTTCAAACAATGCCCATGCAGGCAGCTGATTCTGTGGTGCTGCTCCGCTGAGAAGTTGTCTGGTTACGACAGCAGTATCATCCGGATCTTTCATGTTCTGAATCTGGATTGTCTGCTTTGCAGGATAATACCAGGCAATTGTGTGTGCAAGTCCCACTCCATGCAGTGCATCCGAAACAGAGAGAGTTGTTTCTGCAACTGTCTGAATCCGCTTGGGAAGATCAGCACGCCAGTCAACGAGCAGACAGGCGCTGTCGATGATCGGCAAACTGTATTCCTTGACGACCAGATCATCACGTTTGGTGCTGAGCTTCCAGTGAATGCGGCTTTGTGCGTCTCCAGGCCGATATTCGCGGAACGCAAAGACCTCAGAGGGATCGTCACCACTTTTGCGATCAGAAAATGTATCGCTCTCAATAGGGAGATTTGTCGCAGGGAGCGGTTCTGGGACAATCGGCCAGATCTGCGGCAGAACCAGAATATCGGTTTCCAGATTGATTTTCTGTTTGGACTTCCAAAGTCGGATGTAGTCGAGAAACGTAATCTGTTGGATTGCAAAATGAATCAGTCCGCAGTATTCCGAGGAAAACTCAACGCTGATAATACGTTCGTTCCTCGGCGGAATCAGTGTGATGATCGTGTTGTTTTCCGTCTTTTCAAACAGCGGATTGCTGATCGAATACTTCACTGCAACATATGGAACAGGAAGGAAAGCACGGTTTTTCAGATGAATCTGCGCGTCGATCATACTGCCCTTTGTTACCGTGTCGGATGATACAGAAAGCGTGGTCTGAATCATCAAGCGATGTATAAACAGCAGAATCCGAAGGATGACAGGGAATATGGCGGAAAGAATCAGCAGGATCAGACTCAGATCACCGCGGTACAGAACAAAGAAAAGAAACGCGCCGATCAGCAGGATCAGATAGGCAATTTTCGTTCCGAGCATGATTATACACCCAGATCAGGAACTTTTGTAGACGCGAGAATATCATCAATGACTTGTCCGACCGTACAGGAAGCAATTCGCGCCTTTGCATTCAACAGAATGCGGTGTTCAAAAACATCGTTCAGCATAAATGTGACATCTTCGGGAATCACATAATCACGGCTGCGCAGCAGAGCGGTAGCTTTGGCGATGGAGCAAAGTGCCAGCGATCCGCGCGGGCTGACGCCCAGTCTGACCATCGGATGGATTCTTGTTGCAGCTGCCAGTGAAGCGATATATTCGTAGATGCGGTCATCAACGTAGATCTGATCCACAAGCTGCTGCAGTGCAACAATATCGGTTTCCTCTGCAACGCATTTGACCGAATCCATTGGTTCTGCATTGTGACGCGATTTGAGCATATGTGCCTCACTGCTGAGATCAGGATATCCCATGGTCAGCTTGATCATAAAGCGGTCGAGCTGCGACTCGGGAAGCATCTGTGTGCCGGCTGAACCGATCGGATTCTGTGTAGCGATGACCAGAAACGGTTTCGGCAGCTCATGCGTCACGCCGTCCACAGTGATCTGGCTTTCTTCCATCACCTCGAGCAGCGCAGACTGCGTTTTTGGCGAGGTACGGTTGATTTCATCCGCCAGAAACAGATTGCACATGGCTACGCCGGGTTGATATTCAAATTTTCCGCTTGCTTTATTAAAGACCGAAAAGCCGGTAACGTCAGCAGGGAGGACATCAGCTGTAAACTGCATACGGTTGTGCTTGAGATGAAAAGCTTTGGAGATCGCAAGTGCCATGGTTGTTTTGCCGACGCCTGGAATGTCTTCAATCAGGATATGTCCGCCCGCAAGCATTGCAAGCAGGATTTTCACGATCGTTTCGTCTTTTCCAACAACGACCTTTTTTACTTCACGGATCATAGATTTTGTAACAGGCAGAAGCGTCCGGATTTTTTCATGCATCAGAATATACCTCCATTGAATAGGGTCAATACACTATTAGTATAACACAAAATGATTGATATGACAAGATAAATTCTCGAATTTAGGAAAACTACTTGACAAATCGATGATTATCGTGTAAAATTGAAATTGAAATTCGGAATCATTTTCAAATTCAGACGGAGGCGAACAGAATGGAACGCTCATCAGGATATCGAACCCGGCAGAAAGAACAGATTCACGCGTATCTTCTGGCGAATCGCGCACGGCATTTTACTGCACAGAACATATCCGATTATCTTAGTGCGCAGGGGAGTCCTGTGGCTGCTGCAACGATCTATCGCTATCTGGAACAGCTTGTAGAGCGTGGTGAGATCCGCAAATATTATCTCGATGAAAAAAGCGGAGCCTGCTTTGAATATGTTGGTGCTGATGATGAATGCCGCTCGCACTTCCATCTGAAATGCGTTTGTTGCAATCGTCTGATTCACACAGACTGCGATTTTTTACAGGAACTCGACGGTCATATTTTTGACCATCATGGCTTTCACGTTGACCATTCTAAAACAGTATTATACGGCATTTGCCGCGACTGTTCCGGATCGGAGGAGGAGAAAAATTGAAATTTCGTTTTCTGACTTGTCTGTTGTGCGGTGCAATGCTGTTTTCCGCACTTGCCTGCGGCTGCACGGTGGACGGATCCGGTGATGAACGCATTAAGGTAGTCACGACCGTGTTTCCGACCTATGATTTTGTACGCGAGATCGGAGGCGATCAGGCAGACGTAACGCTTCTGCTTACTCCCGGCGCTGAGAGTCACTCCTATGAGCCGACTGCCGCAGATGTCCTGAAGATCCAGCAGTGCGATGTGTTCGTTTACATCGGCGGTGTATCCGAACAGTGGGTCGGTGAGGTGCTGGAAAACCTCAACACAGAAAAAACTGAAGTAATCCGCTTGTTCGACTGCGTCACTCCGATTGAGCAGTCGCACGATCATGAACATGAGAATGCGTCTGATGAGCATGATCATCACGAGGCGGAATATGACGAGCATATCTGGGCTTCGCCGCTGAATGCAATCCGTATGACACAGGAAATCTCTGCTGCGATGGAACGCGTAGATCCTGAGAATATGGGTTTATATTCTTCCAATACAGATACATATGTGCATAAACTGACCCAACTGGATCTGTTATACCGCAAAGCTGTACAGGACGCGCAGTATGATACGCTGATCTTCGGTGATCGGTTTCCTTTCCGCTATCTGGTCGAGGAGTATGGACTGCAATATCATGCCGCATTTACGGGATGCAGCAGTGAAACAGAAGCCAGTGCTTCAACACTTGCGTTTCTGATTGAAACGATCCAGACGGAAAACGTCCCGCTGGTGCTGTATACGGAATCTTCCACCCAAAAGATTGCCGACAGAATCTGTGAGGCAACCGGCGCTGATTCCGCAATGCTCCACTCGTGTAATAATGTCACCAAACAGGAGCTTGCCGATGGTGTGACCTATCTGAGTCTGATGGAGCAGAATCTGGATGTATTAAAGCGTGCGCTGTCGGTAGCAGGGGAGGAGACAACGTGAGTGATTTTCTGGCGATGATGACCCCTGAGTTCATCTCAGCAATTTTACTTCCCGCTCTCATCGGTGGAATTGCCGTTACACTCTGTTCCAGTCTGTTAGGCGTGAGTCTTGTCCTCAAGCGCTATTCGATGATCGGGGACGGGCTTTCTCATGTCGGGTTCGGTGCGCTTTCAATTGCCGCAGTCGCCGGACTTGCTCCGCTCAAGGTTGCAATTCCTGTTGTAGTCGTTGCAGCCGTCGTGCTTCTGCGCATGTCAGAACGCGGACACCTCAAAGGCGATTCCGCAATCGCAATCTTTTCCACATCTGCTCTGGCGGTCGGCATCCTGGTCAGCTCCAAGGCAGGTCTGATGCAGGATGTCAGTTCCTATATAGATCGGAAGAGC
>SVNN01000131.1 GCA_015066905.1 Ruminococcus sp.
AAGGAAGTGCGTGAAAAGGCAAGTGCGCCTGCGCAGGATTCGGCTCAGATCCAAAAGCTTGAAAATGAGATCAAACAGCTTCGTACTGACCTCGGAACTGCGAATGCAGGTCTGCGAAAGGCACAGGAAGAGCTGGATAAGGCATCCAAGAGTGCCGGCAACGATGCACAGGTGATCGCTGAGAATGAACAGCTCCGTCAGGAACTGAATAAGGCAAAGGCTTCTCTTGCCGAGTTGGAGCAGGCACGCACGCAGGTGCAGACTCTGCAGGCAGAGAATGATGCATTAAAGAAGGAAAATGCAGCGCAGAAGGCTGAGATTGCATCTCTCCAGCAGTCGCTTGCTGCAAAGCCTGATGCTGCTCCGGTACCGGTTGATAACAGCGAGAACGATCTGATCGTTCAGCAGACACTGGCACAGCTGACCGAAAAGTCTGCAGAGATTCAGAAGAAGGATTCTCTCCTTGCCGAAAAGGACAAGGATATCGAGTCCCTCAACAAGAAGATCGCGCAGCTTGAAAATGATATTACAGAGCTTAAGAATAATGCCGAAGAGGCAGCAGTTCCGAGCAGCTTTGATATGGGTGCGATGTTCGCAGAGGCACAGATGGTTGCGAAGAAGGTTACCATCGAGGCAAAGAATGCTGCTGACCGTATGACCAAGGAAGCCAAGGAACAGGCTGAGTCGATCGTGAATGAGGCGAACGCACAGGCTGAGCGCCGCATTGCTGAAACTGAGGAGAAGATCGATGCTACCATTGCTGAGGCAAATGAAACTGCGCGTAAGACCATCGCAGAAGCGAATGAAAAGGCTAAGACTGCCAATATGCTGTCCGGTACTGTTCGCGGCACGCTGAATGGTGAGATTGACGGTGTTTCTAAGAAGCTGAGTGAGATCACCGAGCTGATCAACAAGCTTTCTGCACAGGCAAATGCACGTCTGGATGAGGCACAGTCTGTGATCAAGACTGCAAAGTCTGAGATCGGTGAGACTGATACAAAGGATCAGGCTTTTGATATGCCGAATCCTGCTGCTGCAGATCAGCTGAAAGCTAAGCTGAATGCACCGCTGGAGACTGCAAAGCCTGCTGAGGAAAAGCCGAAGGTTGAACCGCAGATGAATTCTGCTGACAAGAACAAGGCTGTGAAGAAGCCGGCAAACTTCGGTTTCGATCTGGATGACCTCGCGAAGGCAGTGGAAGAAGCTGCCAAGAGCGAAGGCGGAGATACCGGTAACTGGGGCTCGATGTAATCGTGATTTTCAGGCGATGCTCAGGTCAGCATCGCCTGTTTTCCCCGTTTTGACGGTTTTTTGCGCTAGACAAAATCGCCAAAAAATAAATTTGGTTTATAGCCATCTTGCTATTTTTGTTCGGCATTCGGATGATTTTTTCTAAAATGCTTGACAAATACCAGATTTATGTTTATGATAATTATAGTATCTGACAATATCAGATACAATGGATTTGGTTGGTGGGTGTATTGCTGAAAACTGATTCTGATGTGATTTCTGTTTCTCCGGTTCTGGATTTTGCGGATGCAACAGATGAATTTCTCGCAGTCACTGCACAAACACAGGAATCTGTCATCGCGGAGCTGATCTCGCGGTATTCGGGTCTGATCCGTTGCAAAGCACGGGCAATGGCTACTGTGACTGTTGACGCGGATGATCTCGCGCAGGAAGGGCTATTAGGATTGCTGAATGCGATCTCACGGTTTGACGCGTCGAGAGATATCAAGTTTTCCACGTTTGCCGATGTCTGCATCAGCAATAAGATGAAGACTGCAATCGCGAAAAACTGCCGTGCTGCGTTGCCGATTGAGGATGCGGAGGTTTCCTCCTGCCTGAATGGTGAGGTCGAGGCTGAAAATCCGGAGAGCATATATCTCCGTAAGGAACGGCTCGCGGAATTATATGACGAAATGGAAGCGGTGCTTTCGAAACGTGAATTTGCTGTGTTTCAGCTTTTTCTGTGTGGAATGCGCTATGATCAGATGGCAAAAAAGCTGGGCGTAACTGAAAAATCTGTGGATAATGCAATGCAGCGTGTCCGCAAGAAGCTGAAGAACGCTTGGAATTCAGAACAGCGTCGGGGCTGTTAATCCCCGAATTATATATGACCGGGTAGCTTAAATTCAAGAGCGTTGTTTATCAAAGGTGTCGGTGAAAGTCCGTCCGAGGTCCAAAATTTCAAAAGCGAGGTAAAAAATCATGTTCGAAGACAAAACTTTACAGTGCAAGGAATGCGGCGTAGATTTCGTGTTCACTGCAGGTGAGCAGGAGTTCTATGCAGAAAAGGGCTTCACCAACGAGCCGCAGCGCTGCAAGGCTTGCCGTGATGCAAGAAAGAACGCTTCCAAGACCGAGAGAGAGATGTTCATCGGTACTTGCGCTTCTTGCGGCGGCGAGGCAAGAGTTCCTTTCAAACCCAGAGAGGATCGTGCAGTATACTGCAGCGATTGCTTTGCTAAGATGAAGGACGCTGAGTAATTCAGTTTATGTTCTGAAAGCGCAGCCAGAAGGTTGCGCTTTTGTTTTTCGGTTATAATAATCACAAGGAGGCGAAAAAGATGACTGTTACAAAGGATACCATCATCGGCGATATTCTGGACGCTGATTTCGAGGTTGCACCTTATTTCCTTGAGATGGGAATGCACTGCCTTGGCTGCCCGTCTGCACGCGGTGAATCCGTTGCGGATGCTTGCGCAGTTCATGGTGTGGATGCGGATGAGCTGGTTGAAAAGCTCAATGCACATTTTGCAGCAAAGGGTTAAATCAAATTATCGGGCGGCATTTGCCGCCCGAATTTGTGTCGGAGGGACATTTTTATGATACAGAAACTGTCACCGCGTCTGCAAACCTGTGCAGAGCTTGTCTCACAGGGCGGTACTGCGTGTGATGTCGGTACAGATCACGCATATCTCGCGGTCTGGCTGATTCAGAATGGCAGATGCACCCGTGTGACTGCAAGTGATATCGGTGAGGGACCGCTGCGGTCTGCTGCACAGACTGTGGCGCAGGCGGGACTATCCGATCAGATCACGCTGCAGCTGACGGATGGGCTGAACGGACTGGCACCATCCGATTTTTCAGACATTATTATTGCCGGCATGGGCGGTGAAACGATTGCCGCGATTTTAGGCGCGGCGGATTTTTCACAGCGTGATACCCGTCTGATCCTGCAGCCGATGACACGCGGCACCTATCTGCGCTGTTGGCTGGCAGAGCATGGTTTTGCGCTGCTGGAGGAGATTGCGGTGCAGGAAAATGAACGAATTTATACAGTGATGCTGGCGCAGTTTACAGGTGCAAGCTATCACCGCACACCATATCAGGCAGAGATTGGCGCGTTGGATCAATCCAACGAAACCGCAAGACGCTATATCGCTAAGCAGGCGGCGCGGATCCGCAGAAAAGCGAACGGTGCCCAGTCTGCGGGTGCTGATACTGCGGAAGAAATTTCCCTTGCGGATGCGCTGGAAGCATGGGCGAACGGAGGAACGGTATGAAAACAGTAGGCGATATTTATAATTATCTGGACAGCATTGCGCCCTTTGCGTCGCAGGCATCGTTTGATAATTCGGGACTTCTGGTCGGTGACCGCACAGCGGCAGTGGAGAAGATGCTCGTGGCGATCGACTGTTCGACAGCAGTTGTGGAGCAGGCAAAGCGTCTGGGCTGTCAGCTGATTGTAACGCATCACCCCGTCATTTTCAAGGGGCTTCGTTCCTTGTCCGCTGCACACCCTGTCTATCACCTGGCACAGGCGGGAATCGCGACGATCGCCTCGCATACGCCGTTTGATATTGCGTCTGACGGCATCAACGATACGCTGGTTGCCATCCTGCGCGAGCCGCTTGCGCTGGGCGAGAAGACTGCTGTACTGGAAGACGGTTTCGGCGGCGTATATGAATGTAACAGAACGATTCTGCCTGCGGAACTCGCTGCCATTCTGCGGGATGCGCTTGACTGCGGGAATATCCGTTACTCGATCGGCAGCAAGCCGATACGCAGAATCGGCATCGTCTGTGGTTCAGGCGGTGAGATTCTGGAGGAAGCGATCGAAGCAGGATGCGACGCATTCATCACCGGTGATGTCAAGCATGACCGGTGGTATTATGCACAGGACAGAGGTGTTTCGCTCTTTGACTGCGGACATTATGCACTGGAGCAGCCGGGTACTGTGCGGTTGTATGAGCGGCTGAAGGCGGCATTTCCCACACTGACTGTACTCTGTGCGGAATCGACAGATCCGGTCTGCAATACTTGTTCGGAGGCATAATATGGCACTTGACGGCGCATTTTTATATGCTGTAAAACAGGAGCTTTCCTGTCTGATCGACGGTCGCGTAGAGAAGGTCTATCAGCCTGCGCGTGATACGATCATCATTTGTTTCCGCACGAAAAACGGCCCCCAGAAGCTGCTGATTTCTTCAGAGCCGAGCAGTGCACGTGTGCATCTTACCCAGATGGCGGCGGATAATCCGAAACAGCCGCCGATGTTCTGTATGCTGATGCGTAAGCATTTAAGCGGCGGCCGCCTGACTGCACTGCGGCAGGATGGACTGGAGCGTATTCTGTTTCTGGATTTTGCCTGTACGAATGAACTCGGCGACGCGGTTCAGATCACATTAGCGTGTGAGATCATGGGCAGGTGCTCCAATTTGATTCTGATGCACGAAAACGGCAGAGTGATCGACAGCCTGCGCCGTGTGGATGCAGAAATGTCCAGGGAGCGGCTGGTTTTGCCCGGTATCACCTATGCACTTCCGCCGCGGGATGATCGACTTTGTTTTCTTTCGGCTTCTCAGGAGGAGATGCGAGCAGCATTTGCATCGCTCCATAGCGATACGCTTGCCAAGCAGCTGATTGCAAAGCTGGAGGGTATTTCTCC
>SVNN01000132.1 GCA_015066905.1 Ruminococcus sp.
CCGCAAACCATTCCAGAGCTGTCATCCAGTCCTCGGTACTGAATTTGTCGGTATACCACAGATGGATCTGGTGGCCGGCAGAAGCAGTTTCTGCACTGTGGATATCCATCATAATCTTGATGCCATACTGCTTGCACCAATCCACAGCCATATTCCAGATGTCGAAGCTGTACATTACCTCGCCGCCCTCTGTTCCATCAACGGAAAGCTCGGGGTTGGAGTAGGTATTGACCTTGGGTGTGGCAGGATCGGGATCGCCGTTTTTCCACTGGAGCAGAATCTCCGTAGACATCGGCACGCGGAGCAGATTGAAGCCGTGATCAGCGATCTGTTTGAGCATCGAGTGCATATTCTGTGACCAGACGCCGTCAAACACCTGACTGCCGACGTTATAGCCGAACCAGTTACAGCCTGTGAGCCATACTTCATCGCCGTTCATATCGACGATCTTATTTCCCTCCACGTGGAGCCAGTCGTCGTGATTTGTGTCAACAGCCTTTGCATTTTCTGCATCAAAACCACTGGAAAAGCAGAAGCTGAAGCCCGAAACGACGCACATGCCGATCGCCGCAAGGCGGCTGAAAAATCGCTTTTTCATATGTAGACATCTCTCCCTTTGATATAGTTGAACGTGCAAAATTAACCATAAATTAAGTTTAATGCAAAACTACTCATTTGTCAAGTGGATTCAGAAAATTCATTTGCCCAGAATTCTAGGCTTGAACCAACGTGTATAAAACCGTGTAAATCCGGATAGTGCGAAGTCATACGCAAAGAACATCCAACCGAGGAGCAGAACAAGAAATGGAATTGCGAATTTTCCGAGTGCAGCGAATTCCTCCGTGATCTCCGGCATGGCAAGCAGGTAGATGGTCAGATAGTAGTCGAGTATCACGCAGAGCGTAAACATTGCCGCCTTGACGAGAATCCGCAGCGGCGTTGGTCTGATCTTGTCAAAGTACTGTTTGGTGATCGGGTAATGGCCGAGAAACAGGATGAAGATCAATGCCGCACTTTTATCAAATGTGACCAGAACGGATAAGATACTGACTGCTGTGTAGGTGAGCAGCGCCCACGAGGTACTGACCTCTGCGCGGATGATCATTAGCAAAGCGCCTGCAATCATCGGCAAAACGAGATAGAGCATCGGAAACACACCTGTCAGAATCATAAGCAGGGTGCAGAGCGCAGTGAACATACCGCCCAGAGCAACCTTATAGCTGAGTCTGTCCATTACGCTCCTCCTTTCTTATTTCAGTTCCACAATCGTGACGCCATCCTCGCCCTCGCCGAATAAGCCGAGGCGGAACGATTTGACATTCGGAATCATCCTGAGACGACGGTGAATTGCCTGACGCAGGATGCCTGTTCCTTTTCCGTGGATGACGGTCACCATATTCATGCCCGACATTACCGCATTGTCGATGAAAGCGTCCAGCTCCATACATCCCTCATCAGCATTATATCCGCGAATGTCGAGTTCCATCATCGCACTGCGGTTCGCGCGGCTTGTACCCTTTACAGTCACGCCGTTTTTCTTTCCCGTAGCACGTTTGAATTTTTGCTGCTGATTCTGCGGCGCGGGCGGTTTATCCAACCTGAGGCGTGATACAGGCACCTTTGTCTTCATCGAGCCCATTTGGACAAAAATCATGCCGGATGCATCCGCCTCAGAAAGTACCGTGCCTTGCTTGTCCAGATCTATTACAGTGACGTAATCGCCCTTTTTCAGCGGGCGCGGCAGGTTTTCGGCATTCACTTTCGGTTTATTGACAGGATTAGCAAGATCGTACAGTGCGTTGAAACTCTGATTGGTCTTGCCCTTCATTGCAGAAACGTTCTTTGCAAATTCAGCTTTTTCCTTTTCATGGCGCAGCTGATTCAGCTCGTCCAACAGGCGGTTGGATTCCGCCTTGGTCATTTCGATGATCTGATTTGCCTTCAGACGCGCTTTTTCCAGTTCTGCATCACGGTGAGAGGTCTGATATTCCAGTTCCTCCTTCAGCTTGGCGGCAGACTGTTCCGCTTCCATCTTCGCGGTTCTGAGCGCACGGTTCTGCTCTTCCAGTTCAATACGTGCTGCTTCTAATTGTTCTACGACTGTTTCAAACCGAGACTGTTCAGTGGAAACAAGAGATTTTGCATATTCGATGATCTCCTCGGGCATTCCAAGCTGACGCGAAATTGCAAACGCATTGGATTTTCCGGGTGAACCAAGAATGAGCCGATAGGTCGGCCGCAGGGTGTTCAGATCAAATTCACAGGACGCATTTTCAACATCGGGCGTTTCAATTGCATACAGCTTGAGTTCCTGATAATGTGTAGTCGCCATCAGCTTTGCACCCTGTCTCTTCAGCTGTTCAATCACAGAAACTGCCAGTGCTGCACCCTCAACAGGGTCGGTACCGGAGCCAAGCTCGTCCAGCAGCACAAGGCTGTGATCATCCGCCTGTCTGAGGATATCAATGACGTGATTTGTGTGGGCAGAGAAGGTAGACAGATTCTGTTCAATGCTCTGTGCGTCACCAATATCCACGAGAATGCGCTCAAACACAGAAATCTTGCTGCCGTCTGCCACAGGAAGAAGCAGACCGCACATTGCCATTGCAGTGAGCAATCCGACTGTTTTCAGAGCTACGGTCTTACCACCCGTATTCGGTCCGGTGATGATCAGTGCCTGATACTGTTCGCCGATAGAAAGATCAATCGGTACGACCTGGTTTGGGTCAATCAGCGGATGCCTTGCTTTTTTCAGCTCAATCACGCCATTGTCAGAAAGAATGGGGCGCGATGCATGCATCCTTGCGCCGAGGTTTGCCTTAGCAAAGTAAAGGTTCAGTTCCACGCAGATCGCGTAGCTCGCACACAAAACCTCAGACATCGAACCGCATTCTGCACAGAGATTTGTGAGGATACGATCGATTTCTTCTTGTTCCTTGCTTTCCAGCAGACGGATGTCATTATTTGCCTCGACGATCGACATCGGTTCGATGAAATATGTCTGGCCGGTTGCAGATGTATCATGAATCAGACCCTGCACATTGCCGCGATGTTCAGCCTTGACGGGGAGAACATATCTTCCGTCACGCATTGTGACGATGGATTCCTGCAGATATTTCTGCATCGTGCCGGATTTGATCATTTTATCCAGTGTTTCGCGCAGATGGATGCCAGCACGTGCAATCTTGCGTCGGATGTCAGCCAGTGTTGTACTAGCCGAATCTGCAATCTCGTCCTCTGAGAGAATGGAACGATCCAGCTTTTCCAGCAAGGCAGGCTGGGGCATCAGACGGGTAAAGAAATCGGAAAGCGTGGTTTCAACATTTTCACAGTGACTATACCAGTCAGAAAGCGCCTGAATCTGCGAAAGAAGCTGCTTGATCTGGAGCAGCTCCTTCAGAGAAAGTCGCGCGCCTGAGCTTGCACGCGCAAGTGAATTGCATACATTTTTGAAATTGTAGAATGCAGGAGTGCCATATTGGATTGAAAGATTCAGCGCATCTTCTGTTTTCTGCATCAGAGCACTGACATCCTCCAGATTGGTGCAGGGCGTGAGATTTCGTGCGAGCTCCTTCGTTGCTTCATTCGAAGCCTCATCAGCGAGGCGTTCCAGAATTTTATGTAGTTCCAGTGTTTGGATGTGGTGGTTCATGGGGTTCCTCCGCGGGCGGTGCCCAGTCGTTCAGGGAATGGTAAAAATCGAGTGTTTTGAATCGGCGGTCAAGATGCAAAAGCAGATAGCGCTCTGCCAGTGCAGACAGATCTCTGAGCGATCGGTCGCCCAGACGAAAGTGGAAGAGCCGGTCAAAATCCGCCAGAACAATATGGCGGATCGCCTGTAATACATGACCGGATACCGCCATATGTTCGCTGTGATCCGTCGATTGTGCGGCACAGTCTTTGCATATGAAGACGCCGCTTTGGAGATAAAACTCCAGATGCTCAGGGGTATATTCTCCGCAGATATCGCAGCAGATGATATTTGGCATCATGCCCAGCTCTGTCAGCAGGCGTAATTCAAACAGCGCCTTTAGCAGCGGCAGCGGACGTGTTTCCTTCTCAAGAAAATGCAGTGTATTCAGCGTGAGGCGCAGAATATCAGACTTCTGTTCGACAGGACGGACCGCAGCGCACAGAACCTCCGCGAAGTAGGAGGCGAGGGAAACCCCTTCGATTGATTGCCGCAGTCCGTAAAAGATGTGGATCGGAGACGCGCTGTTGAGATAATAGCGCTCTTTCCGCTTCGCAATGCAGAAGGTCGAATAAGCAAAGAGCTGTGCAGCGCTTCCGTGCTTTGCCGTCATCTTCTGTGCGCCGCGGACAGAAACCTCAATCAGTCCGTGTGAATCAGTCAGAATGTCAATGAATTTGTCCGCCTCACCGACAGTCCGTTCCCGCACGACCAAGCCGGTCAGAGTCGTCAGCATATGGTTCGGTGTTCCTTTCCGAGGAGATATCAGATTGCTTATAGCGCAGATAATCTTCTATTTTTCCGCTTTTATAAAATGCGTTCCAGTGTTCATCACGCAGTGTGTTCATGAAAAACAGCTCCTTTCCAGATATGAAAGAAGTGTTCCCACCTGGGTGAAGAATTATCAGAGGGAATTATTCCGACAGACCAAAACTGCGGATGAGTCCCTCTCGGTTGCGCCAGTCTTCCTTGACCTTGACCCAGCACTGGAGGTTCACTTTGATCTCAAAGAAGGTTTCCAGATCAGCGCGCGCACGGGAAGCGACTTTTTTGAGCATTGCGCCGTGTTTGCCGATTACGATTCCCTTGTGGGATTCGCGTTCGCAGTAGATGACGACTTCAATATCCAGAAGATCCTTGTCCTCACGT
>SVNN01000133.1 GCA_015066905.1 Ruminococcus sp.
CGGAGACGGAATAGATGGCGTGACCCATGCCGTAGATGAGTCCCGACTTGTCAAAGCGCTCCTTGGAAAGGATGCCGCTGAGATAATTGACGATCTCGTCCTCGTCCTTCCAGTCCTTGACCTCGCGCTTGAGCTCGTCAAACATCTGAACCACCTTGATGTTGGCGCCGCCGTGCTTGGGTCCCTTGAGGGAGCCGAGGGCAGCGGCGATGACCGAGTAGGTGTCGGTGCCGGAGGAACCGACAACATGGGTGGTAAAGGTGGAGTTGTTGCCGCCGCCGTGCTCGGCGTGGAGCACCAGACACAGGTCGAGTATCTTTGCCTCCAGCTCGGAGTAGCGGCAGTCGGGACGGAGCATATAAAGGATATTCTCCGCGGTAGACAAGGCGGGATTCGGGTGATGGAGGAACAGACTCTCATCGTTTTTATAATAACCATACGCCTGAAATCCGTACACCGCCAGCGACGGGAACTGGGCAATCAGCTGAATGCACTGTCTGAGCACATTCGGGATGCTCAGATCATTCGGATTCGGGTCGTAGGAATATAGGGTCAGTACACTGCGTGCCAGCGTGTTCATCATATTGTCGCTCGGCGATTTCATGATGACATCGCGGGTAAAGGTCGTGGGCAGCGCACGGCAGTCGCTGAGCATCTTCTCAAAGTCGATCAGCTCATCTCTGTCGGGCAGTTTCCCGAACAGCAGCAGATGGGTGGTTTCTTCAAAGCCGAAGCGGCCCTCATTGGTGAAGCCCTTGACCAGCTCCTCCACGTCGATACCGCGGTAGTAAAGCTTTCCTTCCGCAGGAACCGATTCTCCGTTCACCATTTTTGTGGCGCAGATGTTGCTGACATTCGTCAGTCCGGCACGCACACCCTGTCCGTTCAGATCACGCAGACCACGCTTGACATCATAGCGCTGATACAGTTCGGGATTGATGACATAATTCTCCCTGCAAAGCGCTGTCAGACGTTCTATCTGTGCATTGAATTCTTCAGTCTGATAATTTCTCATCTTCTTTCCTTCTTTCATTTTTGGAGTCAACAGCAATATTGACAATTCAAAATCAATAAATACTTATTTTTATTATACAGCATCTACAAAGATTTGTCAAGATTTTTCACGCCTTGGTCGGATGGTACGGAGCACGATCAGATATACCACACCGCCGACTGCAACGGCAGCAGGCAGTGTCAGCCGTCCCAGATGCGACTCTAACAAAGAATGCGCTAAAACCGCACTCATCGCGCACATCAGCGAGGCGTAGGCGGGTGGCAGAAACATACTGCAAAGCGGCAGATGGATCCCCGTTTCACGACCATATGCCCGCAGTGCGAGCACGGCAATCACGGTATAGCACAGTGAAGTTGCTGCGCCTGCACCGGCGATATGCAATGACGGAAGCGGAAGCAGGATGAGATTCCCCACAAGCTTGACGACAACACCAATCAGCATCAGACAAACAGGCAGCCGCGCTTTGCCGATCGCCTGCAGCATGGAAAACAGCGTGCCGGAGATGCAGAGCGCACCCACACCGATTCCGAGCCACATCAGCGACGGCGCGGCGGCATATACCTCCAAAACGCGGTCGGGAAACAAAAACGCAAGGATCTGCCGCGACAAAAATGCGAGCCCCATCCCTGCCGGAAATGCAAGGATCGCTGTGGTTTCCAGTACAGCCGCAGAATCACGCGCAAGCGTCTGACTGTCGCGGCGCGCATAAGCGGATGCCACGGCAGGCAAAGCACTCTTTCCCAGCATATTCGTCACGGAAGGAACCAGATTAAACACGGTCACCGAAAGCCCGGTAAAGCATCCGAAAAGAAAATTAGCGGTCTGCGAAGCCGATTCCATCCCGAACACGGAAAACCGCTGCGGATCGCGGAGGATTGCCGCCGTCACACCGCGGATCCCCGTTGCGAGATCAATCAGTGAGGTCAGATTCGAGGCGAGCGCACCCAGCGCAACGGGAACCAGGATCGCGAACAGATTTTTGGTCTGGACGCGCCATGAAGCACATGGTTCGTGACTGTCACTCTGCTGTAAAGATCGGTCGCCGCAGAACAGATCCATCAGAACCAGCACGAGCAGTCCCGCGGCAGAAGAAATCGTCACGCCGCCGACCGCCGCCGCAGATGCCGCCGCAAGCAGACTGGTTCCCTCCGGCAGAACCGCGAGAACTGCCTCCCCGTTTGCGAGCGTCAGACGGCACAGCCATAAGCCGCAGAAAAAACGAACTGCCGCCTCTGCGAGCTGTGAAACTGCAGTCGGCGTCATGCACCGCAGCCCCTCATAATAACCGCGGTAGACCGCCGCGACACAGGAGATCAGCAAGGAAGGCGCAAGCACCAGCACCGAAAGATATGCGTCGGGATTCTCCGCAACCGAAACACAAAACACCTTTGCACCAAGCAGCATGATTGCTGTACCCAGCAGACCAATCAGCGAAAACCACAGAAGCGAAAGAGATTTCAGCCGTCTTGCCGTATGACAGACACCCTGCGCCACAGCCTCTGCCGTCAGCTTCGCCACCGCAGACGACATGCCGGACGCCGAAAGCGCATAGATCATCAGAAACAGTCCATACGCGCTTCCGAAATAGCCCATTCCCGTTCCGCCAAGCAGATTGGTCAGCGGCAGTTTAAACAGCGCACCCAGCAATTTGGTACACACCGCCGATCCCAGAAGCAGCACTGTTCCTGTCATCAGGCTTTGTTTTTTCAATATATACGCCTCCGTTCGAATTTTTTCTGTAACTTCTAAAATTTATGTTGCCGTTTTGAAAAATATGTGGTATAATTAGCTTTGTAACGGTTACCCGTTGATTCCTTGAAGAGTTCAAGTGAAGGAGATTTTTAATTTATGAATTATGCATTTTCCGATAAGGTCAGCGGACTGCAGGCTTCTGCGATCCGTGAGATTCTCAAATTCTGTGCATTTCCGGACATCATTTCTTTTGCGGCAGGCAACCCGGCGCCTGAGGCATTCCCCACTGATGTCATCGGAAAGCTCTCAGCAGAGCTGTTACAGAATGATCCTGTACTGGCGCTCCAGTACAACATTACCGAGGGCTATACCCCGCTGCGCGATACGCTGAAAACGATGATGGCGGCAAAGAACTGCTTTGACGCTGACAAGGATGAACTGATCATCACCTCCGGCGCACAGCAGGGAAATGAGCTTTCCTGTAAGGTGCTGTGTGATGAGGGCGACACCCTGATCACGGAATCCCCCAGCTTCATCGGCTCGCTGAATGCGTTCCGTTCCTATCACGTCAACCTCGTCGGCGTGGAGATGGAAGAAGACGGCATCCACCTCGGCAAGCTGGAGGATGCGCTGAAGAATGCGAAAAAAGCAAAGCTGATCTACCTGATCCCGAATTTCCAGAACCCGACAGGGCGCACCATGTCGCTGGAAAAACGCAAGGCGGTCTATCAGCTGGCGCAGAAATATGACGCGATCATCCTGGAGGATAATCCCTACGGCGACCTCCGTTTTGCAGGAGAGGACATTCCGCCGATCAAGTCGATGGATACCGACGGCAGAGTCATCTACACCGGCACATTCTCCAAGGTGCTGGCACCCGGTCTCCGCGTCGGCTATGTATCTGCCCCGAAGGAAATCGTTCAGAAGATTATCGTCTGCAAACAGGTTTCTGACGTTCACACCAACATCTGGGCACAGGTGATCTGCGACAACTTCCTCAAGACTGTGGACTTTGACGCACACATCGCAGGACTCCGCGACATCTACCGCCACAAGTGCGCGCTGATGCTCGACGGCATGGAACAGCACTTCTCCAAGCAGATTACATGGACCAGACCCGAGGGCGGTCTGTTCATCTGGGGTACACTCCCCGCCGGCAGCGATATGATGGGCTTCTGCTCCCGCGCTGTACAGGAATATAAAATCGCAGTAGTACCCGGCACCGCCTTCACCATCAGCGAAAGCGATGTCACCACCAGTTTCCGTCTGAACTTCTCTACCCCGAAGGACGAGCAGATCGTCCGCGGAATTGAGATCCTCGGCGGACTGACTAAAACAATGTTCGGCGAATAATACGCATTCAACAAATATTCAGAAAGGGAGGAAACCAAAATGGCTTTCCAGAGAAAAATCACAATCGACCGCTATCCGGTCTGCAAGGAATATATCGTCACCCGCGGAAGAGCGCTGACCTTCCCGGCAGATCACTTCAAGGGTGCTGAAATCAAGAACGACACCGTTTACGGCGTTGTCATTGATATGCCGATGGGTCCGCAGCTGCTGACCACTCTCGTCTGCTATATCAACGGCGCTGCAAACCTCTACTTCAACCGCGGCGGCGATTATTCCGGTGCCGCACAGCGCTATCCCGGACTCGTTCAGGCAACCCGCACCTTCGTGCTGAATGCCGGACAGTTTTTAGAGCTTGCACAGAAGACCACACAATATGAGCTTCCCAACCGCAAGGCACACTTTGTCTATCTGCTCACCAAGGGCGGCATCTACAAGCTGGAGGTCAACCCGAACGATCTGCAGACCGACGAAAAGCGCCGCCGTCTGTTCACGCTGTATCAGCGCGTTATGGCGGAGCTGCGCACCTCTCAGCTCAAGGACAACGCTGCAAAGCAGAACCAGTAAGGAGCCGTTAGAGATGGAAGAAAACCAGAAGAAACTGATATTCAGCGGCATTCAGCCGACCGGCACCTTTACGCTCGGCAACTATATGGGCGCGATCCAGAACTGGGGCAAGCTGCAGGATGATTACCGCTGCATCTA
>SVNN01000134.1:0-1916 GCA_015066905.1 Ruminococcus sp.
TCAGCACACAGCAGATTATGCAGGAGATCGGCGAACAGTTCGGTCTGGATGCAGTTCATCTCTACGGCACACCCGACTGGATGCCTGTTTACAGCTGGGGGATTCCCGTATCTGCATCCGCAGACTTCCTCTTCGCAGACGATTTTCTCTCCCTGTTCAGCACGGACGGTGTTTATGTCATCGACAACGTCAACAGTCTGGAGGGCTTTGCCAATACCGCCATGCAGCGGCTCAGTGATGACGGCGTGCTCGGTGCAGTGCTGTTTCTGATCCGTAAGAACGACGAGCCGATCGGACTGCTGTCGTGCAATCTTGTCAACCGCTTCCGCAAATGGGCGACGATGGACGTCAACTACCTCACGATCCTCGGACGCATGGTCGCAGGCGTCTATCTGCGCGAACAGGAAAAATAATATGCTGGACTTTTCCCGTATAGTGTGCTATACTGTAAACAGCGATTGTTTGAATTTTAGACAATTCGATGAGTGGAGGAATATATATGAATAGAACGAAACTGATGGCGCTCACTTCTGTGCTCTGTCTTTTACTGGCAGGCTGTGAGATGAAGGATATGGACTATTCCGATCAGGATGAATCCAAAACTGAAACCACCACGGTAACAACCGAAACGACCACGACAGAAACAACAACTACAACCACGACAACAACCACCACAACTGCTGCTGAAACAACGACAACCGAAACCACTACAACCACCGCAGCTGCCGATGAGGATATCACCGAGATCGCACAGGAGTTATATGAGGAAGCGTGCAGCCGCATATTCGGTATGTTCTGCAGCACATATTACAAAACATCAGACGACTATATCATGGATGAAGCGGAATGGATGCAGTTCTTCCTTGTCACCGACAGCCGCGTGAAAACCGTTGAGGATGTCAAGGCGGATTTCAGATCGTTCTTTTCGGAGGACTTCGCAGCGGCATACGATTCTGAAATCGACACCAAATTCCGTATGATTGACGGCAAGCTCTACTGCAGCCTTTCCGAGCGCGGCAGTGATATTACTTACACCGACACCGAGCTGACGCTCATAAGCAACCGTAACGGTATTGCAATCTTCAACGCTGTGTCACATTATGATCATGAGGAACTGGACGAGGAATATCCCGATCAGACAGAGGAATTTATCCTTGTTCAGGAAGACGGCGTCTGGCGCGTGGATAAATTCACCTTACCTTTTTAAAATATATTATAATTATATGAAAAGATTTGTCCGAATTTGCAAAAACCCCTTGCATATCGGGCGATAAAATGATATGATAAGAGTATTATTATAGATATAAAGGAGTATTGATTTTATGCAGTACGGATATTTCGACCTCGAACAAAAAGAATATGTCATCACCAGGCCGGATACCCCCGCGCCCTGGGCAAATTACCTCGGTTCCCCCGAGTACGGTGCTATGATCTCCAATAACGCGGGCGGTTACAGCTTCGTCAAGAGCGGCGCGAACGGAAGAATCTCCCGTTACCGCTTCAACAGCCAGATGGCTCTGCCGGGCAGATACATCTACATCCGCGACAACGAGACCAAGGATTACTGGTCTGCATCCTGGCAGCCGGTCGGCAAGCCGCTGGATGAGGCAAAATATGTCTGCCGCCACGGCACGGCTTACACGGTAATCACCTCGGAGTATGCAGGCATCACCTCCGAGACTACCTACTACGTTCCCGCCGGCCAGACTTATGAAGTATGGCGCACCAAGATCACCAACAGCTCCGACAAGGCGCGTAATCTCTCTGCGTTCGGCTTTGTTGAGTTCACCAATGAGAACAACTACGAGCAGGATCAGGTAAACCTGCAGTACACCCTCTTTATCACCCGTACCAGCTTTGAGGAGAACAAGATCCTCCAGCACATCAACGAGTTCAGCGGCAAGGATGAGACCGGC
>SVNN01000134.1:1926-4746 GCA_015066905.1 Ruminococcus sp.
CCAACCACAGAGAGCGTTTCTTCGGTATGGTCGGTGCCCCTGTTACTGCCGCAAACGGCAGCCTGGATGCATTCATCGGACCGTACCGCACCTACTCCAACCCGATTGCGGTGGAACAGGGCAAGTGCGACGGAACAATGAACTACAATTCCAACTCCTGCGGTGCGCTCCAGAGCGATCACACCCTCGCTCCCGGCGAGACCGTTGAGCTGATCTACATCCTCGGTCAGCGCGACAACCAGAAGGCAAACGAGATTCTTGATACATACAAGGCAGCAGGCAAGGTTGACGAGGAAGTTGCGGCACTCAAGTCCTACTGGCACGAAAAGCTCGGCAACTTCAGCGTAAATACTCCGAGTGTTGAATTCAACAACATGATTAACGTCTGGAACGCTTATCAGTGCTTCATCACCTTCATCTGGTCCCGTGCGGCATCCTTCGTATACTGCGGTCTGAGAAACGGCTACGGCTACCGCGATACCGTACAGGACATCCAGGGCATCATCCACCTCGATCCCGAAATGGCACTGGACAAGATCCGCTTTATGCTCTCTGCACAGGTTGACAACGGCGGCGGACTTCCGCTCGTTAAGTTCACCCACAACGCAGGTCACGAAGATACACCGGACGATCCTTCCTACGTCAAGGAGACCGGACATCCCTCCTACCGTGCAGACGACGCACTGTGGCTCTTCCCGACGATCGTGAAGTATATCGGTGAGAGCGGCAACAAGGCATTCCTCGACGAAGTGATCGTTTATGCAAACGGCGGCGAGGATACTGTTTACGACCACCTCAAAAATGCGATCCGCTTCTCTATGGAGCGTCTGGGCGATCACGATATGCCTGCTGGTCTGCACGCAGACTGGAACGACTGCCTCCGTATGGGCGCAAAGGGTGAGTCTACCTTCGTTGCATTCCAGCTCTACTACGCAATGTCCGTCATCCGCGATATGGCGCAGGAGCGCGGCGACAGCGAATATGTTGCATACATCAATGACGTACAGGCAAAGCTCGGCGCATCCCTTGAGAAGTGCTGGGATGAAGACCGCTTTATCCGCGGCATCCGTGAGGACGGCGTGATCGTCGGCGCAAAGAAGGATCCCGAGGCGTCTATGTGGCTCAACCCGCAGAGCTGGAGCGTAATCTCGGGCTTTGCAAGCGCAGAGCAGTCCAAGAAGGCAATGGATTCCGTTCACGAAATCCTCAACACACCTTACGGCGTCAAGCTGCTTGAGCCGCCGTACCGCAAGCACTACTTCGATGGCGCGCTGATGCACATCTTCAACCCCGATACCAAGGAAAACGGCGGTATCTTCTCGCAGTCCCAGGGCTGGGCAATTCTTGCAGAATCCCTCCTCGGCAACGGCGACCGCGCGTTTGAATACTTCATGGAAAGCTCTCCTGCCGCTATGAACGACAAGGCTGAGATCCGTGTACTGGAGCCGTACGTTCACGGTCAGTTCACAGAGAGTACTGCTTCTCCGTATGCTGGTCGCTCCCACGTTCACTGGCTGACCGGTACTGCATCCACCGTTATGGTCGGCTGTGTTGAAGGTATCTGCGGTATGCGTCCCGACGCTAACGGTCTGGTAATCGCACCTGCGATCCCCTCTGCCTGGGATGGATTCACCATCGAAAAGAACTTCCGCGGCAAGCACCTCTCCATCAAGGTTGAGAATCCGAACCATGTGCAGAGCGGCGTGAAGTCCATGACGCTCAACGGCAAGGCAATCGAGGGCAACTACCTCGCAGCTGCTGATCTTGCTGAGCAGAATGATGTTGTAGTCGTTCTGGGTTAATCTATAATAGGAAAAGCCACTTCTGTAAACAACAGAAGTGGCTTTTTGCAACGAGGGACATTATTATGAAAAAACTCAGCATATACCGAAAACGGCAATTCAGAAACGCTCTGATGTCCTACTGGATTATTCTCGGCACATCCAAAGAAAACTTTCTGGATCACTTATCCGAAGTTCATGAATTCTTGCCCGATCAATATGGCACCCGTATTGGTAACGGGAAAACAATTACAATACCACTTCCTGATCACGATGTAACTGTCTTTGCAGTAACAATCGACGGAACCGCCTCAAATGAATTGCAAATCAGCGCATCTTCAGACCGTAACGCAATCAGAGTCACAACACAGGGCGGTGGGACAGTTCCTTGCTATCCAGTGCTTGTATTTGATAAAGAGAAAAAGAGCAGTATCTGAACAGATACTGCTCTTTCTATTTCACGTATATACACGACTGATAACTTGGTGGGCCATCAGGGACTCGAACCCGGGACCAACCGGTTATGAGCCGGTTGCTCTAACCAACTGAGCTAATGGCCCAATTTGGGCTATAAATGAACAAACAGAAGCCACAAGTGACTTCTGTTTGTTTCGTGTCGGCATCGCTCTATTTTCCCAGGTCGTCACCAACCAAGTATCTTCGACGTAGATGAGCTTAACTTCCGTGTTCGGAATGGGAACGGGTGGAACCTCATCGCCATTAACACCGACTATTTGCATTCTAAGAATGCTGGTGACCCGTGCGAGACTCGAACTCGCGTTGCCGCCGTGAGAGGGCGGAGTCTTAACCGCTTGACCAACGGGCCATTGTGGTGCACCATCGGGGACTCGAACCCAGGACCCACTGATTAAGAGTCAGTTGCTCTACCAACTGAGCTAATGGTGCACGTTTGTCTTTCCCAAGACACCTTAAAAATTGAATAACAGCAAAGTGAACTGTAGATGAACCAAGAATCAAAAGGAAAAGCCCTCGACCGATTAGTACTCGCAAGCTAAACATGTCACCATGCTTACACATT
>SVNN01000135.1 GCA_015066905.1 Ruminococcus sp.
GTAGTTTTTTTCTTTGTGGTGGTTTTATCTGTCGAAGTGGTTTCGGCTTCTGTTTCAGTTGCCTCGGTCTCTTCGACAACGGGTTCGGTTTCTTCTGCCTCGTCGTCCGTAGCAGCGTCAGCACTCAGGCTGGGCGGACCGCCGGATGAAGCGATGTTTCCGTCGCCCGGACCGCGGATCAGCCAACCGGTCAGCATACCGATCAAAAACATCAGAATTGCACCGCCGACGGCGATATATTTCCCGAACACATCCCAGATGTATGCGAACACGAAGGTTTTTCCGAGCGCGGCGCGCTGTTGGGCGAAATAGCTTTCCGTTGCTTCATTGAGTTTTTCAAGATCATCGTAATTTTTCTTTGCGCGATAGCCCATTTGATCAACGCTCCTCTCTTGCCGCGCGTATATATATGTGTGTGCGCGGAAATTGATGCAGCAGGCAGGGGCGACAGAGGTGCGCACCTGTACTACAATTTGAATTTATTATAGCATATATTCGCAAATTTGTCAATAACAGCATTTGATGCGTTTTTGTTTTTGTAAGAATTGTACAAACAATAGGGTGAAAAAGTGGTAGTAGTGGCTAGGAGTTGCGTGAAGCGCTGAATTGTGCTATACTTATAGAATATGCGAATGATTATGAATGTTAAAGGAGAATGGATATGATTACGGTAAGTGACGTCAGCCTGCAGTTCGGCGGGAGTACGCTGTTTAAGAATGTCAATCTGAAATTTACCAACGGAAACTGCTACGGTATCATCGGCGCGAACGGCGCGGGAAAGTCTACCTTCCTGCGGATTCTCTGCGGTGAGCTGGAGCCGACCACGGGTGAGGTGGTGATTCCGAAGACAGAGCGTCTTTCGGTGCTTAAGCAGGATCACTTTGCTTATGATGAATATACGGTTCTGGATACGGTGATCATGGGCAATGCGCGGCTGTATGAGATCATGCAGCAGAAGGATGCGCTGTATGCGAAGGAAGATTTTACGGATGAAGACGGCGAGCTTGCGGCAGAGCTGGAGGGCGAGTTTGCTGAGCTGGATGGCTGGGAGGCGGAGTCGAATGCCTCAAAGCTGATTCAGGGACTCGGACTGCCGGAGGATCTGCTGCCCAGACAGATGGCAACGCTTTCGGGTAATGAAAAAGTCAAGGTGCTGCTGGCGCAGGCGCTGTTCGGCAATCCTGATATTATCCTGCTTGACGAGCCGACAAACCATCTGGATATTGAAGCGATCCGCTGGCTGGAGGATTTCCTGGCGGAATATTTCGGTACGGTGCTGGTCGTATCGCATGACAGACACTTTTTAAATAATGTATGTACGCACATCGTGGATATTGACTATACAAAGATCAAGCTGTATGTCGGTAACTATGAGTTCTGGTATGAATCCAGTCAGCTGATGCAGCGGATGATCAAGCAGCAGAACAAGAAGGTGGAGGAGAAGATTGCAGAGCTGAAGTCGTTTATTGAGCGATTCTCCGCGAATAAATCCAAGTCGAACCAGGCGACTTCGCGCCGCAAGCTGATTGAAAAGCTGACGGTCGAGGAGCTGCCGGCATCCAGCCGTAAATATCCTTTCATCGGTTTTTCTCCCGACAGAGAGCTCGGCAAGGAGATTCTGCAGGTTGAGGGAATCTCTAAGACGGTGGACGGCGAAAAGCTGCTGAATAATGTCAGCTTTACCCTCGGACGGACGGATAAGGTTGCGTTTGTCGGTGAGAGCGAGCAGGCGATCACTGCGCTGTTTGAGATTCTGATGGAAAAGATTGAGCCGGACAGCGGGTCGTTCAAGTGGGGTGTATCGACTTCGACCTCCTATTTCCCTGTGGATCATTCTGACTTCTTTGACGGATGCGGACTGAATATTATTGAATGGCTCAGACAGTACTCGGCGCACGACGAAACAGAAACCTACCTCCGCGGATTCCTCGGAAGAATGCTCTTTTCGGGCGATGATGTCTACAAGCAGGTCGAGGTGCTTTCGGGCGGTGAGAAGGTGCGCTGCATGTTCTCGCGTATGATGCTGTTCGGTTCGAATATTCTTGTGCTGGATCGTCCGACGAACCATCTGGATCTGGAGAGTATTACAGCGGTCAACAACGGTCTGGTCAGCTTCCCCGGCGTGGTGCTGTTCTCGTCGCATGACCACGAGATGCTCCAGACGGTCGCAAACCGCGTGATTGAGATTACGCCTGAGGGCTGCATTGACCGTCAGGGAACATATGAAGAATATCTGGAATTCCGCCGCAGTCGTGCCGATCAATAATATGAGGTGAAGTGGGATGAACGGATATTGCTATGATCTGCACGTGCATACCAAGGAGTCGAGTGCCTGCGGTGCGCGGACTGGTGCGGAACAGGCAGAAGAGGCGTTTCAGAGCGGATATGCGGGGATTGTGATCACAGACCATTTTTTCAATGGGAACACCGCTGTGTCAGCAGATCTGCCGTGGGAGGAACGCGTCAGAGGGTTGTGCGCGGGATATGAATCTGCGCGAAAAAAAGGCGAAGAACTGGGGCTGGATGTCCTCTTCGGCTGGGAATACAGCTATTTCGGGACGGATTTTATCACGCTCGGACTCGGTACAGACTGGCTGCTGGAACATCCGGATGTGCTGAGCTGGCCGCCGGAGGAATATCTCGACCGTGTGCGTGCCGAGGGGGCTTATGTGATTCATGCACATCCGTTCCGTGAGGCGTGGTATGTCAAGGCGATCCGCTTGATGCCGACGCGCGTGGATGCGGTGGAGATTGTGAATACCTCTCACGAGGATCCGGCGTTCAATCGCCGCGCAAAGTGGTATGCAGAGGAGTTCGGACTGACTGCGGTCGGCGGTTCTGACGCACATTATCCCGGATGTATCCAGGGCGGCGTCTATCTGAAAGAACGCGTGCGGACGGTTGATGAACTGATCGGTCAGCTGCGCGGCGGCGGCGTCCTTGGCGTGAAAGAGAAGATTATGAAAAAGGATTGACAAACCATACGGAATGGGCTATACTTATGTGTAATACGAAGAAGAATCGGTAACGGAAGAAAGGAGTTTGTCGGTTTTCCGGCAAAAATTGAATATGGAACCTGACCATAGTCGAATATGGATTTATGCGGTGGTGCTGGCGGTTGCGGTACTGCTGCGTGGCTGGATGGCGGCGTGTGAATCCGCGGTGACGGAAGTCAAGGATGGAAAAGTGCGCGGTATGGAGGAGCAGAATCCTGCTTACCGCAGACTGGCAAAGCTGATTGACCGTCCGCAGAAGCTGCTGCTTTCTTTTGCGATGCATCGTTCACTGTCGATCGTTCTGATCTCGGTTTTGTCTGTGCTGGTCTGTGACGCGGCATTCGGTGACCGGATTATGGCTGCGGCGCATTCTGCTGAGCGGATTGTACTGCGTGTCGGCGTGATTGCTGTGCTG
Source organism: Ruminococcus sp. (assembly GCA_015066905.1). Lineage (GTDB taxonomy): Bacteria > Bacillota > Clostridia > Oscillospirales > Ruminococcaceae > Ruminococcus_F. Next base: position 3,412 of record SVNN01000135.1, read on the forward strand.
TCGGCAGTCGTTTCGTGCTTGCTGACAGTGCTGACGGAGCTGTTTCCCAAGCGGCTGGTGGAGAAGAATACAGAACGGTTTGCGCTGCGGAATTCGGGTGCGGTCGGTGTGATGATTGCACTGATGACTCCGTTTGCTTATGCGTCATACGGGCTGAATTTCGTCTTCTGCAAGCTGTTCGGACTGAAAACGACGCTTGTACAGGATACGGTCACTGAGGAGGAGATCCGCCTGCTGGTCGATGCCGGAAATGAAACCGGTGCGATTGAAGAAAGTGAACGTGAGATGATCAACAACATCTTTGAGTTCGATGATGTCACTGTTGCGGATGTGATGACGCACAGAACTGATTTTGTTTCGGCGGATATCAGTGCGAAGATCGGGGATATTGTTTATCTTGCTATCAATGAAGGCTTTTCACGTATTCCTGTATATGAGGGAACGGTGGACAGCATTCTGGGTATTATATATGTAAAGGATCTGCTGTGTCTGGTCGGCTGCGAGCATTGTGAGGACTTCACGCTCCGCAATTTCCTGCGTGAGGTGTTGTTTGTTCCGGATACGGGAAAATGCCGCGACGTGTTCCAGCAGATGCGCCGTGAAAAACAGCACATGGCAATTGTGGTGGATGAATATGGCGGCACGGCGGGACTTGTTACGATGGAGGACCTTCTGGAGGAGATCGTGGGTAATATCCAGGATGAGTATGATGATGAGGCTGCGGATCTGGAGCAGATTGCAGAAACGGAATATATTGTAGACGGTGCGGCGGATCCGGAAGAGATTCTGCCGAAGCTTGGTGCAACTATACCGGAGGAAAACTGCTATGAGACGATGAGCGGACTCGTTGTAGATATTCTCGGGCGGATTCCGACGGAGGGAGAAACGCCTTCTGTGGAGTATCAGTCACTGCGTCTGACAGTGCTGGAAACAGAGGATAACTGGATTTCCAAGCTCAGGGTAGAGCGGTGTGATCAGAAACCGGCAGCGCTTGTTTAGTGAAAAGAAAAATATGCACAGATTCAGGGTGAAAAATCGCTTCGAGTCTGTGCATTCTTTTTTGCGATTTTCTATTGACATTCGACACCAAACCTGCTATAATATAAAAGCTGTCACGGACGGATGGGAATCCCGAAGCGAAGCGCCCTTGAAAAGAGCGAGAAAAGATTTCTGAAAAAACTTTTCAAACCCCCTTGACAAGCATCGAAAGATGTGATATAATAGACAAGCTGACCTGCTGGAAGCAAGGATAAGCGAGTCTAAGACAAGCGGTGAGAAAAAACTTCGAAAAATTTTCAAAAACCTCTTGACAAGA
>SVNN01000136.1 GCA_015066905.1 Ruminococcus sp.
CGCGTCACCGATCCGTGATGGTCTCCTCGGGCGTGGTCAGACTGTAACAGTCCACCTCGTCTGCCATCGCGTGGAAGATATTTGGTGTGAGATCTCCCGTTGTGACAGTCGCCCAGTCAAGAATGACAAGCTTCATTCTTTTGCCTCAGCAGCAGGTGCCGGCTGTGCGGCGCTTGCCTGTGCCTTCGCCTTGCGTCGGTCGAGTGCATATAATACCGCAGCCAGGATGAGCATTGCAAGTTCAAAGATGCCGATTGCGGTAAACCATGCCTTGTTCTCGCTGACATATACGAGCAGTGTCGCAGGAATTGCAACCGCAAATACGAGCGGATAACGGTTTTTCTGGCGGATAAACTGAAACAGAAAGAAAACAAGTGCGATCGCGCAGAAGATGATGTGTTTGCTCAGTGCGATCGGGAAAATCGGGTTTTCCATTTGGATCAAGACGCTCCTTTCGGAAGATGGTCGTGTAGATTTAGATACTAACTAATATAGTATAGCATGAACACGCAGAATTTTCAATACCTTTTCCAAGACTTTTCCCCAGAAACGGAAAAAGAGCCGCATCGCGGTGATGCGGCTGTATGTTCAGGCAAAAAATGCGCGGATCTCTTCCAGCCGTGCCAGTGCATCTGCTCTGCCGAGCTGGTACATAGCCTCCAGCTTTTCGGGATCATTTTCGGTGCGGCTGATGTTCAGCTCGCGGCTGGGACAAAGTACAAGCGTGTTCCCTTCCGGTCTGAGCCGTTCAATCTCATCGAGTGCCGCATTGTATATCAGATGCCGTTTTGCCATTCCTTCAGCAATTTTCGGATATTTCCGGAGCAGGAGCTTTAAGAAAGCTGCTCCGCGCGAGGGCTTTTTGCGGTATCCCTCCGGCCGCGTGAGAACGATGAGATTTCGTTCAAAGCCGTTTTCCCGTGCCCAGCGGATCGGGATTGAATCGGCGATGCCGCCGTCGAGCAGCTCTCTTCCGCCAATCTTTACAGGGCGCGAAACGATCGGCATAGACGCAGAAGCGCGCATCCATTCAATATCCTCTTCGTTTCCCGTGTCACAGCGGTGATAGACCGCCTCGCCCGTGTGCACATCGGTGCAGACAAGATGGAATTCCACCGGGGTCTGTGCAAAGGTCTTTCCATCAAAAACATCCAGCTCCCGCGGGACTGTGCGGTAGCAGAATTCTTCGTTGTACAGATTTCCCGTTGTAATCAGCGAACGCAGTCCGACATAGCGCGGATCGCGGCAGAACCGCTTGTTATAGCGGATGACGCGGCCGATCTGCCGCGACTTGTAGTTGCATCCGAACACCGCACCTGCCGACACGCCGATCACGCCGTCTGCGTGGATGTTCTCCTCCATCAGAATATCAATCACGCCTGCGGTATACATCCCTCGCATTGCGCCGCCCTCTAAAACCAGTCCTGTTTTCATCATACAGAAGCTTTGCCTTCCTTTGCAATTTTCTGTCTTCCATTGTAGTGCGATTTGTGCGGTTTGTCAAGTGAAATTGGTGAAACTGCACTATTTTTTTGCCCGGATTTATAATATGTTCCAAAGTTGGAGGTTTCATGTTACTTTTCGGGGCGGACAGCCGTATTCTCTTTAGAAACCATACGAAAAACCGATGTTATAAATAGTATAACATATAACTCGAGGTAGAAAGGATGATTGTTTATGAAAAAGAAATATTGCGCAAAGCTGACGGCGCTGGCGGTTTCCTGTCTGCTGTGCACCAATATGGCGGTGCCGTTTGCAGCTGGTGCGGACAGCGTCAAGGGTGATATGAACAGCGATGGTGCGGTTTCCGTGGGGGATCTGGTTCTGCTGGCACGCTATATTTCTCAGGATGATCAGGTGCAGACTGAGATCTATCCCGGTCTGCGGTATGCAGATGTCACGGGCGACGGATTTTCTGATGCGACCGACCTCACACAGTTTGGCAATTATCTCGCCGGGCTGATCCCGTTTTCGGAGCTGTATCCCGAACAGGCGGCGGCTTCTGAGCTGTTTGCGCGGCTGACGGCTTCGGTGGAGCGGATGCCGGAATATCCCGAGACACTGGGGCAGGATGACTGGTTCTACGTTCCATATCAGGAGGCGGATCCTGTGCTGGCGAAGTTTTCGTCCGACACAATCCCCGGACTGCTTACAGAGGAAACCACAGAGAATGTGGTCTATTCACCGCTCAGCTATTATATGGCGCTGTCAGCACTGTCGGAAATGACGCAGGGAGATGCACAGAGCGAGCTGTTTTCCGCGCTTGGTGTATCCACGGCGGACGAACTGCGCGAAAAAAACAGCAGTTTTTTTGATACACTCTATTTTGAAAAGGAAGAGCAGAAATGCATTCTGGCAAATTCTGCGTGGATCAAGAACGCCTACAACTATAATGACAATGTGTTCGAGCAGCTGGCGAGTGACTACCGCTGTCAGATCTATCGGTACAGCCCGTCGGATCTTGACAGCGCAGGCGCACTGGCGACCGACTGGCTGCGCTATTACACGGGCAATAAGATCTCCGATCTGGATATCACATTCCCCGAAGACCGCGTGCTGACGCTGTTCAACACGATCAATTTTGAGGACAGCTGGCTGGAAAGACCGGTGGATCTGGGTGAACGTCCCTTCTACAAAGCGGATGGTACAGCGACTTCTGCGGAATATATCAGCGCTTATTCTGATGACGGTGTGGCGATCATGACCGACCGGTACACTAAGGTTTCGCTGCCGACCGCACACGGATATCAGATGCATTTTGTTCAGCCGGCGGAGGATCTGACCGTGCAGGATCTGCTTTCTGACAGCGATGTCGTATATGAGATCTTCACAGAAGAGTACAGAACTTCGGAATATGCCACCGACTGCAACCTCACGCTGCTGGCGCCGAAGTTCAGCTATGGCAGCGAGGCGGATCTGATCCCGTCTGCACGGGAGCTGGGAATCAACGCAGTGTTTGCGCCTTCTGACAGCTTTGCGCCGCTGACCGGGGACGTTCCGCTGTTTGTGTCCTGCATCAAGCAGGAAGCGCATATTGCGATCGACGAGATCGGCTGTTCTGCGGCAGTTTATACGATGATCGGTTTAGAAGGAAGCTGTCCGCTGCCTGAAGAAAAGCTGGAACTGACTGTGGATCTGAACCGTCCGTTCTTCTACTATCTGGCCGCAAACGACGGCACACCGCTCTTTACAGGTACAATCAACGACCCCACGCTTGTTTCTTAAAGGTTGCTCCAATTTCATATTGTTCAGCCCTGCCGCATCCGTTCTTTCGGGTGCGGCAGGGCTGTTTGCAGGCAGAAAACGGAACGGAATAACATTTTTTGCAACTTTCTCCCTTGACAAATGAATGTTGTTGTGCTAAACTATTGCCGAATGATTAGAAGGAAAGGCGGTAAACTGCGTGTTTTTGCATGAATCATTTCAGTATCATTTCATTTCTGCGGTAGTGCGTGGTTTCCGTGCGGATGATGTGTGAGCGTATGCGTCATCCGGATCTGAACGGCATCTCCGTTGCGACGCGGAGGTGCCGTTTTGTGTATGCGTAGTAAGGAGGGGAATCTGATTTGGCAAAAGAGAAGCAAGAAAAGACGGCGCAGGAGGACATCTATCACAAGGAATACGGGATGTTCAGCAACTGTGCCTATGTGTTCCGCGCATTCCGCCGCTATCGTCCGTCGCTGATCTTCTGGCTGATTGCCGCAAGCATCTGCGGCGCGTCGATGTCCTATCTGTGGAGCTTCATCGGAAAGCTCGTAATTGATATGATCGAACGGCAGGCGTTGCGCGAATCGCCCGATATCAGACCGCTGCTGATCCTCGTTGTCTGTACGACAGCAGTGGAATTCGGACTGATGTGGCTGAATAATCTGGCGGTGTGGAAAAAGCTGGGCGTTGGATTCACCTATACGCGCCTGATGCTGATCCGTGAGCGTACAGCGAAGGCGCTCAGTATGGAATATGAAACGCTGGAGAATCCCGAGATGCTTGACCGGCTGCAGAAGGCAAAGCGCGCCACTGCAGGCGACTGGCACGGCGTACAGGGCATGATGACCCATATCCAGTCGCTGGGCGTGCAGATCGTGTCGATGATCATCGCGGTGGCAATCATGACCACATTCAATCCGCTGATCATCGTGCTGATTCTGGTCCTGTCGGGTATTCAGTTTCTGTTCTTTGAATATATCCGCAAAAAGGACAAGCGCGAGATGTGGGATGCGATGATGCCGTTCTGGCGCAAGCTGGACTATATGCTCAAGGTCACGATTGATCCAGCCTATGCAAAGGATATCCGCTTGTTCGGGATGAAGAACTATCTCCACAACAAGCATCACGAGCTGAACGAGATTGAGCTTTCACACTGGAAAAAATCACGCACCTACTGGATGTACAATTCTGCCTTTGCGCACGGCATCACGCTGATCCGCAGCTGTGCAATCTGGGGCTGGCTGATCAAGGGAATGCTCGACGGTGAGATGACGATCGGTAATTTCACGCTGTATTCCGCAAGTGCGATGACCTTTTCGGGAAATATCGGACAGCTTTTACAGAGTCTGACGGGATTGCGTGAGCGTTCTGCACAGACGGATGATTTCCGCAGCTTTATGGATATTCCTGATCCGGACAAGGACAGAAAAACGGTGCCGATTCCCGAAACCGACCGCTAAGA
>SVNN01000137.1 GCA_015066905.1 Ruminococcus sp.
CACAGTTACGTTGACATCCGGATATTTATCACGGATGAGCATTGCGTGCTTTGCAGTGTACATACAGCAGATCTTTGAGCAGTAGCTCTTGCCGCGGTGGTCATTACAGCGGCTGCCGACGCACTGGATAAAGACGATCTCCTTCGGCGCCTTACCGTCGGAAAGACGCTCCAGATGTCCCTTGGTCGGGCCTGCAGCATTCATCACACGCTCCAGCTCCAGAGAGGTGATGACATCCTTGCTCTGGCTGTATGCATATTCCTCGTAGTTGTCGAGCTTGATCATATCAAAGCCGGTCGCAACCACGATTGCGCCGTACTTCTCGCTGATAATCTCGTCCTTCTGGGTATAATCAATCGCACCTGCCTGGCAGACCTTTTCACAGAGTCCGCACTTGCCTGTCTTGAGCTTGATACAAGCCTCAGTATCAATCACAGGTACATTCGGGATTGCCTGTGCGAAGGGGGTATAGATCGCGCTTCTGTTATTCAGTCCGCGGTTGAATTCGCTGAGCGATTTCTTCGACGGACATTTTTCCTGGCACACACCGCAGCCGGTACATTTTGTGCTGTCCACAAATCTTGCCTTCTTGCGGATGTCAACCGTAAAGTCGCCCACAAAGCCGCTTACCTTCTCTACCTCGCTGTAGGTGTAGATTGTGATCTTCTCGTGTGCGGCAGCCTCTACCATCTTCGGGGTGAGGATACAAGCAGAGCAGTCGAGCGTCGGGAAGGTTTTGTCAAGCTGGGACATTCTTCCGCCGATACTCGGGGTCTTCTCCACGATATCGACCTCATAGCCTGCGTCTGCAATATCCAGTGCGGTCTGGATACCTGCGATACCGCCGCCGATGACCAGCGCACGCTTGGTCACACGGCTCTCGCCCGGCTGGAGCGGGGCATTCAGGTTGACCTTTGCAATTGCGGCTCTTGCAAGGATGACTGCCTTTTCGGTCGCCTCCTCCATATCCTTGTGGATCCAGGAGCAGTGCTCGCGGATGTTCGCAATCTCAACCATATAGGGGTTGAGTCCTGCGCGCTCTGCACACTTGCGGAAGGTTGCTTCGTGCATACGCGGCGAACAGGAACATACCACGATTCCCGTCAGATTCTTTTCCTTGATTGCTTCTGCAATCTTCGCCTGTCCTGCCTCGGAACACATATACTGATATTCTTCTGCATGGACTACGCCGGGTTCATTCCGAACCAGCTCTGTTACTTTATATACATCCACCGTTGCGGCAATATTACTTCCACAGTGGCAGACAAATACACCGATTCTCTGCATCCCGCTCACCTCCTGTATCTTCTGAATGCACTAACCAGCAGCTGCTGCGGCAGATCGGGATCCAGAAGCTCAGGAATCTCGTCTGCACGAAGATAGTCGCCGCCCTGCTGACGAACGACCAGCTGTCTTGCCGCATCCACGAGCTTGCCGGGCTTTACATCACGCGGACAGCGCTCTACGCAGGCAAAACAGGAAAGACATTTCCACAGCGACTTGCTGTTTGCGAGTGCCTCGATGTTTTCATTCACAACATAGGACACAAACTGATGGGGCTTGATGTCCATCTCATCAAAGGAAGGACAGGAGGCGGAGCATTTTCCGCACTTCATACACTTGAGGGGATTCACACCGCTGATCTCACGGATCAGTTCAGCCTGTTTCTTTTGATTGTTCACAGTTTAGCCTCCTCCTCTTTTGCAGCTTTCTTCACACCAAGCGCTTCAGCCAGCAGCTCAGTGAAATAATATACCGGCAGCTTTGCGCTCTTGTTGAGATTATACAGACACAGCGGACAGGCGGTAATCAGCATCTCCGCGCCGAAGCCTTCAGCGCTCTCGCTGATTTTGTCGCACATATTCTTCGCCATATCCTTTTCCTTCAGGGAAATATAACCGCCGCAGCATTCGTTGCGGTAGGGATATACCACCGGCTCCGCACCGATTGCGCGGATAAAATCCTCGATGATGGTCGGATTTTCCGGATTGTCAAATGCCATCAGCTGACTCGGACGGAGCAGCAGACAGCCATAATATGCACCGATCTTCTTTCCTGTCAGCGGATTTACAACCAGTTCTCTGATCTTGTCAAAACCCACGCGGTCACGCAGCACTTCAAGGAAGTGGAGCACATTCGTCTCACCTGCATACGGCGTTTCCAGCTGCATATAGTTGTTCGCTCTCACGCGGATGTCCTCGACGTTTTTCATATCGTCGTTCACGCGCTTGATTACATGGTGACAAGCAGAGCAGAGCGTGATCAGATCCTGTCCCTTCTCCTTTGCCTCGTTCAGAGCGCGTACAGAAGAGAGCTTGGAAGCAATTTCATCTGTACCCAGCGGATAAACACCGCCGCAGCACTGCCAGTCTTCAATTTCCTCCAGCTCAAAACCGAGCGCCTTTGCCGATACTCTGGCATAAGCGTCCAGGTCCTTCGCCTTTGTCCGCAGCGTACACCCGGGATAATAGCTGTACTTCATATCTCAGTCCTCCTGATTTCGTTCCGGATTATAATTCAATCTGTGCGATCACATTCTTGAGTGCGTCCGCACTTGCCTTGAGCTGTTCAATCTCGGCATCGGTCAGACGCATCGGCACCTTGCACTGCACACCGTCAGGACCGACCAGTGCAAGCGTACTCAGACAGACATCTTCGATTCCATATTCACCGTGCATCATCGTGGAGATGGTCACGATCGAATCGCTTGCCGCAAGGCAGATCTCACACAGGTTGCAGACTGCAGTCGAAACCGCATAGAAGGTCGCACCCTTCTTGGCGATGACCTGACCGCCGGATTTCTGTACATAGGTAAGCATCTCGTCCTCGTTGATCTCAACGATATCTCTGCCCTTTTCGCGCATCAGATCGTAATATTCCTTGATCGGCACGCCCGAAATATAGGCACACGACCACGGAATAAAGGACGTATCGCCGTGTTCGCCGAACACATAAGCGTGGATGTTCTTCTGTGCGACCTTGAGGCGCTCAGAGATGCCGAAACGCAGACGTGCGGAATCGAGAATCGTACCCGAACCGATGATCTGGTTTTCAGGCAGACCGGAAATCTTGGTAAAAACATAGGTCATAACGTCAACCGGATTGCTGACGATAATATACAGAGCGTTCGGACAGGCCCTGGTAATGTCCGGCGTGATCGTCTTGAGAATCTCAACGTTGGTCTGCGCCAGCTCGATTCTGGTCTGGCCGGGCTTACGGGCAATACCCGAAGTGATGATAACAATGTCAGAACCGACTGCGTCCTCATAAGTACCTGCGATGAGGGAAATCGGCGTTCTGAAGCAGGTTCCCTGCAGAATGTCCATGACCTCACCCTCGACCTTGTCCTGATTTACATCGATCAGGACGATCTCAGAGGCAATATCATCACCGGAGAGAGCGTATGCAATTGTTGCGCCGACACTGCCGGCCCCGATAATTGTAATCTTACTCATATGAATCTCCTTTACACTTTGACAAATTATTGTCAGATTACATTATAGCAGATTTACCGACACTTTTCAAGCATTTTTTCGTGGTTGGAAAGTTTTTATCCACTATGAATAAAAACGCGTGATATATAATAGTTGTTATTGATATTTCAGCAGAGATGTCCGCACAGACAAGAAAAAACAGCCGATGCAATACCGGCTGTTCTGATTAATTTATTCTTTTTTCTTTTTCAGTTTCTCCAGATATTGCTTGGTTTCTGCAGCGGCAACGCCCGACAGCGCCAGCAGAGCAATAATGTTCGGAATCGCCATCAGCCCGTTGAAGATATTTGCAATATTCCACACAGCACCCGCAGTGAGATAAGGACCGACAAATACCGCAAGAATATACAGCACGCGAAAAGCGAGTATCAGCCCCTTTTTCGATTCTGTGAGATATGCCAGGCAGCGTTCGGAGTAGTAGTTCCAGCCGAGGATCGTCGTAAACGCAAAGAATGCCAGACAGATCATCAGGATGAAGGACGACACCTTCGCAGAACAAGGCAGTCCGTACTGAAATGCAGCCGCGGTGATCTCCACGCCCTCCAGCGAAGGATCTGTGTGCAGACAGCCCGAAATCACGATCGTCAGACCTGTCATTGTACAAACGAGAATTGTGTCGATAAACGTACCGGTCATCGTGACAAGTCCCTGTCTTGCCGGCTCCTTGCTCTTCGCGGCAGCCGCTGCAATCGGCGCAGAGCCGAGTCCCGCCTCATTGGAGAAGATGCCGCGCGACACACCGCTTTGCATGGATACAAACAACGAACCCAGCACGCCGCCGGCAGCTGCACGCAAACCGAACGCGCTTTCCACAATCTCCTTGAGCGCAGACGGAATCTGTCCCAGATGCGTCAGGAGAATCACCAGACAGCAGACGATATAAGCAACCGCCATCAGCGGTACAACGATCTCAGACACCTTGGCAATCCGCTTGATTCCGCCGATCAGGATCAGTGCTACGCAAACTGTTACAAGAAGTCCGCTGATTACCAGCGCATAAGTATACTGCTCGCCGAACAGCGATATCGTATGCAGACGCTGCGGATCAAAAAAGCCCTCCGCCGCAGATGCGATTCCGTCCACCTGCGCGATCGTACCGATGCCAAGCAATCCGGCAAACACGCCGAATACCGCAAACAGCTTCG
>SVNN01000138.1 GCA_015066905.1 Ruminococcus sp.
CTTCAACGCACAGACACGCTGTACGCTCAATTATAAACTCCGACTAATGAAAAAAGCGGGAACGTTTTTACGTTCTCCGCTCTCAACGCGCGGAGCATTGCGGCTCCGGCTGCAAGCGGAGAGGGCGGCGTGCTATCTGCCTGCACGCAGATGCTTCACAGCACACCGCCCACCAAATCCGTTGCTCACTCGTTTTGTCTTTTGTTCTTTTGTTTTTTAATTTCTCTTGTCTGGTTTCTGCTCACGCAGAACCTATTTGTTCGGCCGCCGCAATTCGTCCGTGCAGCGCCTGTGATTTTCGAAGTTTACGGTATTCGCTTGTTGTTGCACGACCTATTAGTTACTATATGTATCAGCCGCGCAGATATTCCAGAACTGATTGGAATTTATCCTTGAGTTTGATGAACAGGTTCTTTTCCTGTTCGGGGATTGCAACGATATCATCCGTCTGGAGCTGAAGATATTCGATCTGAGACTGATCAAGCTTCTGAAGTCCTAACACCTGTTCGGCATATTCCTCCACGTTTTTGATTGACATCTTGCTCTCAAGCTCAGACTGCATACGCTTCTGCTCATTCAGTACGATATCATATTCTTGGTTTGCTTCGGTAATGTCTGTTGTCACTTCCTTGACCTTGACCTGTCCGTAAACCACAGGAGCCAAAAGCAACAGTGCGCAGGTGCCGGTCAGGAAAGCTTTCGGTGCGGAACCTTTTCGGGCTGTTCTGTGCCTCATAGTAATGTCCGGTATGTTATCTGGCTGGTAGATTGGCTTTTTCTGCGGCTGCAGTTGCGGCGCGGCTGCCCCCCTGACGTAGCTCTGATGGCCTGTCGGGTATTTTGTGTTCGGTGACAACGCTCTTCCGTCTGACTGCGTGCGAGATCGATTTGCCGGAACGTTCGCCATAACAACACCTAGCTCCTTTCTATCACCCTGAGCTTTGCGCTTCGGCTTCTGTTGTTCCTTTCCAGTTCATCTTGTCCTGCTTCAATCGGCTTGCGGTTAACAAGTCTGCCCTCCGGTGTTTTTCCACAGACGCAAATCGGGAATTCCTTCGGACAAGTGCATCCTTGACACCACGCAGCAAATTTCTGCTTGACAAGTCGGTCTTCCAGTGAATGAAAGGTTATAACCGCCAAACGTCCGCCTGACTTCAGACTGTAAAACGCAGCCTCAAGTCCTGCTGCGAGATGATCAAGCTCGCCGTTGACGGCAATCCGGATTGCCTGGAACGATTTTTTACAGGGATTCTTTTCTCGGCGCACCTTTGCGGGAACGCCGGCTTTAATGAGTTCGGCAAGCTGTAACGTGGTCGTAATCGGTACTGCCTCTCTCGCCGCAACAATTCTGGCAGCGATTCCTCTTGCATACTTCTCTTCTCCGTACTCGAAGAGAATCCGCGCGAGTTCCGCCTCAGAAGCTGTATTGACGATATCTCCTGCACTCACTCCCGACTGGCTCATCCGCATATCGAGCGGAGCGTCCATGTGATAGGAAAAGCCGCGCTCTTGCGTATCAAGCTGATGGGAGGATACGCCCAGATCCAGCAAGATGCCATCAACCTGCGAAATATTCAGGTCATCCAGCACCTGCCTCATCTCTGAAAAATTAGCATTTACCACGGTAGCAGGGTATCCAGCAAGCCGCTTGTTCGCGACTGCAATTGCATCGGGGTCTCTGTCAAGGGCTATCAGCCTTCCGCCATCACCAAGTTGTGCGGCAATCATTGATGCATGTCCAGCACCGCCGACTGTACCGTCCACATAGATGCCGTCCGGTCGAACGCCAAGCCGAGACAAAGTTTCCTCCGGCAAAACAGAAATGTGATGAAAGTCCATATTCTGCCCCTTTAAATGTTGTGTTGTTCAAGATCTGCCAAAAGCTGTGCGCCGTCATAGCTGTCGTTGAAGGAATCCCAAGCCGATTTGCTCCAGATCTCGATCGTGTTCAGCGCACCTGTGACGATGACGTCCTTTTCAAGCGAGGCGTATTTCCGCAAGTGCTGCGGAATCAATACACGACCCTGCTTGTCCGGGATCAGTTCCTCGGCGCTGCCGAATAAGAATCGTTTCGCATTTTTGCTTTTCGACTCGGGTAACCGTGCGAGCTTGTCGGACAGCTTTTCCCACTCCTCAAGTGAGTAAACCGTCAGGGAAGGTGAGTCAATGCCCTTCGTTACAAAGAACGAGGCACCGAGCAGCTCACGGAATTTGGTAGGAAAGTTCATTCGGCCCTTTGCATCAATCGTGGCGCTGTGTTCGCCGTTGAATGTAATACCCAAAGCCATGCTCTCCCCTTTCCATGAAATTCACCACTCTTCACCACTATTTGGGCTAAAGCAGATATAAATCACCACTTTTCACCGTGATACACCTATTATACCGCATTTCAAAAATAAATGCAAGCAAATTTTAAGACTTTTTTCAAACATATCAACCAAACTTTATCCCTGCATTCTGTGCATATTTTATACCAATTGACGGAAACAGGCACAAAAAAGCACGGTTTTACGTGGTGGTGAAAAGTGGGGAGCAAAACCTAAAAAAACACCCGATTCCATATCAAAGTGGAATCGGGTGTTTGAAATCTATGAATATCGGTCAGTCTTTCTTTTTGGGCAGAAATACCACCAGCGCCTTGGAAAGTGCAGCGCCGACCACAAAGCAGACGATTGCTTCGATAACACCGTTTGTGCCGACAAATGCAGCAAGGAACGGGAAAAGCTTATCGGTTGCGAAGCCCCACGACTGCATGGTTGCGATAAATTCGCTGTTATTCCAGAACAGAAGGACCAGAAAGCCCATGAAGAAGAATGTATTCAGCAACGCGCCGGACAAGCTGCTCACAGCGAAGGACCAGAGCTTGGTTTTGTCCACCTTACTGAGTGCGCGGAAGATCACGCCAGCCAGAAGACCGGTGAGAATACGCGGAATCATACACATCGCAAATGTTGCTACGGGCGAAAGCTGGAATACGAACGCGCCGAACACACTCTTTGCGAACATCGCTTCAGAAAAGCTGAGCAGTCCGAATACACCGCCGAGAATACCGCCTGCCAGCGGTCCGCCAATGATTGCGCCGATCACGACCGGAATCATCATGATAGTGATCTCGACTGTGCCAAGCTTGATAAAACCGATGCCCGTGAACTCAAACAGGAGCATGATCGACACAAGCACGCCGAGCTGTACCCAGAACAGGGTATTGAATTTTGCAGTCTTCTTGACTGCGGTGGATGCAGTTGACATAAATGAATTCCTCCTACTGCCGCCCCATTTCTACGGGTGCAGCGTAATTTCAGGACTTCGTGTTCATTTTATAGAGCATATACAAGCCGTCAGAGAGCAGATCGCTGTCAAAGAACATACCGGTCGTCTTGCAGTGCGGCAGAATCATCTCCGCCATACCACCCGTTACCACCACAGTGGCATCTTCTCCCAACACGGAACGATAGCGCTCGATCATACCGTCCATCATGGACGCGTTACCGAGAATGACGCCGGAACGCATAGAATCGATCGTGTTCGTGCCAATCACGCAATTACGGAAGCTGTCGGGATCAATATGCGGCAGCTGCGCAGTGGATTGAGACAGCGCGTGGAGAGAAATGCGCACACCAGGCAGAATCGATCCGCCAAGAAACGCGCCATCGCGGCCGAGCGCGGAAATCGTGGTGGCAGTACCCATATCAAAGATGATGCAGGGCATCGGGTAGCGGGATTTCGCAGCGACTGCGCCGCAAACGAGATCTGCACCGACGATTCCCGGATCATCCAGCTTGATGTTAAGTCCTGTCTTGATTCCGGCAGCCACAACAATCACACGGCAGTTGCAAACCTTGGTGATCGCTCTGGTCAGCGTTGTTACAAGCTGCGGCACAACCGTAGAGAGGATTGCACCCTCAAAGCACTCGTTTTCGCATTCATAAAGCCGCATGATGTCCGCGAACATGATTGCATACTCATCCTCCATTTTGGTGGCTTGAGTTGCCATGCGCGACGTAAAAATACGCGCATCATCGCGATATGCGCTGAGTACAATATTGGTGTTTCCAACGTCCACAGTCAGTACCATGTCTTGTTCCTCCAAAAATGAATCGTAATCCTGTTCTTAGTATACCATATTTTCGCCAAAAGTCAACAGGCATATTCTACAAAAATGACAAAAAGGCTGCACAATCAAATGACTGCACAGCCTTTTATATATTCAAGAAGAATAATCGGAATTATTCGTTGATCTTGATTACGACGCCGGAACCTACGGTTCTACCACCCTCACGGATAGCGAAACGGAGACCTTCCTCGATAGCGATCGGAGTGATGAGCTCAACGTCCATCTCTACGTTATCGCCAGGAGTACACATCTCAACGCCCTCAGGCAGGCTGATGATACCGGTTACGTCAGTTGTTCTGAAGTAGAACTGCGGACGATAGTTGTTGAAGAACGGAGTGTGACGGCCGCCCTCTTCCTTCTTCAGGATATAAACCTGACCGCGGAACTTGGTGAACGGGTGAATGGAACCCGGCTTACAAAGAACCTGACCTCTTTCGATGTCAGATCTCTGAACACCACGGAGGAGTGCACCGATGTTATCGCCAGCCTCTGC
>SVNN01000007.1 GCA_015066905.1 Ruminococcus sp.
TCTCGATGATCTGCTGTATGATTACCGCGTCCCCGGCACCTATACCGCCGCATTCTTTGATATGCAGATCGAACAGTATATCCGAACAGTCAGCGCCTACATCACAGGCGGTATGCCGGTCGATGAAGCAGCGCAGCGCACAGACGAACTGCTTGCCGCAGAGATCGACGCGGAGATTTACAGCGAATCAGAAAGCGATACATCCGCGCAGGCTGAAGGACCGGGCTTTTACTTCCAGTATCTCGCCTATATCCTGATCGCTGTACTGCTTTCGGGACTCTGCCCCACCCTGCTCGTGATGACAAGCAAGGAGATCCGCAACCGCACCAACTGCTCCTGTGTTTCGGTCGCAAAGCAGACCGCACAGCTTGTGCTGGGCACTGTCATCTTCTCTGCCGCTGTCTATATGCTCCTGCTGATCGTTGCCACGATCATGTACGGTGACTTCGTCTTCACCCGCGCCGGCGCGCTCTCCGCACTCAACGGTCTGGTCTATCTCCTCTTTACAACGCTTCTCACACTGATGCTTGCTGTGATCGCACCGAACGAACGCGTGGTGAATATGATCGCAAACACCTTCAGTTTGGGCATGAGCTTCCTGTGTGGTGTATTCGTTCCGCAGAATCTGCTCAGCGGCACTGTGCTGAACATCGGCAGATTCCTTCCTGCATACTGGTATATCAAAGCGAACAATATGCTCTCCGGGCTGTGCGGCGAGGTGTTCCACGCAAAGGAATTCTGCGTCTGCATCTGCATCCAGCTGGCATTCACAGCGGCGCTCTTTGCGCTGACTCTGCTTGCGGCAAAGATCCGCAGAAAATCAAGAACCGTATAACGTCTGACGAGGGATTTTTCACGATCCCTCGTTTTTCAGATTTACAAATCTGCGAATCTGTGGTAAAATCATGAGAGTGAAAGGAGGACGGATATGAGAAAACTAACGGATAAGCTGATCATTCTTCTGCTGTGCTGTATCCTCAACGGCGCAAGCGATGCCGCTTCGGTTGCAGCATTTCTCACAACGCTCTGTTCGGCGGCTGTCCTCCAGTACCGCGAATCACAGAGGCTGTCCGGTATCATCGGTGTACTCAGCCTGTTCCTCAGTCTTCTGATTCCCGAATTCCTGTTCTTTCTCCCCGCTTTGCTGTATGACTTCACAGCAAGACGGCTTTGGTGGATCTGCGCGGCGGCGGGCGGCTGTTTTGTCTATCATGCCGCGGATATGGATATGCGGCGGATCTCTGCGCTTTTGCTGACTGCTCTGCTGGCGGTGCTGCTCCAGCGGCGCACGACCGCACTGCTTGCAGTTGAGAAAAAATACATCCAGACCCGTGACAGCTCCGCCGAGATCACAATGCTCCTGACTGAAAAGAACCGCCATCTGCACGAAAACCAGGACAACGAGATCCGTCTTGCAACGCTCCGCGAACGCAACCGTATCGCAAGAGAAATCCACGACAACGTCGGACACCTTCTCTCGCGGTCGATCCTCCAGACAGGCGCGCTGTGCGCGATGAACCGCGACGAAACGATGCAGGAAGCGCTTTCCGCGCTCAACGATACCCTCAGCAGTGCGATGACAACGATCCGCAAAAGTGTACATGATCTGCACGACGAATCGGTGGATCTGAAACAGTCGGTCGAAGAGGCGGTGCGTCCGCTCAGCGAAAACGGACTCCGTGTGCGGCTGGAATTCGACTGCACTGCCGATCCGCCCAACAAGATCAAATTCTGTCTGATCAGCATTGTCAAGGAAGGCACTTCCAACATTCTCCGCCACAGCAGTGCGGACAGCGTTTCGGTCATCCTCCGCGAACACCCTGCGTTCTATCAGCTGATGATCGAAGACAACGGTATCTGTGAAGCGGTGAACAGCACAGACGGAATCGGACTTTCCAATATGCGTGAGCGCGTGGAATCACTCGGTGGAATTTTGCAGATCAGCGCAGACAAAACGGGCTTCCGTATCTTCATCTCGCTGAAAAAGGAGACAAACCGGAAATGAATATTATCGTAGTAGACGACGACAAGATCGTCGCAATGTCCCTCAAGACCATTCTTGAGGCAACAGGGCAGATCACGGTAGCCGCCCTGGGTGAAAGCGGCGCGGACGCGATCCGCCTGTACGAAGCGCATCAGCCCGACGTGGTGCTGATGGACATCCGTATGGAAGGTATGACCGGGCTGGAGGCAGGCGAGGAGATCCTCCGTAAGGACAAAAACGCGAAGATCCTCTATCTCACCACCTTTGCGGATGATGAATATATCATCAAGGCACTGCATATCGGCGCAAAGGGCTATATCCTCAAACAGGATTTCCAGAGCATTGCACCCGCGCTGGAAACGGTGATGAACGGACAGAGCGTATTCGGCGACAGCATTATGAGCAAGCTGCCTGTGCTGATGCAGAAAAATGAATCCGCCTTCGACTTTGCGCACTATGAGATCGGCGAAAAGGAGCAGGAGATCATCACCCTTGTCGCGCAGGGGCTCAGCAACAAGGAGATCGCTGCAGCGCTGTATCTCAGCGAAGGCACCGTCCGCAACTATCTCAGCGCGATCCTCGAAAAACTCAGCCTGCGTGACCGCACCCAGCTTGCAGTATTCTATTACAACAACATCAGATAAAAAAAGACCTGAGAAGCCGCTTTCTTCTCAGGTCTTTTTGTCAGTAGATGAACAGCTGCACCCAGCTGTATGTGGTGGGGTCATATCCCACGCCCAGCTTTGTAAAGCTTGCGTTGAGGATGTTGGCGCGGTGTCCGTCAGAATTCATCCATGCAGCCACAACCGCCTCTGCAGAGGTGAAGCCCATTGCAATATTCTCACCAGCGCCCATATAATCGACGTTGTATTCACGCAGCACCGTAAAACAGCTGGAGCCGTCAGGGCGCGTGTGGCTGAACGATTCGGAAACCTCCTTCGCACGACAGTTCGCCGCCGCAGTCAGTGATGTTTCCGCAGTCAGCGCACTGAGTCCGTTTTCGGCACGGATCTCATTCACAAGCCGAAGCACCTCCTCCATCTGTACAGACGGACTCGTTGCAGAAGATGCCGTAGTGGTCGTCGTGGTCTTGGTCGTTGTAGCCGCAGTCTGCTTGGTCGTTGTCGTCGTTGCAGCGGTGGACGCTGTGGTTTCGGGCGCCTTCGGCGTTGCTGAAACCGGCTCGCTGTAAGTGCTGTATCGGTTGGAATCATTGACGGATCCCACCGCACGGATCAGAAAGCTGTATTCCGTTCCGTTTTCAAGATCCTTGATTACGGTTTTGGTCGCACCGCGTACTGTACGCTGGATTTCATATTCATCTGTCTTGGGATTATGCATATAGATCATATAGGAGTTTGCATACAGCACCGCACCCCAGCTCAGCGTGACACAGCCATCGCCTGGTGCGGCACGGAAGTTGCGCGGCACAGACAGCGGAGCAGCAACCGGCGCCGCGTGCTTTGTATCCGACAGCGGGCTGTACTCCCTGCCCTGCTCGGTGTCGCGGTACGCGCGGACGTAGAAATAATACTTCTTTGCATTCTGCAGATCTTCCGCAAGATAGACAGGCTCCTCTGTGGTGCCGATCTTCTTGAAATTGGTCTCATCAGGGAACCGGCAGAAGATCTCATATCCATCTGCGCTTGAAACCGCGTCCCATTCCAGAGAGACCGTTCCGTCGCCGGCGGTGCAGGTGAAATGTTCCGGCTTTTCGGTCAGCTCACCCGTTGGTGTGAATACCATCGGTTCGCTCGGCTTGCCATATTCACGCGTACCGTCCTCGGTTTCCATATAAGCCTGCACAAAATAGCTGTATGTACGCCCCGCTTCCAGCCCTGACACACTCGCTGATGTGGTGTTCAGCGTCAGAATCAGATGGGCGTTCGCCTCGCGGTCGCTCTGCTGGAACAGCTCATAACCGTCTGCGCCGTCCACCGCACCCCAGGTCAGCACAACACGGTCACCCTCCGCCCTTGCTTGAAAGCCGGAAGGTTCAGAAAGCGCACCGAAATATGCCTGCGCGCTGACAGGTTCGCACGGTTCGCCGTAGAGATAATCCGTACCGCCTGACGCATAGGCGCGTACAAAATAAGAATAGGTTTTGCCGGAAGTCAGCCCTGTGAAGGTGCAGTAGGTGGAGGGGGTATCCTGCAGCATGATATACTCCTCCGAATCTCCGTTCGTGCCGAAGATCTGATAGCCCTCTGCGTTGTCAACCTTGTCCCAGTGAATCGTGATGCTTGTGCCGTCCGCCTCTGCGGTCACATGGCGCGGCATCGAGAGATGCGACAGCTCCGTTGTGGTCGTCTGCGCAGGCGGAACGATGACGTAATCGTCCGAGCCGCAGCCGGAGAGCATCGCACAGGCACAGAACAGAGAGAGGGTAAGCGCTATGGATTTCCGAATGATCAAACGGGTTCACTCCTTTCGGGAATTTTCGTCCTTTTATACAATTATAGCGGATTTAGATCCCGAAGTCAATGGATATTTTACCATGCACGCACTTGACAGAACCACTGAAATAAGGTATACTATATAAGTATCCGTGTGAGCGGACTATGCGGTAGCGGGAGAGCAATCTCACGAGGAAAGTCCGGGCATCACAGAGCAGGATAGCTGCTAACGGCAGCCGAGGGCGACCTTAGGGCCAGTGCAACAGAAATAAACTGCCGCAGAGCTTCTGCGGTGAGGGTGGAACGGCGAGGTAAGAGCTCACCAGAGTATGCGAGAGCATACTGCTATGTAAACCCTATCCGATGCAACGTCCATTGGTTCTGCGTCCCGTCTTCTGACAAACATCGGCTCGGTGGGGACGTATGAAATGGCGGCTTGAGCAATACGGCGACGTATTGCCTAGATAAATTACCGCACACGACAGAACGCGGCTTATCGGTCCGGTCACACGGTCATTTTGCAGATCCCGCGGCGGCAGAAGCTGCCGTTTTCTATTTTTGATCTGCCTGAAAAAGGAGCATACCCGCAAGATGCGACACAGATTGTTTTCCGTGCTGTGCCTGTGCACGGCGATCCTCTGCTGCGGCGGCTGCAACGACAGCACGCAGAGCGAATCTGAACCGCCGGCAATCATCGGACAGCTCGAACTGCCCGACGGTCTGCAGTTTACTGTACCCGACGGATTTTCTGCACAGTCATCTGATATGTACGAGGAATATTACGTCAAAGATGACGCAAGTATCATCATCACCGAAGAGCCGCTGGAGGCGGGCTATGATACCGCAAAGGCTTATGCAGACCGCGCGATCGAGCAATATACCGCAGCCACTGACACATTCACGCTGCTTGCAAACACGCCGCTGGACCGCACTGATGCAGACGGACGAACGCTGGAATTTTCCTACACGATCTCCGTTTCTGACCACACCTTTTCGTTCTGCAGTCTGACGGGCTATCTGCTCACCGAGGACACGGCATATATCATCACCTGCAAGGCAAAGGAAGAAACCTTTGCAGCATATAAACCCGCATTTGAAACCTGTATCTCCGGCGCAAAGCCGGTCGAATCTGAGGAGGAAACAACATGAAAGAAGTTCAAGTCGGAACCAAGGGAACCGCATCCACGATGGTTGACGCAACCAAGCTCGCCGTGACCGTGAAGAGCGGCAGTCTGCCTGTGTTCTCCACCCCGATGATGGTCGCGCTGATGGAACAGGCTGCCTGCGACGCACTGAGCAAGTTCCTCGACGAGGAAGAAACCTCGGTCGGCACATCGGTTACAATCCTGCACGTTGCAGCAACACCGAGCGGCGTTCAGGTCAGTGCTGAGGCAGAAGTCACCGCAGTCAGCGGACGTGAGATTACCTTCCGCGTTACAGCAAACGACCGATGCGGACTCATCGGCGAAGGCACACACAAACGTTTTGTCGTGCATGCAGAGAGCTTTCTTGAAAAGACCAACGCAAAGCGCGGCAAATAAATGAAAACCCGTACAGGATAATCCTGTACGGGTTTTTGTGTGCAGCGGCGTTATTCTTTTTCCAGCACCTTTTTGTTCCAGGTTCGCTTGCCGCATTTCGGACACTTCATATATCTGGTACGGTTGATATGCATAGCAAATAATACACTGTTATATGCAGGAACATATTTGTGCTTGCAGTGCGCGCACGCATAATATCCCGCTGTCTGTTCAATCTTCAGCCCGAAACACATTGCAATGATGAAAATGACAAATCCGCTTGCAATCAGCGTGACTCTGAGCCATGCCTGCATCTGTACAAAAGACGCAACCGCAACCATGCCGAACATGATCACGCACGCCAGCAAACCGATCACGATCTCCAGCACGAGCATCTGTCGATCCGCCTGCTGTTTCTGTCTGACTGCTTCCAGCAGACTCTTTTCCATTGCTTCGTTGTAGTTCTCCATAGTGACAACCTCCCCGTTCAATAAATCTGTTACTGTGATCTCCAGTTCCGCGCAAAGCGGAAGCATGAGTGAGGAATCGGGCATCGCTTTTCCCGTTTCCCATTTTGAAACCGCCCTGTCCGTGATGCCCAGCTTTTCTGCCAGCTGCATCTGCGTCAGGCTTTTTTTCTTTCGGCACACTGCGATGAATCTGCCGATCTTGATCTGATCCATTACATCGCCTCCTTTCGATTTCATTGTAACCCGGTCCGCACAAAAAGTCTACATACCATCGGTTGAACGGGGGTCTACCGATGGTAGAGTGGCGTAAAACCGGGATTTACGGAGATTAGGGAGGATAAAAAAATACAGCCCCGTCTCCGGAGCTGTAAGGAAAATTTGATTCAGTTCAATTGAATCAACGGCCGACGCTGTCCGCAGGTTCTTGGGGGGAACCGTTATGCGGTGCAGGATCAGAGCCGATGCCGGAAATGCGTTGGCGGTGCATCCGCACGCCTGAGGGTATCGGAGGCGATGCGGTGATTATGAAAAAACAGAACAGAATTCAGATCTCACAACCGATTCGCGGCATATTTATAGTTTGCCACATTTTCCTGCCGAATGCAAGAGAATTTGCACATCATGTCGAATTTATGCCTGAACGGTAGAATCGGCGGGCAATTGCAGCCAAATGTCGGCAATAAATTCATTCTTTTGACTCTGGAAACTACACATTCCCCGATGTTTGTCAGTAATTTCCTGTATTGTTTTCACTCCAAAACCGTGTTTAGTTTTATCTTTTTTCGTAGTTTCCAGCGTCGGATTGTGCTCCAGCACAGCAGTTTCTGCACTGTTGGACATCAGAATCCGCACATATCCCATATGCTTTGCCATACGAAAACTGAGGTAGCGTTTGCCCTCGATCTTTCTGCACGCTTCGATCGCGTTATCAAACAGATTGGAAAGCAGCAGGCTGACATCTGTTTCAGAAAGCCCCTCCAGGCAGTCGCTCAGACTGACATCAATTTCAATTCCCTCACGGCGGCACTGCGACAGCTTGGAGTTGATTACCGCGCTGACGATGTCGCTGCTCAAGATGGCATATTCACGGATCGTACCCAGACGATCGCCCGAAAATTCAGAAAGATAGCGTTCCGCCTCCCCATATTTCCCTTGTCCGATCAGTGCAGCGGCGGTGCTGACGCATTTTTTCATATCGTGGCGGATCTGCAGGATCTCGCGGTACATCGCGTTGATATCTTCCATACGACTCTTCTGCTCGCTGATCTGCAGCTCAAGCAGCGCAAGCTCCGTCCGCTTCCTGTGTGCGACACTCAGGCGGCGGATCAGCACATAGGTGAACACGTTGATGAACACCATACAGAGCGCAAACAGTGCCAGAAGCAGATCGCCGTAATCCTGCTTCCACATCACATCAAAGAGCAGACAGCCCATCGAAAGCGTGACAAGGAGCATACTGAGGATCGCCGCCCATTCCAGCGGCGCAAGGTCGTTTTCATCCTTCCTGCGAAAGCGCAGAAGCAGCCGCGTGATGATGAAGAACACCAGTTTGGAGGAAAGCAGCAGTTTCAGATGCACCGCACCCGAATCGGTGATGATTGCACCGAACTCCATACCGAGCGTCTGCCCGATCACAAACAGTGTACCAATATTGACCACAAGCACCAGCGTGCTGCCGACAATCACGGTCATCATCTTCTGGAAGATACTGCCGCGCAGAAACAGCGCACAGTAGATCATCGCGACTACCGCCATTACCAGGATCGGATACCAGAAGCCCGTCACGGGACGGGGAATGAAGTTGACAGCCAGAAATATCACAGCAATTGAGCCGACAGATTTCAGATGGCCGTATGTGCGTTCCCGCAGACCAAGACTGCGGTTGAAAAAATCGATCAGCAGCGAAGACTCCGCCGCCGAAGCAATCAAATCCATCGTATACATCGTCATAAGCGCATCGACCTCGTGAAGATCTGCAGCTTCATCTGCGTTTCGCGGATGCGGTTGCGGCTCAGCGGAAGCAGACTTCCGTCCGTCAGCTGAACATCCTTGGTGCCGACCAGATAGATGTAGCGGAAATTGACCAGGTAACTCTTGTGGATGCGGATGAAGCCTTTTTCTGAAAGCACCTTGTCAAAGTCCTTCATTGTGCCTGCCGCCTGATATACGTCATCAGCACAGTTGATCGTCACCGTGTGCCCCTGCACCTCAATATAACGGATATCCTGAATACGCTGGGCGCACTGACCGTCAGCGCGCTGCAGGACGATCGATTCGCTCTTTGCGTCGAACCACGCCTTGAGATCTGCAACCGCCGCCTCCAGTTCTTCATCCAGATATGCCTTACGGATGAAGCGGAAGGTGCCGTAGCGATAGGCGCGGAACACGCAGTCCTCCTTGTTGGTGATAAACACAATTGCAACATATGGGTTTTCCTCACGGATCTTCTCCGCAAGCGTCATGCCGTCCAGTCCCGGCATTTCAATATCCAGCAAAAGCACGTCGAACACGGTCTTTCTGCTATCCTCCAGAAGTGCCGCGCTGTCGGTATATCGGAACACCTCGCCCCAGTCGGCACAGCACTGCTGTACACGGTCGGCAATCAGATTCAGCACTTCGACTTCGTCGTCACATACTGCAATCCGCACGGGCTCCACTTCCCTTCCTTTTTGTTTGATTATGCTGTAAAAGCGATCTCGCAGACCACAGAGCCATCCGCCCGTCTGAGGCGGATCAGACAGCCCTCAGGAACGAACATACGTTCGGGAACCAGGATATCCCCCAGCTTTGCCGGACTTTTATAAGCGATACAGATCCGCTTGGCGTCAAAGCCCTCGGGCAGATATTCCGCGCCGATGTCGAGATAACGCGCGTTGTTGACATGGCGGTTAACGTCGATCTGAAAACGCGTCACGGTATAGGCCGCAAGCTCCTCCCAGCCCTCTTTCGGAAATTTCAGCTTATGCGGCAGATATTCCATCTCGGTCGCAGGTTCCAGCCGCACTGTATCCAGCACCTCCTGCGGCATACGAAGCGGACGTCCTGTTTCGCGGTTGACAAACGCGCCCATCGCATAGCTGAGGATACAGGGCTTGCCATCCGCGCCGAAGATATTGGAGTTTCGGAAGCCGTACAGCTGTCTGAGGTCATAAATCGACGTCTGCGCGGTCACTTCCTCGCCGTATGCAGGGCGGCGGAGGATATCAATCTGGCGGAACACCAGAAACATGGCAATATTATGTTCCATAAAATACGGCATCACGCCCGTATCCGCTTCCAGCTGAAAGCCGGAGCAGTCCTGCATCAGGTCAACGATCGCACTGTCGCGGAAATATCCGTCTATATTTGTCTGGCTCGCGCCGATTCGTGTGCGGATCTCATACATAGTTTCAGTCAGCGTCCTTTCTGTTATCTTGATCCGGGATCTGTTCAATCAGAAAACGGGTGTTTCCGATTCGGATCTCTCCGCCCGGCTCCACCTCATATAAAAACCCGGGATCCAGATACATCCCGTTGTAGAATGTGCCGTTTTTCGAGCCTTCATCGCGCAGATAGAGCTTGCCCTCCTTGGGAATCAGTGCCGCATGGACGCGGCTGATAGAATTGCCCGCAAGCGTCATCGAAAGGAATTTCGCGAACAGCTCGCTCCTTCTGCCGATATAATACGGGGCGCGGTCGATCGGGTGGCGTCTGCCGAATGCGTCCGCAAGCTGATAACGCGGATGCTCCACAACCTGATTGACCGGACGCGTCGGAAACTGCCGCAGGAGCAGCAGGATCGGCTCTGCGCGGCGGTACTCGCTGTGCGCCTCGTCCGAGAGCCATTTCACCCGTTCGCCGTCATCGTAAAGATATTCAATCAGGCGCACCTGTCTGCCTGTTTCGGGCAGAACCTGAATGCGCTCTACGGACTCCCACGCGGGAATGTCCAGATTTTCCACCGCGCGGCAGAGCATTTCACGCGCATTCGGCGTCAGCGGACTGCAGAACGCGACATTCTGTTCATAGCGCGCGGTCGTATTGATATAAAGTGTGTCGCGGTAGAGCAGATAGGTCGTATATGCCGCCTGGCAGCCCTCCGCGAGCAAAAACATATTCAGTTCCTTCTCTTCGTCTGCCATCAGCCGATCTGCTCCTTTCTGCGGCTCATCTGCGCCCCACACGGATATCGTGCAGCAGCTTCTTTACGGGCGACTTGATCCGTACTGCACGCAGTGCACGATATGCCGCGTCCTCTCCCCGTGCGCCGCGCTGACGGGGCAGCTTGTCGAGTGCCTGCGGCAGCTTATCCAGCAAAATCCCCGCATTCGTTTGCAGCGTGACATCGGGATTGGAAAAGACAACGATACCGTGCACCGGAACGTTGTTCAGTCCTGCCTTGCGCAGGTGATGCACCACGTTGTCGATATGTGTCTTGTTCTGCAGCTGCGGATTACGCATTTTATGCACCTGTCTGCCGACCGTATGCGTCAGCTGATCGCCGTTGCCCGACACGGTTCCGGACACGTTTTTGGTTTCGATGACCGCCACGCCGAATGCGCCGAAGATCAGGTGGTCGATCTCGCAGCTTTCTTTATAAAGCGGCAGGAACGCGTTGTTCCACACTGTTCCACGATTCTTTCGCGCATAGTGCCGCAAAACCTTTGCGACCCGTTTTTCGCCTTCGATCCCCTTTTGCTTGGAGATGCGGTTTATGATCAGCAGAACCAGCAGCAGTACCGCTGCCGCCGCAAGAATGATCAGGATATTCCGTAACAGATCCGGCATCTCTCTGCCCTCCCGCAATTGATAAAACATTAACGATCGTCCGCCCTGTGCAACCATACGATCTCATTATAGAAATTATACCATAATCCGACAGGACTGTCAACGAAAGCGGCACGGATTATTTTGACTCTGCGCCCCGCACCCCCTTGCAAAATCGGCGCGGATGTGCTATACTGAAGTTACATTCCACACCTGTCAGAGAGGAGGTCTGCCGTATGCTCCGAGCGGGCGTTTCTACTGCCTGTCTGTACCCGAAGCTTCTGGAGGATTCGCTGTATGACCTCGCTGTCAGCGGAATTTCCTGCGTGGAGATCATGACCAACAGCGACAGTGAACTGAACCGTGCCTTCATCTGCGCTCTGCGCGATATGCTGACGCGGTTTGACATCAGCTGTCCGAGTTTTCATACCCATACAGGTGCGCTGGAAACGATGCTCTTTTTCTCGGAGTATCCGCGGCGCCTCCGCGACGGACTCGAAGCCTACAAACGATACTTCGAAGCAATGAATCTGCTCGGTGCGGAGGTGTATGTATTCCACGGCGCAAAAGCAGGAAGCGTTTCGTCTGTTCCGTTCTATGCCGAACGCCTCGGAGAGCTTGTCCGCCTCGGACAGCGGTTCGGGATTACCGTGGCACAGGAAAACGTATGCTACTGCGAAAGCGGATCGCTCCGTTTCCTCAAAGCGCTTGCCGCAGAGCTTGGCGACGACGCACACTTCGTGGTGGATACCAAGCAGGCGGTGCGGTCGAAGGAAAATCCCTTTGATCTGGTCCGCGCACTCGGAAGCAGGATCGCCTGCGTACACATCAGCGATCACAGTGAGCTTGGCGACTGCCTGCCGCTGGGAAAAGGCCGATTTGCTGTCCGCGCCTTTCTGAAGGCGCTGATTGACGCACAGGCAGACTGCCCTGTGATGCTGGAGCTTTACCGCGGCGGATTTGATTCCATTACCGATCTTGTTTCCGGTTTTCACACACTGGAGGCAGGAATCCACAGCCTGTCCGCTGCACAGACCTGAATTACAACGGAGGAGGAGTTTTCCCGATGCGATGCCCTTTTTGCGGCTTTGAGGACACCAAAGTCATCGACTCGCGCCCTGCCGACGACCGGAAACGCCGTCGGAGAGAATGCACCAGCTGTCAGAAGCGCTTCACCACCTTTGAGATCGTGGAGCGTCCGCTGCTGATGGTCCAGAAGCGGGACGGCAGCTATGAGCCGTTTGACCGCGACAAGCTGATCAGCGGCGTGTTCAGCGCAATCAAAAAGCGCCCCGTTGCGCCGCAGGTCGTGACCGAGCTGGTCACAGAGATCGAAACCCACTACGCCAACGAGATGAAAACCGTCGCCACCTCTGCGGAGATCGGCGATCTGGTGCTCGAACGGCTCAAAGGGGTCGATCCGATCGCCTATGTACGGTTCGCGTCTGTGTATAAGGACTTCTCTGACGTAGAGGGCTTTATCCGCGCAATTTATGAACTGGACACACCCGACAAATCAAACTGATCAATCGAAAGGAAGATGCACAATGGATTTTAAGGAACTGCTCAACACAAAGGACACCACCGCAGAATATGACGCAGGAGATATCACCGCAAACAAGCTGTATGCCATCATCGCTTGTTTCCCGGTTCTTTTCTGGATTCCGCTCGTTGCGGCAAAGGAATCCCGCTTTGCACGCTTTTACGCAAATCAGGGTCTCACCCTGCTGATCGCTGACCTGGTCGTAGCACTGCTGCGCTACATCCCGTTTATCGGCGGAATTCTGTCCTCCCTTGCCGGCGTTGTTACCCTGCTGCTTCTCGTCTTCATCGTGGTACACGCAAACAACGGCCAGGCAAAGGAGATGCCTCTGATCGGCGGATTTATCCGCGTTTTCAAGTAATTGATTCACCGCGCAGGCCGCACTGAAATCCGCCCGAAAGCGCATACAGGCTGCCTGCCGCAAGACGATCCTCACAGATCAGCAGCTCCGCTCTGACTGGTTCTGAGCCGCCGTAATTCTCCACCGCATAGGTGCAGAGCAAGGCGGCTTTTCCTTTGCACTCTGCAAGTGCAAAGCCCTGTTTTTCCTGCAGCTGCGCATATTTTTCATACGGCGCCGTCCATTCCTGCGGAATCACGACCTCGCGTTCTGACAAAAGCGTGACCTCCCAGCCGCAGAGATTCAGATAATACTCGCGGCTGTAAGCGTCCGGAAATACTGCCGCGTCATCCGCCTGTTCGGGCGTCCGGCACAGCAGAAGAAGCGCCGCTCCCGAACAGAGCAGCGCGGCGCAGGCAAGCAGATAAATTCGTTTCATTGTAATTTCTCCCCTCGTTTTTGTACATACTATGAGAAAGGAGGCGGTCTTATGCGCCTGGACAAATGCGTTGCGGATCACAGCACCTACTCAAGAAGTGACGTCAAACAGCTCATCCGCACCGGAAAGCTTACCGTCAACGGTCAGATCTGCCGCAGCGGCGACCGGCAGGTCGATCCCGACTGCGACGAGATTGCACTCGGCGGCGTCGTACTGTTCACCGCGTCAAAACGCAGCTATATGATGAACAAGCCCGCAGGCGTGATCAGTGCAACGCGCGACGGCAAAACACCAACCGTGCTTTCTCTCCTGCCGCCGGAACTGCGAAAGGGCATCTTCCCCGCCGGCAGGCTTGATATTGACACGACCGGCATGCTTGTGCTGACCAACGACGGCGATCTTGCCCACCGGATTCTCGCCCCCAAGAGCCATATTTCAAAATATTATCTTGTGCAGCTTGCCGAACCGTTTCAGGATTCTTACCGTGCAGCGTTCGCGGCGGGCATCACGCTTGAGGACGGCACAATCTGCCGCGAAGCGATCTGCCAAGGCACGAAATGCGGCGAAAAAACCGCACTCGTCGCCCTCACCGAAGGAAAGTTCCATCAGGTAAAACGTATGTTCGCTGCCGTGGGGAATCATGTGGAACATCTGCACAGAATCCAGATGGGCGGACTCCCGATCAACGTAAAACTCGGCTTCGGCGACTATATGTTGCTTTTAAACAAAGATATCGACGACTTGTTGAAATCACCCGATTTTTCGGCGGTTGCCGAGTTTTGCTATGCAAATTTTTGTTCAGAATGGATAAACTGTAAAGCGTAACTTTGGGTAAATAGTAGCTTGCAAAATTCTTAGAAATTTGGTATGCTATTAACATAGATTATTCTGAATCGTCAGAATACTACATTTATGAATTTGGAGGACTGGAAGAATGGCAGGTTTATCGTTACGTGGAATTTATAAAAAATATCCGGGCGGCGTCGTAGCCGTTTCTGATGTTAATCTCGAGATCAGAGATAAAGAGTTCGTTGTACTCGTAGGACCTTCCGGCTGTGGTAAGTCTACCACACTGCGTATGATCGCAGGTCTGGAAGAGATTTCCGAGGGTGAGCTCTACATCGGCGACCGTCTGGTCAATGATATTGCGCCGAAGGATCGTGACATCGCAATGGTGTTCCAGAACTACGCGCTCTATCCGCACATGACTGTATTTGAGAACATGGCGTTCGGTCTGAAGCTCCGCAAGGTGCCGAAGGACGAGATCGCTCGTAAGGTAGAAGAGGCTGCAAGAATCCTCGACCTGACCCACCTCCTCGACAGAAAGCCGAAGGCTATGTCCGGTGGTCAGCGTCAGCGTGTTGCTCTGGGTCGTGCAATCGTTCGTTCTCCGCAGGTGTTCCTGCTCGACGAGCCGCTTTCCAACCTGGACGCTAAGCTCCGTGCTCAGATGAGAACTGAGATCTCTCTGCTCCACAAGAAGCTCGGTACTACCTTTATCTACGTTACCCACGACCAGACAGAGGCTATGACAATGGGCGACCGCATCGTTGTTATGAAGGACGGTTTCATCCAGCAGGTTGACGTTCCCCAGACTCTGTACGAGAAGCCGGTTAACAAGTTCGTTGCTGGATTCCTTGGTTCTCCGCAGATGAACTTCATCGACGCTATGCTGCTCCTCCAGAACGGCAAGTATATCGTTGAGTTCGGTTCCAGCGACACCAAGACCACCCAGGGCGTGAAGTATCGCATCGAAGTTCCGGAGGCTAAGGTCAACGAGAACCTCGCTCACTACGTTGACAAGGAGATCATCCTTGGTATCCGTCCGGAGAACGTACACGACGAAGAAATGTACATCTCCAACGCTACTACCGGTCTGATCAAGTGCAGCGTTGAGATCACCGAAATGATGGGTGCTGAGACCTATCTCTACCTCGAGTGCGAAGGCCACAAGCTGATTGCTCGTGTATCTCCGCGCACCACTGCGAAGCCGCAGGATGTAATCGACGTAGCACTCGATCCCAACAAGATCCTCATCTTCGATAAGGAAACTGAAAAGACTGTAATTGACTAATTGCATCATCAAACAGGCACTCCATACAACGAGTGCCTGTTTTTTGTGTGCATTTTACCGAAAAAGGACTAGACAACCGCCTTGTAATGTGATATAATAATCATGATACCGAACGGATACGCTGCGGCGCACCGTTCCTACCATATTCTTTGGAAAGGACAACAAGACATATGCTGCACGAGAAATCCTGTGGCGCGATTGTCTACCGACGTTTTCACGGAAATATCGAGATTCTGCTGATCAAACACGTCAACAGCGGTCACTGGTCATTCCCGAAGGGACACGTTGAGCCGAACGAAACTGAGATTGAAACGGCAAAGCGCGAAATTCTGGAAGAAACCGGACTGGACGTCATCATCGACCCGACTTTCCGCGAAACCGTGACCTTCTCCCCGAAGCGGGATACGCAAAAAGTTGTTGTGTATTTCTTAGCGCGTGCCAAAAAATATGACTTCAAGCCTCAGGAAGAGGAAATTGCTGAAATCCGCTGGGTGGACATCGTCTACGCCACAAACATCCTGACCTACGAAAACGATAAAACCATCGTCAACAAGGCAAGAGCCTCAATCAAAGAAAGCGGCTGTGCCTGAAACCCGAAACGCCCCCGTTTAAGTGCGGAGGCGTTTTTTCTTCGAAAGGAGCGCGTTTTTCATGAAAACACCGCTGCAGTCCATCACCACGGATTTCCACAAACAGCTGTGGAATCCGTTTGTACACGCCGTAAAAACCTATTCCCTCATCGAACCGGGCGACAAAATCGCTGTCTGTGTATCCGGCGGCAAGGATTCCATGCTGCTCGCGCTGCTGATGCAGCAGCTGGCACGGACAAACGCACATACGTTCTCTCTCCGCTTCCTGCTGATGGATCCGGGATATACAGACGAACACCGCGCACTGCTGATCGAAAATGCAAAAAATCTCGGCATTCCGCTGGAAATATTCCGAACAAATGTTCTGTCTGTGGTGGACAAGCAGGAAAAACATCCGTGCTTCCTCTGTGCAAGAATGCGGCGCGGACATCTCTACGCGGAGGCGCAGAAGCTGGGGTGTAATAAGATTGCACTGGGGCATCACTTCAACGACGTGATTGAAACCACACTGATGGGAATGCTCTACGGCGGTCAGCTGCAGGGAATGCGTCCGAAACGCACAAGCGACAACTATCCGGAGATGGAACTGATCCGCCCGCTTTACTGCGTCAAGGAGCGTGATATTCTCGCGTGGACCGAGAAAAACGCACTCACCTTCCTCACCTGCGGCTGTGCATTCACCGCCACGCGCGAAGCCGATTCGCGCCGAAAGCGCACGAAGGATCTCATCGCTGCGCTGGAGGCGGAATCGCCCGGCACAGAAAAACGAATCTTCAACAGCATTCACACTGTACAGTTGGATTCACTCGTGCGCTACAAACAAGGCGGCGTGTGGCATGAGGTATAAAAAAGAAAGGGATTCCCGAATGAAGTGGGAATCCCTGTTTTATTATTCTTCAGAGCGCGTGTCCTGCGACACCTGATAGGTCGGTTCACAGGTCAGATTTACGCCAAGACGGCGGAACACCTTTTCGTCCACCGCGGAGAGGATCACGGAGGAGTGCACCTCACAGCCGCGGAGCTTGTCGAGCTGTTCCATCGCCATTTCCGCCATCGGATCGGTTGCAGCACAGATCGTCAGCGCGATCAGTGCCTCATCCGTGTGCAGGCGCGGATTTCGGTTGCCGAGGTGATCAACCTTCAGGTGCTGGATCGGCGCGATGACCTCAGGCGCCATCAGATGCTTTTCGTCGTCGATGCCCGCAAGCCGCTTCAGTGCATTCAGCAGCAGTGCCGCAGAAGCACCCAGCAGATCGGAGGTGCGACCCGTAACGATTGTTCCGTCGGGCAGCTCCATCGCTGCGGCAGGTGCGCCTGTGATCGCCGCTTTCTGTACCGCAGGCGCAATCACCTTGCGGTCGTGTACAGAGATGCCGGCTTTCTTCATCAGCAACTTGAGCTTGAATACGATCTCCTCATCCACAAGCCCCTTGCGGTGATCGCACAGCGCGGTATAGTATCGGCGCAGGATCTCCTGTCGGGAGGCTTCCTTTGTAATTTCGTCATCAAAGATGCAGTTGCCCGCCATATTCACACCCATATCGGTCGGCGATTTATACGGGCAGGTGCCTAAGATTTTCTCCAGCATCGCGGTTACGACGGGGAAAATCTCCACGTCGCGGTTATAGTTGACGGTGGTTTCGCCATATGCCTCCAGATGGAACGGGTCGATCATATTCACGTCGTTGAGGTCGGCGGTCGCCGCCTCATAGGCGAGGTTGACGGGGTGCTTGAGGGGGATGTTCCAGATCGGGAAGGTCTCAAATTTTGCATATCCCGCCTGCACGCCGCGCTTGTGCTCGTGGTAGAGCTGAGAAAGACAGGTCGCCATCTTTCCGCTGCCCGGACCGGGCGCTGTGACGATGATCAGGTCGCGCGAGGTTTCAATAAACTCGTTTCTGCCGAGTCCCTCGTCGCTGACGATTTTCTGGATATCAGACGGATAGCCGTCGATCATGTAGTGACGGTAAACGCGCACACCCAAAGATTCCAGACGTTTCTGGAACGCCTCCGCAGTGGCTTGTCCGCGGAACTGCGTCATCACCACGCTGCCGACATAAAGCCCGATCGTGCGGAAGCAGTCGATCAGACGGATTACATCCAGGTCATAGGTGATGCCGAGGTCGCCTCTGAGCTTATTTTTTTCGATATCGGATGCATTGATTGCAACCACAATCTCCACGCGGTCTTTCAGCTGCAGCAGCATTTTCAGCTTGCTGTCCGGCTGAAATCCCGGCAGCACTCTGGAAGCGTGATAGTCGTCAAACAGCTTTCCGCCGAATTCGAGATAGAGCTTTCCGCCGAACTGCGCGATCCGATCGCGGATATGCTCCGACTGCAGCTGCAGGTATTTTTCGTTGTCAAATCCAACTCCGCACATAACCGATTCCTCCGTAATTTCACTCATCTATTCAACTATATATTATACAACAAACTGCCCTTAATTTCAACACCGCATCATCAAAATTAAATTCTAAAACTTTTTGAAATCTATTGACAAAAATCTGATACGGTGCTATACTGATAACAAATCACCAAACCGTTGACGCGGAGATAACGGTAATCATGCCTCCACAGAGAGCCCGTGGTGCTGAGAATCGGGCGAAACACAGATTATCAAATGGACCGCTGAGGGCGCAGTCAAATGTGCTGATGCACAGAGTATTCTGCGACGTGTTGACATACGTCAGTTGTCGGGGATATGATAGTATCCCGCAAGGCGCACAGCTTCTGCTGTGAATCAAGGTGGCACCGCGGATATGAATGTATTCGTCCTTGACAGAATCTTCTGAATTTCTGTCGGGGCGTTTTGTGTTTTCAGGACTCCTTTGACAGAAAATCCATCCGTCAAAGGAGTTTATTTATATGCTGATGACCAGACGATGGCGACGCTGATCGACAACACCCGAACAACATGATAGATCTGATATTTGGAGGAAATGAATTATGAACCACAACGGAATTGAGTTTGATACCTACTTCAAAAACTACCCCGACGCTGACGGATACTTCGGAAAATACGGCGGTGCTTATATCTCTGAGGATCTGAAGCGCGCGATGGCAGAGATCACCGAAGCATATTTCACGATCTGCAAATCCAGCAAGTTCATCAGCGAGCTGCGCCGCATCCGCAAGGATTTTCAGGGACGTCCGACCCCTGTTTCGCACCTGGAGCGTCTTTCCAACAAGCTCGGCAATGTTCAGCTCTACGTCAAGCGCGAGGATCTGAACCACACAGGCGCGCACAAGCTTAACCACTGTATGGGCGAAGCACTGCTCGCAAAATATATGGGCAAAAAGAAGGTCATCGCAGAAACAGGCGCAGGACAGCACGGCGTTGCGCTTGCAACAGCAGCTGCATATTTCGGTCTGGAATGCGACATCTACATGGGCTCCGTAGACATCAAGAAGCAGGCGCCGAATGTAGCAAGAATGAAGATTTTAGGCGCTAATGTCGTGGAGGTCACCCACGGTCTTGCAACGCTGAAGGAAGCAGTTGACGCGGCATTTGACGCATACACCAAAGAATATAAGGACGCGATCTACTGCATCGGCTCTGTACTCGGCCCGCATCCGTTCCCGATGATGGTACGCGACTTCCAGAGCGTGGTCGGCATCGAGGCAAGAGAGCAGTTCATCGGCATGACAGGCGAACTGCCGGACGCAGTCGTTGCCTGTGTCGGCGGCGGCTCTAACGCAATGGGCATGTTCTCGGGCTTCCTGAACGATCCGGTTGACATCTACGGTGTAGAACCGCTCGGCAGAGGCACCGCACTCGGCGATCACGCCGCAAGCCTGACCTATGGCTCTGAGGGTATCATGCACGGCTTTAACAGCATCATGCTCAAGGACGAAAACGGCGAGCCTGCTCCTGTATATTCCGTGGCAAGCGGTCTGGACTATCCGTCCTCCGGTCCTGAGCACGCGTTCCTGCACGACTGCGGCAGAGTCAAGTATGACGTCGTGGACGACGAGGAAACCATCGACGCATTCTTCACCCTCTCCCGTCTGGAAGGCATTATCCCCGCAATTGAAAGCTCCCACGCGGTTGCATACGGCATGAAGCTTGCACAGAAGATGAAGCGCGGTTCGATTCTGATCTGTCTTTCCGGCAGAGGCGACAAGGATATGGACTACATCATCGAAAAGTACGGCATCCGATAAAACAAAATCAAAAACGCTCCGTATCTTATGCATACGGAGCGTTTTTCTGTATTCAGTCCACGCGTGGGAATACGGTGTTGTGCGGTGTGCCATGCTTTTGCGGGCGGACGTGTTCGAGTCCGAACAAATGTTTGTGCAGCAAAACCATATCTGCGATATTCACATCGCCGTCATCGTTCATATCCGCCGCACGATTCGTTTCCCCTGCCATCAGCCAGCGCTTGAAGATGGCAAAATCATAAACATTGATCAGCCCGTCGCCGTTCAGATCGCAGGTTTCATAATAATCCTCAACCGGCTCCAGCACCCAGCTCTGACAGCGGTGTCCGTTGCGTTCAAACTGCTGTACCCTGCCGCCGCTTGCAGTATCTGCGTCCGCGACCTCGACTGCGCTCTGATCTGTGGTGGATTTCGTAACGATCAGATAGCTTCCGTCGCCGTTATCTACAAACTTAAACCGCTGTGCGTCGCAGGCAGTGTCGGTATAAATCCCGATATCCGTGCCGTTTTCTGCCGAGCCATAGGAGAGATCCAGCAGATAGGTATCTCCCCCGCCGAGATCGGAATACAGGCTGTAATAGCCGTCCGAATCGGCGCGAATGTGCCAGACGTTATATTCCGCCGCGCCGTCTGCTTCATATTGCACCACATTGACGCCGCTGCCGCCTTCGCCATTCGCCACAGTCAGATAAAGACCGCTGTTGAGATTTCGGATGCGGTATCTGCCCTCCGGGATAACACTGCCCGTCAGCGGCTTCGGAGTTTTCGGATAGACGTTGGAGAATACCTCCAGTGATTTCATCGGCCTGCCTGAAAAATCGAACAGCGCCTGATTATCATACGACGAACCGCCCGCCGCTGTCGCGCTTGCGTCAAATTCGCCTGCATATGCCGTTGCCCAGCCGGAGCCGTACTGTTCCCACAGCGCGTTCTGCTCCGCCCAGCTGATGCCGTAAACGCCGAGCCATGCAGGCTCCCAGTAAAACGCGCCGATCCCCTTTCCGCCGACATTTGCAACTGCCTGGAATACGTCCGTCAGACACTGCGCCTGTCCGTCCACAGATACTGCATACCGCAGTTCCGCGTCAACGGATGCGGAATAGATTGCATTCCCGAAGCTGTCGCCGTCCTCATCTGTATATGGATATGCCGTTTCGGCTACCATCACATATTTGTCATAGTTCTCACCGATTCCCTTCAGAACCGCGGTCAGATTTTCCGTGGTTCCGTGCCAGTAGGAGTAATAGGACGCAGCGAATACGTCATAATCCACGGCGCATTCATCCAGCACCTGCGCGTACCAGTCGAAGTATCCTGTCGCAGGATTTGCAAAATGCAGCGCGATGAGAACATCGCGGTCAAAGTCGCGCACCGCGGCGCATCCGCTAGAAAACAGCTCGGAGATCTTGTACATATCATCCTCACCGCAGAACACACAGTTTGTTTCGTTGCCGACCTGCACCATGCCGATATCCGCGCCCGCATTTCGGATCGTCTGCAGACTCTGCTTCGTGTAATCGTAGATCGCCTGTTTTTTCTGATCAAAGCTATATCCCTGCCACGCCTTCGGCACAGTCTGCTTGCCGGGATCCGCCCAGAAGTCGGAATACTGCAGATCCACCAGCAGCTTCATGCCGTACTGCGCCGCCCGTCTGCCGATCTCCGCCGCAGTATTCACATCGCAGTTTCCGCCGCCGTAGCTGTTGCCGTCTGTCGTATACGGACTGTTCCACACGCGGACGCGGATGTAGTTCACGCCATATTCTGAAAGCGTCCGGAAAATGTCCTGCTCCGCTCCGTCAGGACTGTAAAACCGCACCCCTGCTTGC
The DNA here is from genome assembly GCA_015066905.1 of Ruminococcus sp. Classification (GTDB taxonomy): domain Bacteria; phylum Bacillota; class Clostridia; order Oscillospirales; family Ruminococcaceae; genus Ruminococcus_F. Next base: position 22,096 of record SVNN01000007.1, read on the forward strand.
TCAATCGCCAGAATCGAAGAAATGTCCACACCGCGGATCGGCTCGCCGCCGTTCACGCTTGTATCAAATTCCGTGAAGGTTACTGTGTCCGCCGCCAGCGCGTGCGGCTCCTGCCGTGTCTGCAGATCGGGCAAAACGGCGCACAGACCGATCGCTGCCGCGCAGACAGAAGCAAAAATCTTTTGTTTTTTCATATCAATTCCCCGCTTTTTCTATATCGGATTGCAAAAACCCGTCCATTTGTGTCAAACATGCAAACGGACGGGATCTGCTGTTTACTGAGAGATTGTGACGGTATATCTTCCGTCGGTCAGCGCACCGACTGTCACGGTGATGCCCGTATCCACAGTCTGATAACCGCTGTCATCATACCAGCGGAAACCGCTGATATCGTTGTTGATCACGCTGCCGCTGACGAAGAAGTCTCCGCCCTCGCTCTCGTTCGCGAGTCTGAGCACGCGCTGTCTGGTATTACTGCTGTCGTAGTACATACCATAATTGTTCCACTTGAATTCAGGACCCCAGTAACCTTCTGTTACCGTGGCTTCACAATGCAGCACACGGATGCCGCCCTGTCCGACAAGGCCTGTATTATTCCCCGCGTCCGTTGCATATTCCAGCATCATATATTCGCTGAGATAGCCGTTCAGATCGCCGCGCGGAATGAGAATACAGTTCGCCGCAGTCTGCGAGGATTCCAGCGTAAAGGTCTGGGTGCCGCCTGTATAAACCTGCACCTGACCCGGTGTATACCAGCCATACATCAGCTTCGAGAACGCGCACATATCGCCGTATGCGTCGTCCATCATTTCTGTGCCTGCCGCACCGTTCAGTCCGAACCAGCCGTCCTCGGTGTTTTCATATTTATAGTAGTCGGGCAGACCCATTGCGTGACCCAGCTCGTGAATCCAGGTGTTGTTGTAGACTGCCGTATCCGTCGGCGAGGTGTTGCCGAGGATTACATTGCCTGCACGCACACCATCAAAGGTCTGAGATCCGTAGTAGCCGCCGGAACAGGGCCACCAGCCGTCATCGGGTGCATTGTCGGCAACAGAAAGCAGGATCGTATCCATCGTGCCGTCGCTGTTGACGTCATAATTGTTATAATCCAGCTGCTGATCAAAGGCTGCCATAATCTCCTCGACCAGCAAGTCCGTATGATTGGTGTAGGTGCTGATGCTGTTGCTTGCGGTATAAGTGAACACATCAGCATCCATATTCAGTGCGCCGTAAGAAGCACGGTCGTAGTAGCCGATCACGCTCTCAAGCGGATAATACGGACTGGAAGTATCCTCTGCGCCAAAGGAGATCGCCTTGATCTGCTCTGCGGTATAGCTCTGTCTGAATTTGCAGTCGGGGAATTCGACCACGAACATCAGCAGATGGTTGGTTCCCTTGCTCAGCACCGTCGGATTCACCACAGAAACGGGCGCGTCTATCAGCGCTTCCTCCACCTCCGTTTCGACGTAGATCATCTCGGTCTCGGCATAACCGCCGACCACGCGTGCCATCCGCGCCAGGTCAAATACATCCAGCTGATTGTCCGCGTCCATGTCGGCAAACTGTGCGCGATCTGCCGGCACTGCCGCCGCGTCCTCGTTGATGAGATAACGCGCAAGCAGAAGAATATCGGACATTGTGACCGCATCGTCTGCGTTGATGTCGCCGCGATAGCCGATCGGCGTCTGCACCACAGCCGCACCTGCAGAGAATGCGGAGCCATGCGCCGCCAGACAGATTCCGGCGAGCAGTCCGCAAAGGGCTTTTTTCAGATTCATAAAACTCCTCCTCACATTTTTATCGGTTCTTTAGCGTTATTTAAGTTGTAGTCATACCTTTTAAGTTTATTATAGCACATTTTTTATCCGGATTCAATAACGATTCGTTACATCTTCCTATATTTTTTGTACCATTGCAACAGATTCTCTTCGCTTTTCCGTCTGAAACAGCAGATCATCCGTCCACTTCATGCTGATTTCGCCCATGCCCGGTCAATTGACTTTCTTTTCCGTACATGCTATAATATTCAAGCGTTTTTTATAGAAATCAATTGGAGGGTGGATTATGAAACTGAATTTCAAAAAATTCCTTGCAGTTGCCTGTGCCGTTTCGCTGATCGGCGGTACCTCGGGCATCAGCAGTCTGAGCGATGTGCTGCAAAACACAGCAAGCGCGTTCAACGCATCGGCGGCGACTGCCACAGAATCATTCCTGACAAACGGATATGACACAAGATATATGACCGTATATGACGGCTCCAGCGCACTCAACAATTTTGCGATGAACGGCCGCACCTATTATCAGGGTCTGATGTTTACAGGCTCTGACCGTTACTCCTATGCGACATTCAGCACCGCGGAGATCGATACCATCTCCTTTACGCTCGGTCACATTGATAACACCGTACTCGGCAATGCTACGCTCACAATCTATCTGGACGGCGTTGCAGAGGAGATCTTCTCGCTCACACCGCTGATGGAGCTGCAGGAATATACTCTGGATGTATCGAACGCGGCTGCAGTACAGTTCTACTTTGATTTCGACAGCTACAACAGCAACTCCTACGCACTGGCAGATCTGACGGTGGATGGCGAAGCACTCACCAGCAGCTATTCCGCACCGGAATATGACAGCTCTGAGGATTTCCTGAAAGCGTCGTTCAACTCCCGCTATCTGACCGTTTATGACGGAAGCACAAAGACATCTTCGTTCAATATGAACGGCCGTACTTATTATCAGGGACTGGTCTTTGCAGGCTCTGACCGTTACACTTACGCGCAGTTCAACACCGAAAACGTTGACACGCTCTCGTTCACGCTCGGACACATCGACAACACCAAACTCCAGTCTGCAACAATGACGATTTATCTGGACGGCGTCGCAGAGGATGAGATCGCGCTGTCTTCTCTCATGAGCCTGCGCGACTACACACTGGATGTATCGGAAGCGTCTGTCGTTCGTTTCTATCTCGACTGCGACGGCTACAACAATAACTCCTACGCGCTGGCAAACCTCTCTGTGGACGGAAAGCCGGTCGCAATGGAACACGTTACCCCTACATACAGCAGCTCTGAAAAGTTCCTGCAGTCTTCGTTCAACTCCTACTATCTCACGGTTTATGATGGAAGCACAAAGACATCTTCGTTCAATATGAACGGCCGCACCTATTATCAGGGACTGGTCTTCACCGGCTCTGACCGTTATACTTACGCGCAGTTCAACACCGAAAACGTTGACACGCTCTCATTCACGCTCGGACACATCGACAACACCAAACTCCAGTCTGCAACAATGACGATTTATCTGGACGGCATTGCAACAGACGAGATCGCACTGTCTTCTCTCATGAATCTGCGCGACTACACACTGGATGTATCGGAAGCGTCTGTCGTTCGTTTCTATCTCGACTGCGACGGCTACAACAACAACTCCTACGCGCTCGCCAATCTCATTGTGGACGGAAAGCCGGTCGCAATGGAACATGTCGTGCCTGAATTTGAAGCGCCTGAAGAGCTTCTGAACTCTGCATTCAACACCTATTATCTCACCGTATATGACGGAAGCACAAAGACATCCTCGTTCAATATGAACGGCCGCACCTATTATCAGGGACTGGTTTTCACCGGCTCTGACCGCTACGCTTATGCACAGTTCAATACTGAAAACGTTGACACGCTTTCTTTCACGATGGGTCATGTGGATGACACAAAGCTCGGCACCGGAATGATGTCGATTTATCTGGACGGCGTCCTGGAGGATGAAGTTGCGCTGGCGCATAATATGAATCTGACCAACTATACGCTCGATGTTTCCGGCGCGTCGATGGTTCGTATTTATGTGGACTGCAACGGATATAACAACAACGCATATGGTCTGGGTGACATCTGTATGGACGGAACACCTTCCGTATTTCCGCGCGTGATTCCTGCTTACAGCAGTGCGGAAGAATGGCTCGATGACAGCTTCAACACATACTATGCCACAATCTATGATGGCTCTGACATCACCGCACGTTTTGATGTCAACAGCGAAACCTACTATCAGGGCATCGTGCTGAAAAGCTCTGACCGCTACGCATATGCAAAATTCAACACCGAAAAGCTCAGCAATGTTACATTCAAGATTGGTCATGTGGACGGCACAAAGTCCGCAGACGGAACACTGACCATCATTGCAGATGATGTGGAGATCGACCAGATCGCCCTGACCTCCAATATGACACCTGTGGAATATTCACTCGATGTAACCGATGTTTCCACGGTACGGTTCTATTTCGACGGCAGCGGATATAACGACAATTCCTACGCGCTGTTTGATGTCAAAACAACCGAACGCAACAGCAAGGGCGATGTAGACTTAGACGGAAAAGTAACGATTGCCGACGTTGTCCTGCACGCCCGCTTCGTCGCACAGGACGATGCGCTGGAGGCACCTTCCGCAGAGGCTATCAAGAATGCCGATGTAAACGGTGACGGCGTATACGACGCAGATGACACCGCAAAACTCGGTCTGTATCTTGCCGGACTGGAAACATTATAATTGCGTCAGAAGAAATGAGAGGGATTCTTATGAAACAAGTCCAGAAAATGCTGTGCGCTGTTTTATGTGCAGGCGCGCTGCTGCCGCTCGGCGGCTGTGTGTCACCCAAGGAACAGGAAGAGATCGACGCGGCAAACAAAGAAAAGGCGCTGGAAATTGCGAAAGAATATTTCGGCGAAGAATTCGAATATGATTTCGATTTTTACGGCGGCAGCGGCGGCGGTCCGGCGCAGGATATCTATGTGTTCACAGACGGCGATACCATCCACTGTGTCGCACTTCCGGTAAAGGAAAATGCGCCCGGTCCCTATGTACATTTTGACTGCACACTGCATCAGTACAGCGGCGGTTACTGGTCTTTGCAAGATTATGAGGACACCGTGTCGCTGGACTGATCCCCCCAAAAACACCGTTTACAAATTCCGTAAAAATCCGAACCAGCAATTTCCGTTTTGCGTGATGTATATTCCTACCGTGCCGACA
>SVNN01000139.1 GCA_015066905.1 Ruminococcus sp.
CTGCTGATTCTGGCGGTACGCGAAACGCTGACGCTGTCTACGCAGTTTTTCCGTTTCGCCGTCTGCGATTGCGAACGGGATGGCGTGCGTGATGGATGCAGATATTATCTGCTCCGCTATCTGGTGCTCTTTGTCGGATTGCTGCTTTCCGCCGCTGCGGATACGGCGCTGACATATTTCTTAACGGCGGTGATCTTGCCGTAACGGGGAATTCCCTTGAGGAGGATGTTTCTTTGTCTTTGTTTTATAACTATCAGAGTGCCGGAGCCGGCATCTCAAAAAATGCACCGAAGAAAAAACCGTTTTTTGCGTTTATGGACATTTTTCTCGGTAAGTTCTGGAAACTGATTGAACTGAATCTGATCAATACGCTGTTTTCGCTTCCGATCATTCTTGCGGTTTTATGCTTTCTGATGATGGAAAACACGAGCCTGAGCTATCCGCTGGTGATCATCCTTCTGTTGATGCAGGCGGTATTCATCGGACCGATGACCGCGGCAACAGTGCGAATCCTGCGCAATTTCACACTCGGCAAGCCTACGTTTCTCTGGACAGAATATATCAGCCGCTTCAAGTCTAATTTCAAAGGTGGTGCTGTGCTGGGTGTTCTGGATGTTTTACTGTTTTCCGGTGTTGCGGCAGGCGTTTATGTATATCCGAATCTGATTGAAAATTCGGGGAATGATCTGCTTTATGTTCCGTTTATTCTGATGTTCAGTGTGGCGATCGTTGTGGTGATGATGAACTTCTACGCCTTTCTGATGCTGACGTCCACAAATGTCGGGATCAGAGGAACAATCAAGAACAGTCTGGCACTTGCGTTCGTGGCGATCAAGAAAAATATTCTCACGCTTGTCATCATGATCCTGATCGTCGGTGTATTCGCGTTTTTAACTTATCTGAACTTCTACACCATCTTTGCGCTGCCGTTTCTGCCGTTCAGCCAGATCTGGCTGGTGATCTGTTTCAACAGCTATCCTGTGATCCAGAAATATGTCATCAACCCGTATTATGAGCAGCGCGGCGAGCGGAATCCTGAGCTTGGCGAGGAGGAATCTGAAGACACCGTCTTTGAGGATAAAGGCGGCGAGGAGGCACCGATGGTTCCTGCGAAAAAGCGCAAGACCAAGGGCAAGGTCATCTCGTAATTCACATTTTGTTCACGATAAATTCATAATTTGTCCATATAATGTGTGGGGATTTATGCTATAATTATTTGTACCGTGTACTTGGTTTGGGGAGAATGCCCATCTGGCACGGGAATCACCGATTCCCCTTACTATGTTCATAGGAAAATATCACAAAGAGGTGAAAAACAATGCTGTTGAAGGACGAAAAAACCGCTCTGATTGAGCAGAACAGAACACACGAGGGCGACACCGGTTCTCCGGAGGTTCAGATCGCAATTCTCACTAAGAGAATCAATGACCTGAATGAGCATCTGCGTGTTCACAAGAAGGATCATCACTCCCGCAGAGGTCTGCTCAAGATGGTAGGTCACAGACGTAACCTGCTGAACTACCTGAAGAAGAAGGATATCGAGCGTTACCGTGCAATCATCGCGAAGCTCGGAATCCGTAAGTAATTGCGAAAAAAGGCAGTCGGGAGGGTTTCTTCCCTTCTGCCTTTTCAACGTAATTCCCACCCCTTGCCGGCAGCGGAGGTTTTAGCATTAAACCGTGTTTTGCTGGATCTGACCAGAAAACAGGGTTTATTGCTAAGGCTGCTGCCGAATTTTATAAAAACAGGAGGCAGTTAATATGTTTGAAAAATTCCGTACTTTTGAAACCACCTTCGCAGGCCGTCCGCTCGTTGTTGAGACCGGCAAGACCTGTGAGCTTTCCAACGGTTCCTGCTGGGTACGCTACGGCGATACCGTTGTGATGGCTAACGTTACCGCAAGCGAAAAGCCGAGAGAGGGAATCGACTTCTTCCCGCTTTCTGTTGATTTTGAAGAGCGTCTGTATGCTGTCGGCAAGATCCCGGGCAGCTTTATGAAGCGTGAGGGCAAGCCGAGCGAGAAGGCAATCCTGACCTCCCGTATGGTTGACCGTCCGATTCGTCCGCTCTTCCCGAAGGATATGCGTAACGACGTTTCTGTTGTTATGACCGTCCTTTCCGTAGATCCCGACTGCTCGCCCGAGATTGCAGGTATGCTCGCAACCTCGATCGCGATCTCCATTTCCGATATTCCGTGGAATGGCCCGATTGCCGGTATCAGCGTTGGTCTGGTTGACGGCGAGATCGTGCTCAACCCGACGCTCGAGCAGAGAGGCCACAACGATCTGAACCTCACACTCGCTGGCTCTGCTGAAAAGATCGTTATGATCGAAGCAGGTGCAAACGAAGTGCCGGAGGATATCATGCTTCAGGCAATCCGTACCGGTCACGAGGAGATCAAGAAGATGGTCGCTTTCGTTGCTGACATCCAGAAGGAGATCGGCAAGCCGAAGTTCACCTTTGAGTCGCAGGAAGTGGATCACGAGCTGTTTGATGCAATCGAGGCGTTCGCATCTGACCGCGTGAAGGTTGCACTTGACACCAACGACAAGAACGTGCGTGAGGCACGTCTGCTCCCGATCAAGAATGATATTCACGAGAAGTTTGACGCTGAGAATGCAGAGCGCATCGGCATGATCGACGAGTGCATCTACAAGCTCCAGAAGAAGATTGTCCGCAACTGGCTGTATGAGGGCAAGCGCGTTGACGGAAGAGGCATCGACGAGATTCGTCCGCTCGCTTCTGAGGTTGGTCTCCTGCCGCGCGTACACGGATCCGGTCTGTTCACCAGAGGTCAGACACAGGTTCTTACAATTGCAACGCTCGGTCCTGTTTCCGATGCACAGAGAATTGACGGCATCGATGAGGACGTTTCCAAGCGTTATATGCATCACTACAACTTCCCGTCCTACTCCGTCGGCGAAACCAAGCCGAGCCGTGGTCCGGGACGCCGTGAGATCGGTCATGGTGCGTTGGCTGAGCGTGCGCTTGAGCCGGTAATCCCGTCTGTGGAAGAATTCCCGTATGCACTCCGTCTGGTTTCTGAGGTTCTGTCTTCCAACGGCTCTACTTCCCAGGGTTCGATCTGCGGCTCTACCCTCGCACTGATGGATGCAGGCGTGCCGATCAAGGCGCCGGTTGCAGGTATCTCCTGCGGTCTGATTACACTGCCCGACAGCGATGACTTCATGACCATGGTTGATATCCAGGGCCTTGAGGACTTCTTCGGCGATATGGACTTCAAGGTCGGCGGTACACACAAGGGTATTACCGCAATTCAGGTGGACATCAAGGTTGACGGTCTGACGATGGCAATCATCGAAGAGGCATTCGAAAAGACCCGCAAGGCACGTCTTTACATTCTTGATGAGATCATGCTGAAGGCGATTCCGACCTACCGTGAGAGCGTAAATCAGTACGCACCGAAGATGCTCCAGACCAAGGTGCCTGTGGATAAGATCCGTGAGGTAATCGGTCAGGGCGGCAAGGTAATCCAGAAGATCTCTGCTGAGTGCGAGTGCAAGATCGACATCAACGAGGACGGCAGCGTATTCATCAGCGGTGTGGATGGCGACAAGGCAAAGAAGGCACTCCAGATTATCGAAACCATCGCGCATGATCCTGAGGTCGGCGCAATCTATAAGGGCAAGGTCGTTCGCCTGATGACATTCGGCGCATTTGTTGAGATTGCACCGGGTAAGGACGGTCTGGTTCATATCTCCAAGCTGGATTCTTCCCGCGTTGAGCGCGTAGAAGACGTTGTATCCATTGGCGATGAGATCCTCGTCAAGGTCGTTGAAATCGACAAGCAGGGCAGAATCAACCTCTCCCGCAAGGACGCATTGGCTGATCTCGAAGCAAAGAAGAACAACGGCTAAGTTTTTTCCCGAAAGAGGGGTCTGGTATGAATTATCTCGTAGTATTATGTGATGGAATGGCGGATTACCGGGTGGAGGCGCTCGGTAACCGAACCCCGCTTGAGGCTGCGGATGTGCCGCATATGGACGCACTCGCATCTCAGGGACGTGTTGGTCTGGTCAAGACGGTTGCGGACGGCATGAAGCCGGGCAGCGACGTTGCAAACCTTTCCGTTCTGGGCTACGACCCGTTCCGCTACTATACAGGACGTTCTCCGCTGGAGGCGGGTAGCATCGGTATTGATATGAAGTCTACAGACGTATCGCTCCGCTGCAATCTCGTTACACTCAGCGAAGAGGCAGAATATGCTGACCGCACGATGGTGGACTACTGCGCAGACGATATTTCCACTGCCGAGGCGGCAGAGCTTGTGAAATATCTCGCGGAAAACCTGGATTCGGATGAATTCAAGTTTTACAGCGGCGTAAGCTACCGCCACTGTCTGATCTGGAACAATGGTACGCTGGAGCTTGGAACACTGACTCCGCCGCACGATATTACCGGACAGCCGATCAAGACGCATCTGCCGGAGCATCCGAATGCGGCAAAGCTGTTTGATCTGATGCAGCGTTCCTATGAACTGCTGAAGGATCACCCTGTGAATCAGGCGCGTATTGCACGCGGACTGCGTCCTGCTAACAGCATCTGGCTGTGGGGTGAGGGTA
>SVNN01000008.1 GCA_015066905.1 Ruminococcus sp.
TATCGAAGTGGTCATAACGAGAACGACTCGAAATCGTTTGAGCGGTAACACGCTCCGTGGGTTCGAATCCCACCATCTCCGCCAGACGCTCCTGCAGTTTGCAGGAGCGTTTTTTCTATATTCTGACGTTGCTTGCGAATCAAATAAGGCGCTTCCTCCGCGTGAAGGAAACGCCTTTTTGATTACCAGTTCATCTTGAAGTCGTTGCAGCCGATGGATCCGCGGCACCGACAGGCTCGCGAGTGTGCAAAAGGAGAGTAGCACCTTCCGTTTTCATAGTGCTTGCACCTGAACTCAAAGCGGGAGAAGTGTTTGCCTTCCCACTCGACCAGCTGCGAAGGTGTCATGTTTGCAGTTTCATCTTTTTCTTTCCAAATGCTTTCTTTGGCCATACTCATTTCTCCTTATGATGAAAAAAGATTACTGTTTAATGTTATCACAAAACCGGAGAAATGTCAATGGTTTTACAAAGTTTTTACATAAAATTGAAAAAATCGAAAAATCCTGCAATTCTTTTTTGAGAAAAGCAGGATTTTTTGTTGATTATTGCTTTTTCTGGAGGAGCTGCTTGATTTTTGCGTGCGGATCCAGAACAGTACTGATGGAAACATCGTGGTTGATTGCCGCGATGAAATAAGCGATATACTTGGAAACATCAACCTCGTTGAACCACGGACGTGCAAGCAGTTCGGGCGAACGATAGGTGAGGTTTGTGCCGAATACGCCGTCGATATAGCCGTCAGCGTGCGCCTTGTCGAACTTTTCCAGACCATCTGTGAAGAGACCGTAGGTTGCATATGCAAAGATTCTCTTTGCCTTCTTTGCCTTGAGCGCATATGCGAGATCCAGCATAGATTCGCCGGAAGAGATGATGTCGTCCGCGATAAATACGTCCATACCTTCTACGGAGTTGCCGAGATATTCGTGTGCAACAATCGGGTTTCTTCCGTTTACGATCTTGGAGTAGTCACGGCGCTTGTAGAACATACCCATATTGACGCCGAGCACAGAAGCGTAGTACATATTACGGTTCAGTGCACCTTCGTCCGGGCTGATGACCATAAAGGTTTCGGGAGAAATGTTGAGATCCGGAACAGCGCGGAACATGCACTTGAGAACCTGATAGGACGGAATGACATTATCAAAGCCCATCAGCGGAATGGCATTCTGCACGCGAGGATCATGCGCGTCAAAGGTGATGATATTTGCAACACCCATTGCTTCCAGCTCCTGCAGTGCACAAGCGCAGTCAAGGGATTCACGGAAGTTGCGGCGGTGCTGACGTCCGCCGTAGAGGATCGGCATGATTACATTGATTCTGTGTGCCTTACCAGAAGCCGCCTGAATCACACGCTTCAGATCCTGATAGTGGTCGTCGGGAGACATTGCGTTCTCTTTGCCGAACATATTGTACTTACAGTTGTAGTTACCGACATCGACGATGATGAAAAGATCCTTACCTCTGACGGTGGATTTGATGATACCCTTGCCGTCACCGGAAGAGAAACGCGGGCATTCGCATCCGATGAGGAAATCCTCGTCGGGGCTGATTCCGCCGACCTCCCAGCGCTTTAAATAGCTGTTGATCTTTGCACCGATTTCAGTTGCGCTTTCCATTGCAACCAGACCAAGCGGTGCGACACCTTTCTGTGCGTTGAACAAAACCTCACTGGCTCCTGCTGACATAACCTGTATGCTCCTTTCAGAAATTTCGGCTTTATTTACAGAATTTTTCGATGTAATTATCAATGTCCATACGGATCACTTCGCGCGCTGCCGCAGCGTCTGCGATCTCATCCACCGCAGTTTCCTTGTGCTCCAGCGCTTTATAAACGGTGAAGAAATGGATCATTTCGTCGAAGATGTGACGGGGGAGTTCGTTGATATCCTTGTAGGTGTTGTAGTTGGGATCGTTGAAGGGAATCGCAATGATCTTGTTATCCTTGTGCGATCCGTCCAGCATACGGATCACGCCGATCGGGTAGCACCGTACCAGCGTCATCGGAGAAAGCGTTTCGGAACAGAGCAGCAATACATCAAGCGGGTCACCGTCGTCCGCATAGGTGCGCGGAATCAGACCGTAGTTGGCAGGATAGTGCGTGGATGTGTGGAGAATGCGGTCGAGCATAATCAGCCCGGTTTCCTTATCCAGCTCATATTTATTTTTACTGCCCTTGGGAATCTCGATGACAGCCACAAAATCTTCCGGTGTAATACGCTTCGGACTGATATTATGCCAGATGTTCAAAGATATCATCCTCTTTCTTTCCGTTTCGGAATCTGCTTCTTTTAGTATACCATTTTTTTCGGATTTGTCAATTGGAGGCTGTCATTTTTGGTACAAACGCTAGTTTTTGTGTCGATTTTTACGGTTTTTTGGGCGGGCAATCACGGAAATCTCCCCGTGCGGTTACGATATGATAACCATAGGCGGCAAAGCTTTCCTTCAGTTTCTGCATTTCCTCTGCAGATTCCAGTCCGCTGCTTTTTTTATTGTCATAGAGCTGATAGAGCTGCCGTGTATCTTCCGGCGACAGATTTGGCATTACGACATTGGCACCTGCCTGCAGACCGCGGATTCTGCCGTCCGGCACAACGGAATTGAGTGCTGTGGTCGAGGGGAGCAGCACGTTCGGGAGCATCAGGCGGATCAGTGCGAGCAGGAAGACAGTCAGATCGGCGCTGCCGCTTTCGTAGTCGCAAAACGGCGTGTCATGATGGGGGAGAAACGGGCCGATTCCGACCATCTGAGGGCGGAAGTCCTGTAAAAAGCAAAGCTCATCAGCAAGATCTTCAACCGTCTGAAACGGTGCGCCGACCATAAATCCGGCGCCGACCTGATAACCGAGTTCACGCAGATCACGCAGACAGCGCATTCGGTTTTCGTGCAGCATCGTTTCGGGGTGCAGTTTGCGATACAGTGCTTCGTTGCATGCTTCATGCCGCAGGAGATAGCGGTCGGCACCCGCTTCACGCAGAAGACGGTAGCTTTCAGAGCTGCGTTCGCCGAGCGAAAGCGTGATCGCACAGTCGGGAAATTCAGTCTTGATCTGCCGCAGCAGCGGGCAAAGGAATTCGTCGGTGAATGAACCGTCTTCGCCGCCCTGCATGACAAAGGTGCGGAATCCGAGTCTGTATCCTGCGCGGCAGCAGGAAAGAATCTGTTCAGCGTTCAGCCGGTAGCGGTTTACGTTTTGATTGCTTTTGCGGATACCGCAGTAGGTGCAGTCATTTTTGCAGATGTTGGAGACTTCGATCAGTCCGCGGATGTAGACATCCGTGCCGTAGTATTTTCTGCGAACCTCGCGTGCCAGTTCCATTGCGGTTTCCGCGATCGCTTTGCGGTGTGCAAGCAGGTGCAGATATTCAGTGCGCGCAAGCTTTCCATGTTCAGAAAGCTGATGCAGTAGGGTAATGCAATGATTCATGAAATTACTTCCTTCAGGATTTCAGACTGCCTGCCGTAATGTCTTCGACAAAGAACTTCTGTGCGCTGAAAAACAGCATCAGCGTCGGCAGGACGGAGATCAGCGATACCGCGAGAATGCGGTTCCATGCTGCGCCTGCGTCCGCGTCCATCGAGAGCTTGACAAACAGCGAGAGTGGATAAAATTCGGGTGTACTGACATACAGAAGCGGTCCCATATAGTCGTTGGATGACCAGATGAACTGTAACAGCGCACAGCTGATGAGGGCAGGACGGATGACGGGACAGAGCACATGGAACAGTGTCTGAACCGCGTTGCAGCCGTCGATTTTTGCAGCATCATCCAGCTCGCGCGGTGTACTTTTGAAATGCTGGATCAGCATAAAGATGAAATATGTGTCAAACGCAAACAGCGAGGGAAGGATCAGTGCGGGATAGAACGGAGAATCGACCCAGCCCAGTTCGGAAAACATCAGAAACTGCGGCACATACATCACCGACTGCGGCAGAAACAGCGTAGAAATCAGCAGTGCAAACAGAATCCGTTTACCGCAAAACTCAAATCTTGCAAAGCCATACGCAGTGAGTGTGCAGGAAATCAGTGTGAACAATACCTTCGGCAGAACCAGAAGAATCGTATTTTTCATTGCGCCCAGCAGATTGATCGCGCCGCCGTATTCTTCCATCGCAAGGCGGTAGCCGTCCAGTGTGGGGTGCAGCGGGATTGGTGAAAAGCTTCCGAACAGCTCGGCATTTGTCATAAAGGTCGCACCCAGCATCCATAGCAGCGGATAGAGCATAATGCCGCCTCCGAGCAGCAGCAGACAGACACGGAGGCGGTTTGAAAATTTTTGTTTCATCACTGTTGCCTCCTAGCGTCCGTCATTGTAGTATACCCACGCGTTCTGAGAAAGAAACGCAAGGGCGCTGATTGAGGCGACAATGAGAAATAATATCCACGCCATCGCGCTGGCTTGTCCCATTTCATAGTGCTGGAATGCTTCGTTGTAGATCAGCAGGGAAAACAGCGTTGTTGAACTGCGCGGCCCGCCCTGTGTGATGATGAACGGTGCATTGAACTCCTGAAACGTCTGTGCCAGCTGCGTGATCAGATTGTAAAACAGAACAGGCGAGATCATTGGTAGTGTGATGCTGAAAAAACGGCGGAAGGGGCCGGCGCCGTCCAGTGCGGCTGCCTCGGTGATGTCATGCGGAACACCCTGCAGTGCGCCCAGAAAGAGGAGCATGGCAGAGCCGAACTGCCAGACGCGCAGCAATCCCACGACAAAGAGGGCATAAGCGGGATCGCCCAGCCAGTTGACAGCCTGGATACCGAAGAGAGAGAGCAGTGCGTTGAGCGGTCCGTCGGTGCGGAAGAAGGATTTCCACAATATTGCGATGGCAGGCGAGGATCCGAGGAGCGAGGGAATGTAGTAAATCGTGCGGAACATACGGATCCCTCTGCATTTTGTGCATAGCAGGCAGGCAACGCCGAGTGCTGCAAGCAGCTTGAGCGGTACGGTAAAGCCGGCATAGGCGAAGCTTCGCAGCAAAGCAGCCGTCATCTTTTCATCGCGGAAGACGGTGAGATAGTTGTCAAAGCCCACGAACTGCGGCGCTTCTCCGAAGAGATTGAAGTCGGTAAAGCTGTAGATAAACGAGGAAAGAAACGGATAGCAGCGGAAGCAGAGATAGCCGATCAGCCAGAGGATAATCAGCCGGACGCCTGTGCGTGCAGAGCGTTTCTGTAATACGGATCGTTCAGACCGCATATGCCTCCCTCCGTTCCAGCATGAGTTTCTGTGCATATGCCATCATAAACGCGCCGACGCCCTTTGCGTCATCCTCAACGATACGCTCGGAGAAATAGTAGTCCAGACTGCCGTCGCGGTCATAACCGAGTCCGGCGACCGAACAGATGTCTGTCAGGTGGAGCGCCTGTCCGCGTGCAATCAGCTTGCGGTCATGCAAAGCGCAGATCATTTCCGTACCGATTCTGCCGTAGCGGTCGCAGTCGGGAAGTCCCAGCCGCGATGCTTTCATCAGTGCGTATGCGATCATTGCAGAGCCGGAGGTTTCGGTGTAATTTCCCAGAGCCTTCGGGTGATTGATCACCTGGTAGAACAGACCTGTTTCTTTGTCACGCCAGGGCAGAAGCGCCTCAGCAAGCTCAGTAAAGAGCGTGATGAACTCCGCGGCGTAGTCCTTGTCTTCTGACGGGATCAGTTCGATAATGTCTGCCAGTGACATAAAGAACCAACCCGTTGCGCGCAGCCAGAAATTCTTTGAGCAGCCCGTTGTCTTGTCAGCCCACGGCTGGATCCGTTCTGCGTCATAGCCGTGAAAGTAAAGCCCTGTGGATGCGTCGCGCATATAGCGTCTTGCGTTTCTGTATTGCATCAGAATGTCATCATATGCTTGTTTTTGTCCGTATCGGATGTCATATTCGAGATAAAACGGCTGCGCCATGTAAAGTCCGTCCAGCCAGACCTGATCGGGGTAGATCGCCTTGTGAAAAAAGCTTCCGTTTTTGTTGCGCGGCTGTTCTTTCAGATGTCTGATCAGATAGTCAGCAGCGCGGCGGTATTTTTCATTCCCCGTGGCGCGTTCAGCCAGAAAGAGGATCTTGCCTGGATTAAAGCAGTCGATATTGCGCTTTTCCGGCTCAAAAGGACGGATCGTTCCGTCGGGCTGAAGAAAATCCTCCAGATAGCGCAGGATAAAGTCGAGGTATTTCTGTCGGCCTGTTGCCTGATAAAGCTGCTGACAGCCAATCAGCACACAGCCGTCTTCATAGTTCCAGTAGGGTTTGTAGTTACGGTAATGCGAAAGATAGGCATCAAAATAATGCGTTGGTTTCATTGCTCTTCTCCTGAAATGCTCCCGCAAGCCCCTTTCTTGCAGGAGAGGATAAGGGTGCGGATCAGTTCTCTGCGAGGATTTCGTTGGTTGTACGGATCAGAAGATCGGTAGCCTGCTCAGGCGTATAATCGCCGTAGCTCAACCCACTCATCACATCGTAGTAGATACCATCCGGTTCTCCCTTGAGCTTGGAGTCTTCAAAGGCGGGATCCAGCGTAAAGCTGACCCATTCAATAATCCGGTCATTTGCCTGTGCCGTTGCGGATTCGAGCAGGGATTGCTCTTTACAGACGCCGAGCGCGGATGCACTCAGCGGAATCCCTCGTTCGATCCCAAGAATTTCTGCGCCTTCCCTTTCGTTGAGCAGAAACTGCAGCAGCGCTGCACATGCTTGCGGATGCGGTGTGGTTTCGGAGATCGCGAAACAGAGAGATACTTTGGAGAAGCCTCCCTGATATGGTCCCATGTCTGCGAAATAGGTTCCGACCACGAGTTCGTTTCCCTCTGAAAGGGAGTCCTGATATTTCTGAGCGGCAGAATCCCACTCAAAAATACCGGCATAGGATCCGTTGATCCAGTTCTGATTCTTGTCGATTGACACTGCGCCGTCACCGAGTGTGGTTTCGATCTTCGGAATGACGTGTCCTTCTTCCAGCGACTGAATGAAACGGAACCCGCTGAGAATCTCCTCCTCGGAGTAATTCAGCCTGCCGTTTTCAATCCATTCCTTGCCGTAGACCGACTGGAGGTAGTAGACCATCAGGATCATACGGTCATATTCGCCCAGAACAAGCGGATAGTATCCCTCTCCGAGCTGTTCGCGGAAGATCCTGCCTGCATCATACAGCTGTGCGAGCGTCTGCGGCGGTGCAAGTCCTGCCTGTTCAAAGGTGGTCTTGTTCCAGAAAAAGATGCGTCCCGTGAGTGAAACGGGAACTGCCTGCAGCTCATCGCTGAAGGTACAGGTCTGCAGCACTTCACTGTCATATTGTGCGAGATCCAAGGTGTCTGATACGGTGTTCAGATCTAAAAAACGGCTGCCGTCAGAGCTGTAAGCGCTGATCCAGTTCCAGTTGATCTGATTGACGTCCGGCATCGTTCCGGCATAGAAGGAGGTGGACATGACATTCTCCCAGCCTTCCCATGCACTGAACTGTGTTTTGACCTTGATGTCGGGATGCAGCTCCATGAATCTGTTCACGGCTTCCTGTGTGGCTGTGTGCCTGGAATCGCCGCCCCACCAGGAGAAGGAGATCGTGACGGAATCTTCCGCTCCGCTGAGATTTTGAGATTCATGTGCGTGCTGTGTATCACACGACAGGGAAAGCCCGGCGGTCAGAACTGCCATGAGAGCAGTCAGACAACGTCTGCTGTATTTCATCGCGTGCATTTCCCCTCCCTTTCCGTGCAATTGGCGGTATGATATACTTACCGCACTCACTAAGGCTCATTATAGCATATTTTTTGCGAAAACGCAAGCGCGTATTGCTGTAATTCATAAAATATCCATGTTTTCTGCACAGATTTTTCGTGTGAATGCCAAGATGGTTGCGGAGTCAGGCGGAATTTGCTATAATAGAGAAAAAACGGAAGGCGGTTATATTGAATTTGAACGCAGTAAAGGCTTTTTTGAAATCTCAGATCGTGCTGGTGATCTCCGCGCTCGCGGCGGTCATCTCATTCTTTTTTGTGCCGAGCGGAGGACGCAATCTCCACGGCTGTATCGACACCACGGTTCTGATTCTGCTCGGCTGTCTGATGGCAGTCATTGTGGGACTGCGGAGTGTGGGGCTGTTTGAACGGATGACGGCAGTGCTGCTGCGCCGTGCGGGATCGGTTCGCGCACTGGGCATGATTCTGATGAATCTTTGTTTTTTTACTTCGATGTTTGTTATAAATGATGTCGCGCTGATCACCTTTGTTCCGCTGACGGTTCTGCTGTTTGAAAAGCTGGAAAACCGCCGTGCGCTTTTGCTGACGGTGGTGATTGAAACAGCGGCGGCAAATCTCGGCAGTATGATGACGCCGATCGGAAATCCGCAGAATCTCTATCTATACACAGCATTCGGGCTGACACTGCCGGATTTCTTCCGCATCCTTCTCCCGCTGGGAATTGCGGGCTACCTGCTTCTCGCGCTGACTGTACTGCTGCTGCGGTCAGAACCGATCGCACAGGAAGAAGAGGAGGAGCAGGCGGAGATCCCGAAGACCCGGCTGATCTGCTATCTTGCGCTGTTTGCAGTCTGTATTCTGACGGTGCTGCGTGTTGTGCCGGATCCGCTTTGTCTGCTGATCACAGCGGCGGCGCTTCTGATCATCGACCGCAGATTGTTTGCAAAGATCGATTACGCGTTGCTTGGAACCTTTGTGTGCTTTTTCATCTTTGTTGCGAATATCAAGCAGATTCCTTCGGTGAGTGAGTTTTTGAAGTCTGTACTCGCAGGACGTGAACTTCTGGTAGCCGCATTGCTTTCGCAGGGGATCAGCAATGTGCCTGCAGCCATGCTGCTCTCAGGATTTACCGATCAGGTCGAGCCGCTTCTGAAGGGTGTGAACATCGGTGGACTGGGTACGCCAATTGCGTCGCTGGCAAGTCTGATCTCCTACCGTATCTATGCAAAATCCCGACTCGCAGAGCCGGGATGTTATCTTGGTATTTTCTTGTGCATCAATGCTTTGATGCTTCTGATTCTTCTCCTTCTGACGCTTCTCCCGCTGTTTTAGCACAGACGCAGGAGCAACTCACAGAGGAATACGGTTGCACAGGCACAGGCGGCAACTGTGAGCAGCGATTTCTCCCGGTATGCGAGCAGCAGCGCAACGAGTAATGCAGCACCCGCCGAGAGCAGGGAGTTTGTCGCGTAAAGGATTGCAGGGAAGGTCATTGCACTCAGAACCGCGTAAGGAACGTAGTACAGAAACGAACGGATGAATCGGTTTTCGACCTTCTTCTTGCAGAACAGCAGGGGAAGCAGGCGGATAAAATAGGTGCTTCCTGCCATCGCAAGCAGGTAGATGAAAAACTGTGCAGTATCAGTCATGCTCCGCCTCCTCTCCGACAGGCTTGATGACCGACATGATCGCGCCTGCTGCAACAGCACAGATGATGACCGAGAAGCCGGATGAGATCTGTGACAAAACGGGAACATAATACAGCAGACAGCTGAGTGCAACAGCGATCAGGATCACGCCTGTGACAGCGTGATTCTTTTTTGCCGGCGGAATGACGATTGCCACGAACATCCCGTAGATCGCAACGCCCAGCGCACTGATCATCGCTTCGGGAAGCGCACTTCCTGCCACTGCGCCGAGGAGCGTGCCTGCACTCCAGCCGACAAAGGGGAGCAGAATCAGTCCGAACAGATAGCGCCGTCCGACCAGCCCGGGATTGCCTGATGCTACGGCGAATACCTCGTCGGTGTTCATGAACGCAATCAGAAACCGGTCGCGCATCCGCACCGTGTCGTCAAGCTTTTGTGAAAGCGAAACGGACATCAGGGAATAGCGCAGGTTGATGACGCACTGCGTCAGAATCATCTCTGCGATCGGCAGTCCGCCGACAAGGATCGGTACACCTGCAAGCTGTCCGGCGGAGGTGACGTTGGTCATCGAGATGATGACTGCCTGCCACGGGCGGAGCCCTGCATTGGTCGCGAAGATGCCGAATGCGAATGCAACGGACAGATATCCCAGACAGATTGGAAGTCCGTCCTGTAAGCCCTGACGGAAGGGCGTTTTTTTGTTCATGCTGCTACCTCGTTTATAACGTGAAAAATCCTTCACCGCAGTGAAGGATTTTCGGAGATATTGGTACGCCTGACTGGATTCGAACCAGCGGCACATAGCGTCGGAGGCTATTGCTCTATCCAGCTGAGCTACAGGCGCATACAGTAAAATTTTCAGAACTGCTCCTTAATTATAGCAAAGAAACTTGAAATTTTCAAGAGAATATGCTATAATTATTGAAAACCGTGTTTTTTATTAGTTTTCAACAGCGAAGGATCGTACGATTCGTCGTTTTTAACATATTATGGAGTGTGACAACCGCATTTTTTTTGAAGGGGGAAGCGGCGTTCCTGTTCTGAGGGAATGGCTGCGTCAATTATGCAGGATTGCATTTATATTTGCCTTTGTCAGACTGGTACGCGCGTTGCAAAGGCAATCAAGTTTTTTACGAAAAAGCCCTATAATCACGCCTCTGTCACAGGAGATCCCACGTTTTCTGTGATGTACAGCTTCTGCCGCAGTTACAAGCATTCGCCGCTGCCGGCAACCTTTAATCACGAAGTGATCGGATCCGGTGTGCTGGGGATGTATGATGAAATTCCGTGTGAGATCTACGAGATCCGCCTGACTGCTGAGCAGAAAAAACGGTTTGAGGAAATGATCCGTCATTTTCAGGAGAACCGCAGTTCCTATTCCTACAACCTGATCGGTATGTGGACCGTACTGCTTCAGATTGGTCTGGAGCGAAAGCGGAAGTTTGTCTGTTCGCAGTTTGTTGCCCATGTTCTGCATGAAAGCGGCGTGGAGCTTGCCAAGTCGGAGTCTTTGTACCGACCTGAGGATCTGCGCCATCTGCCGTCAGCAAAGCTGGTATACCGCGGCGATCTGAACTGCTATCAGGCGCACCGAAATGCCGCTTCCTATCACTTACAGGGTGCCTGAATCGTCCGTGAGTGCCAAAAGCGTGCCGCAGCCCGATATTGTCATTCTGACGGTAGCGGGCAGAAACGGCTCCAATCGCTTGTAAACTGTGCGGACTGAAAATAAATCGCTCCGTCTGACCGTGGTGCTGTAATGCAGAACTGAGAGGACATATGCGTCCTCGGTCTGTGTGACCGCGGTAGCGGGGAGCGGTTCATGATGAATCGTATCATGTGTGATCCGATATACACGAAGCATGCCGACGATCAGGAAAGTGCCGAGCAGATAGAGCGACACCGCAATGGCTGCCGTTCTTTTTTTGCGCTGTTTTTTCATCACGCTCACCTCGCGGATAGTCTGCCCGTTTTTGCACAGATTATTCCGCACAGCGCAGCAATGCAGCGGCAATTGACTTTCCGACAAGCGTTCCGGAATATACTGCCTGGTCCAGTGTATTTCCGTGTGCGCCGATCTCCAGCAGCAGGCTGCCTGTGGTGAGATCCTGGTTATATTTACGATAGTCGAACAGCACGGGGCGTGTCAGTCCCGGATAATCGCTTGCAATTTGCTGCTGTAGCAGGGAAGCAAAGCGGAAGTTCTTCATATAATCCGGCATATTCAACGTGCCATCATCGCAGCCTGAAATAATCATCACCTGTGCCGCCTCCTTGCCGTCAATTTCTACATACGGCTGGAGGATATCCTCGCCGCGCGTGAGTGCGTCGCGGTGTATATCCAGCACCACGCAGATCGACGGATGTTCCGCAAGGATCTCCTCGACGCGTGTGCCGCTTCTGCCATAGGAACCGTTGTAGGACGGATAGTCGTGGATCATCGTGTCGTGGATGACGCCGATTCCTGCGGCCTTCAGCTCCCGTTCCACTGCATCGCCTACTGCGATGACGCTGTGTGCGGGATCTGTTGTACGATATCCGAAGGATGGATCATAGCGTTCGCGGTCAAACGGCTCAAAGCTTTCTGTCGTATGCGTGTGCATGATCAGCACCTGCGGAGATCCGTCTGTTCGGATGCTGAATGCAGGCGCTTTGCGGCTTTCTTCGAGCAGTTCTTCCTTGCTGTGCGAGGTACAGTTTCGGACACTTCCTGCCTGATCCAGCTTGAAAAACTGTGTTCCCTGCGAATCCTGCATGGTCAGCCGAACAATTTTTCCTGTGCCGGGTGACCATTCGGTGGGATAGGGGACAGGATTGTCCGCTGAGGCGGCTGCTGTCTGCGCTGCAGTGGATGCAGTGGTTTCTGTGACGGTGCTGCTTTCTTGTGCGTTTGGGGCAGTTGTTTCTGCCGCGATGCCGAATCCCTCAGAGCTGAAAAAAAGCGGCAGCTCTGCTTCCTGCGGGGTATTGATCTTGATTTCTGAAAGCCGTTCTGCGGCAGCGGAAACAATCGGTACCGCTTTTGCCATGCAGACGCAGGCAACCGGAACCAGAATGGCCGGGATCAGCTTGCGCAGCTTTCTGCGTCGTATGATAGTCGTATGCACCAGAATTCCTCCCCTCTGCTACAATCTATGCACAGCAGAAGACAATTATGCGGAATTGGTCATGCTCTTTGCTGCATATGTTGTAGAAAAAGCGGCAAGGGAGAGGATGCTGATGTATCGCTGTTGTAATGTCAAGCGGTTTTTTGTTCTGTTGTTGTGTGATGCAATCGCGCTGGGTGTTTTGCTTCTGCTGTTTCATGGAATCGGCGGTGCAACAGCGGACGGAACAGGAGTATCTGTTCCGGTTCTGATGTATCACAGCATTGCAGAGGAATCGGTGGGGGATTATGTGGTTTCTCCCGATTCCTTCGAGGCTGATCTGCGCTATTTGCGTGATCATGGCTATCAGACGGTATTTGTGGAGGATCTGATCCGTTATGTATATGACGGAACACCGCTGCCGCAGGACCCGGTCGTGATCACCTTTGATGACGGCTTTTATAACAATCTGTCTGTGGCGCTGCCGCTGCTGGAGCAATATGATATGAAAGCAACGATCTCCGTGGTCGGCAGTTTTGCGGCAGAACAGTCAGAGCAAGACAGCGGAAAGTCCTATTCTTATCTGACGGATGATGATCTGAAGCGTTTGCTCGATTCAGGGCGGATCGAGATCGGAAATCACACATATGATCTCCACGGATATGATGTGCGTAAAGGCTGCGCCAGACGTGTGGATGAATCAGAAGCGGCATATACACAGATGCTGAAAACCGATCTGACCACGCTGCAGCTCCATCTGCAAAACGAGATTGGAATTGAACCTGTTGTGTTTGCTTATCCTTACGGCAGTATCAGCCGGGAGAGCATTCCTGTACTGCGGGAGCTGGGCTTTCTCGCAACGCTTTCCTGCCGTGAACTGCCCAATCTGATCACACGCGATCCCGACTGCCTCTATGGGCTGAACCGATATAACCGCAGCGGACTGGTTTCCACAGAGGAATATATGAAACGTGCGCTGCAAAACTGAGAATTTGAGATGGGGAATGAAAAAATGAAAGAACGAGTTAAAACGGTTGCTCTGGCAAGTGCACCCCTGGTATGTGCAATGTTGTGCCTCTTCTTCTGGAAAATCTATGATAACAAGGTTACGCTGATTGTACCGCCCTGTTTGGCGTGGACATTGCTGCACCGCTACTGTCCCGGATGCGGTGGTACGCGCGCTGTGCGTTATCTTGTCTGCGGTGATCTGGTGTCGTCGCTGCGCTGTCATCCTGCACCTGTGCTCGGTGTCATCATTCTGCTTTTGTGGTGGACAGAACTGATCCTCAAGAGATTCGGCAAGGAGAAAAAAATCATCCCCAGAAACGGATGGTTTTGGTACTCCGTTCTGGGGATGTTCTTGTTGTGGTGTGTGCTTAGAAATTTCATTCCTGCGCTTGCGCCGATTCCCTTGGCTTAATTAGGAATAGTCGTAGTCGTAGTCATAATCGTAATCATAATCAGAGTCATAGTCATAGTCGTAATCATAGTCGTAGTCATCACTCTGGGATGCGAAATCATCAAACGCACCCATTTCGTACTGCTCAAGCAGAACGTCCATGACATCGTAGATATCCGAACCGTAACGATCAAACCATTCCTCATATTCGCCCTCGGCGTATTTTTCCATGAACTCAGGGATCTCGCCGGTGTCCTTGTACTCCTCGAAGATTTCTTCTGCATTCTCGCAGAGGTAGAGATAATCCTCAGAAATCTGCACCATATTCTCCAGGAGAATCATGTTCATCGCACAGATCCAGATGGTGAGAATGATGGTCAGTCCCGAAAGGATCAGACCGGAGATCGACAGTCCCTTATACGCACGGCCGGTTGCCAGTGCAATGATACCGAAGATCACGCTGAGAATCACAGTGATGACCGAAATACCGCAGCAGCATACCAGGAGCAGACTGCAAAGACCCAGTACGAAGGAGGCAATTGCAAAGCCTCCTTTTTTTGCGTTCGGTTTCTGATTCATCTGCTGTTGCTGCTGCATATATTGCCAGTTATTCATCTGTGGCTGCTGTTGGTACATATTCATTGTAAATTCCTCCTTAAATTCCGATTTCCCAGTTCCAGTTGCGTACAGACAGTTCCTCCAGATCATATGGTGTACATTGATATACACAGTAGTTGAGCCAGTTGGAGAACATCAGATTTGCGTGGCATCGCCATGTAAACAGCGGCGTCTGACTGGGATCGTCATCGGGGAAGTAGTTGTAGGGAACAGCAATATCAATTCCCTTGTTGCGGTCGCGGAAATATTCTTCTGCGATCGTGGTGCGGTCATATTCAGAATGTCCTGTGATGAAGAATTGCCGTCCGTTCCGGTTTGCCACGATATGCACGCCGGACATCGGAGAAGCAGTCAGAATTTCCAGCTCCGGTACCTTGAGAATATCCTCGCGCCTGATTTCTGTATTGCGCGAATGGGGGACGAGGAAGTCTTCGTCAAAGCCTTTGAGCAGAAGGGAATTATCCGACTCAATTCTGTGCGGGAAGATGCCGAACATCTTACTGGGGAGGAGATATTTTGGAACGCCGAAGTGATAGTAAAGTCCTGCCTGTGCCGCCCAGCAGATGTGCAGGGTAGAAAAGACATTCGTTTTTGACCACTCGAGGATATCACAGATCTCATCCCAGTAATCTACTTCTTCATAGGGGAGATGTTCCACCGGCGCACCGGTGATGATCATCCCGTCGTAGTATTTGTCCTTGACCTCATCAAACGTTGTATAGAACGTTGCGAGGTGATTTTGCGATGTGTTTTTGGATACGTGCGAGGCAACGTGAAGCAGTTCAATGTCAACCTGAAGGGGGGTATTACTAAGAAGACGGAGAATCTG
Organism: Ruminococcus sp.; assembly: GCA_015066905.1. Lineage (GTDB taxonomy): Bacteria > Bacillota > Clostridia > Oscillospirales > Ruminococcaceae > Ruminococcus_F. Next base: position 15,263 of record SVNN01000008.1, read on the forward strand.
GCTCTCCGTCTCTATCTTCTTAGGCATCAGATTCAGAATCAGAATCTTCAGGGGACGGATGTCCTGCCGCTCGGCGCGCTCGCGGGTCATAACGAAAATGTTCTCATCCTGCAAAATCTTATATGCAGGGAGATTCGGGGGGATGCAAATTGGCAAATGGACAGCCTCCTTTTATCTGGGGGGGATCAGACCGGATGGATCTGCTTTGCGCTATCGCCGTGCTTGCCGTCGATACCATAGGTCTTGTTGCGGCGTTCTTCAAAGAACTTCACAGCAACCTGACCGAACTGTGCATAGCTGAGGACGTCTTCCTCCTGGGTGATCCACTCAGCGCATTCCTCGCGGAGCTTATCCAGCTCAGGCTGGAGCAGATCAGCAGGACGGCAGTCGATTGCCTCTTCTGCGCCGATGATCTTCTTACGGAATTCCGGATCGATCGGGACAGGGGTCTTGCCGTATTCGCCCTTGACGATGCCCTTGAACTCCTTGGTGACGGTCTTGTAGCGTTCGCCTGTGATCACGTTGAACACAGCCTGTGTGCCGACAATCTGGGAGCTGGGCGTAACCAGCGGCGGATAGCCGGAATCCTTGCGGACGCGCGGAACTTCTTCCAGCACCTGGGTGAGCAGATCAGCCTTGCCAGCCTGCTTGAGCTGAGAGAGCAGGTTGGAGAGCATACCGCCCGGAACCTGATAGATCAGCGCGTTTGCGTCTACTGCGAGCATCTTGGGATCGAGCAGACCGCTGTCGATGTACTTCTGGCGGAGATCCATGAAGTAGGAACGGATTTCAGTCAGTAAAACGAGATCCAGACCGGTATCATATTCTGTACCTTGCAGTGCAGCGACCATAGACTCGGTCGGTGCATGAGAAGTACCCAGCGCGAGCGGCGACATTGCGGTGTCGATGATATCTGCGCCGGCTTCGATACCCTTCAGCAGGCACATGGATGCCAGACCGGAGGTGTAGTGGGTGTGTACCTGGATCGGGATATTGACAGCTGCCTTCAGTGCCTTGACCAGACGCTCTGTTGCATACGGAGTCAGAAGTGCCGCCATATCCTTGATGCAGATTGAGTCAGCGCCTGCTTCTTCGATCTGCTTTGCATAGTTGACATAATATTCGTCGGTGAAGACCTCACCGAGGGTGTAGGAGATTGCAACCTGAGTGTGTGCGCCTTCTTTTTTAGCAGCGTTGATTGCAGTCTTGAGGTTGCGGATGTCGTTCAGTGCGTCGAAGATACGGATAATGTCAATACCGTTTGCAACGGATTTCTGAACGAAATACTCAACGGTATCGTCCGCGTAGTGACGGTAGCCGAGCATATTCTGACCGCGGAAGAGCATCTGGAGCTTGGTGTCGGGCAGATGCTTCTTCAGGGTGCGGAGACGTTCCCACGGATCTTCCTTCAGAAAACGAAGGCAGGAGTCAAAGGTTGCGCCGCCCCAGCACTCAACGGAGTGATAGCCGACCTTGTTCATTTTGTCGAGAATCGGGAGCATATCTTCGGTCGTCATACGGGTTGCCAGCAGAGACTGGTGCGCATCACGCAGGACGGTTTCCGTGATTTTTACCTGAGCCATGTTTGTGTACCATTTATCGATTCCACTGCGGCGGAATCGCCTTTCTCTGAATTTCGGTTACGCGATGGTAGCGAGCGCGTCGCTGGTGCCGACTGTATCGCCCTTGTTTACGAGTACGGAGGAAACGGTGCCGTCGCAGGGAGCAACGATGTCGTTTTCCATCTTCATTGCTTCGAGGATGAAGAGCACGTCGCCCTTCTTGACAGATGCGCCGTTGCTTACCTTGACTTCAAGGATGGTGCCGGGCATCGGAGCGATTACCTTTTCACCGTTGCCGGCAGCAGCCTTCGGAGCGGGAGCGGCAGCCGGAGCAGGTGCTGCCGGAGCAGCCGGGGCGGAAGCCGCGACAGGAGCAGAGCCTGCTGCAACCTCTTCTACTGTGACGTCATAGGACTTGCCGTTTACTGTAACATGGAACTGTTTCATAATTCAAATACCACCTTATAAAATAATCTAAATCAGTTTAATCTCAGAGCGGGAGGTTGCTGTGCTTCTTCGGCAGATTGCTTACGCGCTTGCCGGAAAGAATATCGAGTGCGGAAAGCAGTGTTGCACGGGTGCTGTCCGGTGTGATTACGCCGTCGATCGCATTCTTTTCTGCTGCGGTCTGTGCGCTTGCGAGTGTTGCAGCATATTCTGCAGCCAGCTCCTGACGCTTTGCATTGACATCAGCAGCGCCCTTGAGCTTGTCGTGCCAGAGGAACTCCACAGCAGTGAGTGGAGCCATCGGGCTGATGACTGCGTTTTCCCACGCATATGTAAAGTCTGTGCCGCATGCAGCGCCGGCAAGTGCGGTGAATGCCGCGCCGGTTGCAGAGCCGGTGATCACAGAAATCTTGATTGTAGTAGCCTCGGCATAGCAGCTCATCAGTCGGGTCATCGACTTGATGCTGCCGGAAAGTTCAGCCTCAGCAGATGCGGCAAAGCCCTTGGTATCAACAAATGTGATCACAGGGATCGAGAACGCGTCACAGGTGCGTACAAAGCGGGCGATCTTTGCACAATCGTCAGCGGTAAGTGCGTCATCGATCTTGTTGGTTGCAGTAATACCAACAGTCGTACCGCCGATGGTTGCAAAAGCGGTGTAGGATGCACAACCGTAATCCGCTGCGATTTCCAGTGCGGATCCGCCGTCGGTCACGCCATCTACGAGTGCGGAGAGCTCAGAGGAAGCAGCCGCGGTGGGTGCTTCAAATTCAAACACAGGAGCACCAGCGAGGTTGTTGACCGGGAGCAGATTGAGCAGCGCACGCGCCTTGTCAATCGCGCCGTCCGCATCCTCGCATACAAAGGAAGCGATGCCTGCCTTTGCGGCAGCGGCAGCAGTGCCTGCATCCTTGGTATCAAACGGAGGAGTCATGAAGAATTCGCTGTCCTTGGTGAGGATTACAAAGTCAGACGCACAGGCAAGCAGGGATGCGCTTCCTGCGCAGGTGCCTGCGACAACAGCGATCTGCGGTACAACGCCGGAGAGCTTTGCAGCAGCGGTGAGCATCTCGCCGTATGCGGTGAGAGAATCTACCGTTCCGTCCATAAAAGCACCGTTGGAGTCGTGGATGCCGACGATCGGTGTACCGGTCTTTGCTGCCAGCGCGTAGAGCTTTGCAATCTTTTCAGCGTGTACGCGTGTAACAGCGCCGCAGTTTACGGATTTATCCTGAGAAAAGGCATAAACGGGGTTGCCGTTTACATATCCGTAGGCACAGATGACGCCGGTGAGAGATCCGTCTGCGGTTTTAGCAGCGGCATTGATCTCCTGAAAACTGCCGTCATCAAACAGACTTGTCAGGCGGGCATATGCCAGCCCTTCCATAGCATTGTTCATGATTCTGTATCTTCCTTCCTGAAATTAAAGAATTGTTACCTTGCAAAATTCATATACAAGAAACATTATACTACAATCTTGTGAAAATTGCAAGTATTTTTCTTCAGAAAGACAGATTTTTTGTGTTTCACTTTTTCTGTAAAGTCTTATTGACAAGGCGCACGGTTTGGGGTATAATTATTATTTGTATAGGTTCGGTATTCCGACTCTGATGATTATGTATAAAGGAGAGCGATCAACATGGCAAAAAAGCAGATGTCCCGCGAAGGTTATCAGAAACTGGAGGAGAAGATCAATTATCTCGTTACAGTCCGTCGTGCAGAGGTTGCACAGAAACTGAAAGAGGCACGTGCATTCGGTGACTTGTCCGAGAACGCGGAGTATGATGAGGCAAAGAACGAGCAGGGTATTCTCGAGGCAGAGATCGCTGAGCTTGAAAATACACTGGCAAATGCAGAGATTGTAGATGGCGACAATATCTCGGTTGACGAGATCGGCATCGGTTCTCTGATTGAAATCCGCCGCAAGGGTGAGGATAAGATCCAGAAGCTCCAGATCGTCGGCACCAATGAGGTCAACGTCAAGGAGGGCAAGATCTCTGACGAATCTCCGATCGGCCGTGCGGCAATGCACAAGCGCGTCGGCGATACCTTTATTGTAGAAGCTCCTGTAGGCGAGCTGACCTTTGAGGTTCTGGCTATCTCCAGAAAATAACTGACATTTTTCAGAAGGAATCGAGGAATAAAAAACATGAGTGAACAGAACAAGAATATGCCGCTTGAGGTGCCTGAGACGCTGGATGTCCATGAGCAGAAACGAATCCGTATCGAAAAGCTGATGGCACTGCAGCAGGATGGCGCTGATCCGTATCAGATCACCAAGTTCCCTGTGTCTGCGCATAATGCCGATCTGAAGGCAAAATATGAAAAGGAAGAGGCAGAGGTGATCGCCGCTGCAAACGGCGATGAAGAGGCAGTGAATGCAGGACTCGAAAAGCTGCACGAAACCACCGTTACCGTTGCAGGACGCATCATGAGCTGGCGTGATATGGGTAAGGCAAACTTTATTGACCTGCGCGACAGCACTGACCGTATGCAGATCTACGTTCGTATGAACGATATCGGCAAGGAAGCATTTCAGGCGTTCAAGAAGTGGGATATCGGCGATATCGTCGGTGTAACGGGCTTTGTATTCCGCACCAAGAAGGGCGAGATTTCGATCCACGCAAAGTCGATCCAGCTGCTTTCCAAGGCACTGCTTCCGCTGCCGGAGAAGTGGCACGGTCTGAAGGATCAGGATATGCGCTATCGTCAGAGATACGTTGACCTGATCGTAAATCCTGACGTAAAGGATACCTTTGTCAAGAGAAGTATGATCCTCCGTGAGATCCGCAGCTATCTGGACAACCTCGGTTATCTGGAGGTTGACACTCCTGTTCTGCATTCTCTGGAGATCGGTGCGGCAGCGCGTCCGTTCAAGACCCACCACAATGCGCTGGATCTGGATATGTATCTGCGTATTGAGACTGAGTTGTACTTAAAGCGTCTGATCGTCGGCGGATTTGATAAGGTATATGAAGTCGGCCGTATCTTCCGCAACGAGGGTATGGATACCTCCCACAACCCGGAGTTTACTTCGATTGAGATGTACCAGTCCTACACCGACTATATCGGCATGATGGATCTGATTGAAGAGATGTACCGCACTCTGACCAGAAAGGTCTGCGGCACAGACGTCATCACCTATCAGGGTGTGGAGATCAATATGGGCGCACCGTGGGAGCGTCTGACGATGGTGGAATCCGTTAAGAAGTATGCAGGCGTGGACTATAACGACTGGGCGACCGATGAAGATGCAAGAGCCTGTGCGAAGGCAAAGGGTGTTGAGGTTGATGAAGGCGAACAGGCAACCAAGGGCCATGTCCTCATCGCATTCTTTGATGCATTCGTTGAGGAAAAGCTGATCCAGCCGACGATTATTTATGATTATCCTGTGGAGAATTCGCCGCTTGCAAAGCGCAAGCCGAGCGATCCCGCATTTACTGAGCGTTTTGAATACTTCATCTATGCGCGTGAGATGGGCAATGCCTTCTCCGAGCTGAACGATCCGATTGACCAGAAGGAGCGTTTCGTCAAGCAGGTGAATGCAAAGCGCGCACAGGGCGCAAATGCAGAGGTGGACGAGGACTTCGTTACCGCACTGGAATACGGTATGCCGCCGACGGGTGGTCTGGGCTTCGGTCTTGACCGTCTGGTGATGCTGCTGACTGACAGTGCATCGATCCGTGACGTCCTGCTGTTCCCGACAATGAAGCCGCTGCCTGTCAATGGCGGTCGTCCTGTCAAGGAAGAAGAGGACGAAGAATAATCCAGAAAGCAATCCGGACAGCGCAGATCTCGTGCTGTCCGGTTGTAGTATTTCAGTAAAAAGGAGCATTGCAATGTCCGAACGCAAGCAGCGTGGGGAAGATTTACAGCCTGAGGCACAGGCTGGGGAGCCGAAACAGAAGGAGAAGAATATTTTCGCGGTAGCAAGAGAGATCGAGCAGCGTGAAAAGCGGGAAGCAGAACTCAAAGAGCGCGAGCGTCAGAAGAAAGAGGCAGAAGCGGCATATATCGAACGCGAGAAATATGGGGAAAAGCTTGCAGAGGATAAGCGTGAGCTGATGCGCCTGCGCCAGGGTCTGATCGACGAAAGCGAAACGATCCGCGAGGAATCGCAGGAAGAAAAGCACTACACCATCTGGCAGAAAATCAAGAACTTTTTCTATCACAGCGGCTGGTGGCTGGGAATGGCGGCATTTTTTGCGGTTGTCATTGTTGTTCTGTGCGTGGATTATTTTTCGCAGGTCAAACCCGATGTCATCGTGATGATGCTGGCGAAGGAAGATTCGCTGAATATGAAAAGCGTGCAGATGTCGGATTATTTTGAGCAGTTCTGCGATGATCTCAACGGCGACGGTGAGGTGAAGGTAGACATCTACTACATCCCGGTCAATGTGGAGGGCGGTAACTACTTTGACGGCACCAGCACCAAGCTGATGGTGGAATATCACTCTGCCGAAGCGATGATTATCATCGGAAATGAAGCGTGCGAGGCAACAATTGTTCCGGAGGAAACTCTTGTGAATCTGGAAGAGATCTTCCCGGACAACCCCTGTGTCGAGGAACACGCGTTTTTGCTCGGCAAAACCGATTTTGCTGAAAAGATCGGATATACGCAGGATCTGGAGGATGTATATCTCGGCATCCGTTCGGTACAGGACCGCAGCTTTGCAACCGCGGAGGAGATGCAGCAAAGTTACGACCTTTCCTATCCGATCCTGGAAAAGATCATCCATGATCTGACACCCGAAGAAACCGAATAACCGACTGACGGAGGAACCAATGGCAAATCAGCATATTCGTAATTTTTGTATCATTGCCCATATCGACCACGGAAAATCCACGCTTGCTGACCGTATTCTGGAGCAGACCTACACGGTTGCAAGCCGTGATCTGGAAGAGCAGATGCTGGATAATATGGATATCGAGCGCGAGCGCGGAATTACCATCAAAGCGCGTGCGGTTCATCTGAATTATAAGGCGCAGGACGGAGAAGAGTATATCTTCAATCTGATCGACACGCCCGGACACGTGGACTTCAACTATGAAGTATCCCGTTCGCTTGCTGCCTGCGAGGGCGCACTGCTGGTCGTGGATGCTTCGCAGGGAATCGAAGCGCAGACGCTTGCGAACACCTATCTTGCGATCGAGCATGATCTGGAGGTCGTTCCCATCGTGAACAAGATCGACCTTCCGTCTGCAAATCCGGAACAGGTCTGCGAAGAAATTGAATCCGTCATCGGTATTCCCGCGATGGACGCGCCGCGTATCTCCGCAAAGCAGGGACTGAATATAGGCGAAGTGCTGGAAAGCATTGTCCGTGATGTTCCGCCGCCGCAGGGAGATGAAGCTGCACCGCTGCAGGCTCTGATCTTTGACAGCTTTTACGATTCCTATAAGGGCGTCATCATCTATATCCGCGTCAAGGAGGGAACCGTCAAAGTCGGTGACCGCATTCATCTGATGGCAACGGGCGCGGAGTTTACTGTTGTGGAAACGGGATATATGACAGCCACGGAGCATATCAATACCGGTTCACTGACCGCGGGCGAGGTTGGCTATATTGCTGCTTCAATCAAGAGTATCGGCGACACGCAGGTGGGAGATACGGTAACAAACGCAGACACACCCTGTGATGAAGCACTGCCCGGATACCGCACAGTCAACCCGATGGTCTTTTCGGGTATTTATCCCGCAGACGGCGCGAAGTACGGCGATCTGCGTGAGGCGCTGGAAAAGCTGCAGCTCAACGACGCATCCCTCAGCTTTGAGCCGGAAACCTCAATCGCACTCGGATTTGGCTTCCGCTGCGGCTTCCTCGGACTGCTCCATATGGAGATCATCCAGGAGCGTCTGGAGCGTGAATATAATCTCGACCTGATCACAACTGCGCCGTCGGTTATTTACCGCGTCACGTTGACAAGCGGCGAGGTCAAGATGATTGACAACCCGACCAATTATCCGGATCCCGGTTCGATTCAGCTGGCGGAGGAGCCGATGGTCAAGGCGGATATTCTTGCTCCCTCGGACTTTGTCGGCAACATCATGGAGCTTTGCCAGGAACGCCGCGGTACATTCAAGAATATGCAGTATCTGGATGAAACCCGCGTCACGCTGCACTACGAATTACCGCTGAATGAAATCGTCTATGATTTCTTTGACGCGCTCAAATCCCGCACACGCGGTTATGCATCGTTTGACTATGAGATGCTCGGCTATGCGCCCTCCAAGCTCGTCAAGCTGGATATTCTTCTCAACGGCGATGTGGTGGATGCACTGTCCTTCATCGTGCACGAGGGCAGCTCTTATCCGAGAGCGAGAAAGATTGTAGAAAAGCTGAAGGAACATATTCCGCGTCAGCTGTTTGAGGTGCCGATCCAGGCGGCGATCGGCGGAAAGATTATTGCGAGAGAAACGATCAAGGCGCTGCGTAAGGACGTGCTTGCAAAGTGCTACGGCGGCGATATTACCCGAAAGAAGAAGCTGCTTGAAAAGCAGAAGGAAGGCAAGAAGCGTATGCGTCAGCTCGGTACCGTAGAAGTGCCGCAGGAAGCATTCATGAGCGTTCTGAAGCTGGACGAATAGGAGGATCCGGATGAGTATTTATGATTGTCCGCACTGCGGCGAAAAGACATTCAATCCGCTGACAAAAGCACTTTGCGGTGCGATGAATACACGCGGCAGAGCGTGCAGAAACTGCGGAAAGAAATGTGTAAACGGCGAAAAATCAACGATTATTCACACAATTCTTTCGGTTCTCATGCTGGTTGGCGTGCTGGGAATCTATTTCACTGTGGAATCGGTTTCCACAGGACTGCTTCTCGGTGCTGCGGTAATTCTGACCGCACAGCTTGTGGCTTCTCTGCTGGATGCGTTCCTGTTTCCGCTGATCAAAGCGATCCGCAACGACGCATGACAGCGGCAGGGCTTTATATCCACGTTCCGTTCTGTGCAAGCAAGTGTCCTTACTGCGATTTTTATTCGGTCGCATATCGGGCACAGACGGCGCGAGATTATACAGACGCAGTCTGCCGCAGCATGCTGCAATATCCGGCAGACACACAGATTGATACGATTTATTTTGGCGGCGGAACTCCTTCGATTCTGCCGCCCTCGCTTTTGGCACAGATGATTTCTGCGGCGCGCGCACACTTTTCGGTGGCGGACGGAACGGAGATCACGCTGGAGGTCAATCCGAATACTGCAACGGAGAAGAATCTTACGGCGTGGAAGGAGATTGGAATCAACCGCCTTTCCTTCGGTGTGCAGTCGTGTCATGACGATGAACTGCGTGCGATTGGCAGGAAGCATACCGCACAGCAGGCTCTGTCAGCAGTGGAACGGGCGTCGCAGTTGTTTGCGCGCATCTCCTGCGACCTGATGCTCGGAATTCCGGCGCAGACCGCACAGTCGCTTGAGCGCTCTGTCGCGCTGTTAATTGATCTGCCGGTGGAGCATATCTCTGCTTATCTGCTTTCCATCGAACCGGGTACACCGTTTGACTGTGATGCAGTCCGTGCGGAAGCGGCTGACGAGGAGGAGATGACAGCGCTCTATCTGCATTTGTCGCAGCTGTTGGAAGCCAAAGGGTTTACGCGGTATGAGATTTCCAATTTTGCGCGAACGGGTGCGGAGAGCCGGCATAATCTGAAATACTGGCAGTGCGTGCCGTATATCGGCTTAGGTCCGGCGGCGCATTCGTGCTTCGGCGGAAAGCGATATGCTGTGCCTGCTGATCTGGGTGCATTCTGTGCGGCAGAAATGCCGCCGCGTGAGATTACGGATGAAACGTGCTTCGACTGGGAAGAACGCGTGATGCTTGGTCTGCGCCTGCGTGAGGGGATCTGTCTTTCCGATTTTGCACAAAAAGACGCCTCAGCACTGAAAAAACGTGCTGAGGCGCTTCAAAAGGCGGGATATCTCACCTGCGCGGATGGCCGCATTGCGCTGACTACGGCAGGCATTCTGGTTTCAAATTCCGTGATCGCACATCTGCTTGGCTGATCAGCGGAAGAAGGTGAAGAGCGATACGATGAACAGTACCACAATCATTGCAGGGAGTATATACCGATATAGAATCTGCAGCGCACCTGTGAATCTGGGTGTGAATTTTCCGTCGGAGGAGACTTCTTTGATCAGATTGGGAACACCCCAGATATAGCCGACGAGGATACAGAGTGAGAAGCCGCCGAACGGCATCAGAACATTGTCAGAGAGGAAGTTCATCCACTCAAACATCGTTTTCCCCATGAGCGTATGCTCTGCAAGCGGACCGAACGAAAGTGAATTGAACACACCGATGATCAGAACGGGGATTATGGTGAGGATCGACGCTTTCGTTCGGTTCATTTTCAATCTGTCGTTCAAAAACGCGACGATGCTCTGGAGCAGCGAGATTGAGGATGTGAGCGCTGCGAGTAATACGAGTGCAAAGAACAGGATGGAAACTGCACGTCCGAACTGCATCTTCTGGAAGATAGCGGGAAGTGTTTTAAAAAGCAGTCCTGTGCCTTCGTCCGGCTTCATACCGAATGCGAATACGCAGGACATGGTTGCCAGACCAGCCAGAATTGCGATCATAAAATCGAAGACAGGAACGAGCACGGCATTTTTCTGCAGATTGGAATCCTTGTCGAGATAGCTGCCGTAGGTGATCATGGTTCCCATACCGAGGCTGAGGCTGAAAAAGACCTGGCCCATTGCGCTGACGACCAGCGTGCCGACATCTCCGATGCTTTTGAAATGTCCGGGGTCAGGGAAGATCAGGAACTTTACGCCGTCCACAGCACCGGGGATCGTAAGCGTATAGGCAACGATGACGATCAGAGCGACGAACAGAAACGGCAGAGAAATTTTGCTGACGCGTTCAATACCGTTTGTGATGCCGAAGGCAACCGTGATCAGCGTTGCGATGTTGAAGCCTGCCTGATAAAGGACGGGGGAAAGCGCACTGCCGGAGAATGTATCAAATGCGGCGCTTGTATCGGCATACTGCGTGCCGATGACAGCGTCTGCGAGATATTTTGTGACCCATCCGCCGATGACGCCGTAGTAGGATAGGATCACTGCTGCGCCGAATACACCTGCCATACCGACAAATCCCCAGCCGGGACGGATCGCTTCGCACGCGTCGATTGCATTCTTCTGGCTGTGGCGTCCGACCGACATTT
>SVNN01000009.1 GCA_015066905.1 Ruminococcus sp.
TCCACAGACTATGACACCTCCGATAAGCTCTATTTTGAGCCGCTGACACTGGAGGATGTACTCAGCATTCACGAAAAGGAAAAGCCGCTCGGCGTCATTGCACAGTTCGGCGGACAGACACCGCTGAATCTCGCGGCAGAGCTGAAGAAGAACGGCGTCAAGATCCTCGGCACATCGCCTGAAACGATCGACCTCGCAGAAGACCGCGATCACTTCCGCGCGATGATGGAAAAACTTGAGATCCCGATGCCCGAATCCGGTATGGCAGTCAATGTAGACGAGGCACTCGAAATTGCAAACCGCATCGGATATCCCGTTATGGTTCGTCCCTCTTATGTCCTCGGCGGACGCGGTATGGAGATCGTACACGACGACGAAATGATGCGCGTCTATATGGCGGCAGCTGTCGGCGTAACGCCCGACCGTCCGATTCTGATCGACCGTTTCCTCAACCACGCAACCGAGTGTGAGGCAGATGCAATCTCTGACGGCACGCACTGCTTTGTTCCTGCTGTAATGGAGCATATTGAGCTTGCCGGTGTTCACTCCGGTGACTCTGCGTGCATCCTTCCTGCAAAGAATCTGAGTGACGCACAGATTGCAACCATCAAGGATTACACCAAGCGCATTGCAGTGGAAATGAATGTCTGCGGCCTGATGAATATGCAGTACGCGATCGAGGGCGACACCGTTTATGTCCTTGAGGCAAATCCGCGTGCATCCAGAACTGTTCCGCTGGTATCCAAGGTGTGCAGCATCAACATGGTCAAGCTCGCAACAGAGATCATGACCGCGGAATTCACCGGCAAGGAATCTCCTGTCGGCGCACTGCGTGACAAGAAGATCAAGCACTACGGCGTTAAGGAAGCTGTATTCCCGTTCAATATGTTCCAGGAGGTTGACCCGGTACTCGGACCTGAAATGCGTTCCACCGGTGAAGTGCTCGGCATTTCCGAGTCCTTCGGCGAAGCTTATGACAAGGCGCAGGAAGCAACCCAGACGATTCTTCCGTCTGAAGGAACCGTTCTGCTGAGTGTATGCAGACTCGACAAGCCGGAGCTGGTTGATATTGCGAAGTCCTTCCACGAGCTGGGATTCAAGATCCTCGCAACCGGCAGCAGCTACGAGATGATCGTTGCGGCAGGCATCCCTGCTGAACGCGTCAACAAGCTGTATGAGGGCAGACCCAATATCACTGACAAGATCACAAACGGCAAGATCCAGCTGATCATCAACACACCTGCCGGCAAGGAAAGCGTCACCGACGACAGCTACATCCGCAAGGCAGCAATCAAGCACCGCATCCCCTACATCACCACGATGGCGGCTGCAAAGGCAAGTGCGGAAGGTATCCGCGTTGCAAAAACCTCTTCCACCTTCGGTGTCAAGTCCATTCAGGATTATCACGCTGAGATCGAAGAAGCATAAAATACAAAGGCTGTGCAGATTAAAGTCTGCACAGCCTTTTTCATTGTCTCTGCGGATTGAATCCGGTTTTTTGTTTGAGTTCCAGCTTATTGCGGTACATCGTCATATCCGCTTCGATCATAATTTCATCAAAGGTGGTCAGCTCCTCACCCGACCGCACACAGTGCCCGACACTGAGATAGACCGGATATGGCTTTTTCGCGCGCTGATTAAAATTCTCCAGCTGCAGCCAGATTTCCTGCTTGCACGCTTCAATCTGATCATCGGTGAAATTACCGACCGCCACTTTGACATATTCATCGCCGCCGATACGGAAGGTCTTTTCCTGTGTTGCACCTTCGATGTTACATCCGGCAAAGGTACGCGCCGACAAGCAGATAATCTCATCACCGCTTTCGTGCCCGTAAATATCGTTGATGTACTTCAGACCATTCAGATCCGCCATCATGATCATCAGTCTCTGACCATTCTGCTTGGCGTCGCCAAAGAGCTGCGGCGACATCATATTGAATCCGTTACGGTTGTATAATCCTGTCATCAGATCAACGATTGCATTCTTTTCCATGCAGGCGTACAGATAACGGATATTATACAGACGCACCTGCGCCTCCAGCGTATTGTTGAGATTCTGAAGCACAAACGGATATACAAGATCATATCCGCCGATTCGTTCGCCGTAAGTCGTTGCAAGGTAACCGAAGCACTGCTCATTGAAATGCAGGGGATTGAAGAAAAACATCTGCGGTGATTCTGTTTCTTCCCAAAGACGCGGCAGCATCAGTGAACGATCAAACCAACGGTCTTCAGAAGCAGATGCAGCTTCACCTTGCAGCGAAAGTGCAAGATTCATACGGTCTGTAAACTCCGTCAGCGGCTGTTCGGCGATGCCATCCGGTGTGATGCCATCCCAGTTTTCGCACATACACAGATACAGCTCGGTCAGATCCGGATTAAACAGCGTGACATACCATTTCATACTCCAGATCCATTCGTTGAAATTCGGAGAATTGATCAGCACACTGTTCATATTGTTGTAGATAGAGTAAAAGCCCTCATCCTCATCCGGATATACCGCACGGGAATCATGCTTATATTCATGCTTGCAGCAGCCACAGGTCACAGCAGGGTGGATCTTAGAAGATGTGCGGCAGAAGTGACGTTCGACCGCCACTTCCTTACCACGGATCATATCGCAGAGCAATTCCACCGCCATCTCACCCGTTGCGGACGCATTCCGATCGCAGTAGGTGATGAAATCCAGACGGGACGCCCCCTCATGAAACCCGGTCACAAGCACATCCTCCGGCACGCGGTAGCCATTCTTGCGGAGCGCTTCATATACGCTGTAAGCCATGCGGCTGCTCGCACAGGCGATCGCTTCCGGCATACCGCGGTCTGACTGCATCAGCGATGCAACCACATTCGCGCCTTCATTATACCAGAAATCCCCGTAGAATACGCGGTCTTCATATACAGGAAGACCATGCTTTTCCATCGCCTTGTAATAGCCGTTCAGACGATTGGTCGAGTGCTCGTGTCCCTGGAATCCCGTCATAAACGCAATATCCTGGCAGCCATGCTCCAGAATCAGATGATTCATCACATCCTCAACCGCGGTGCTGTCATCACAGAACACAGAGGGATATTTCTCGCTGTGCCAATCGACCATCACCACCGGACAGGCACAATCGTTATGAATCCGCTCAAACAGCGCCTGGCTGCCTTCAATCTGGATCGTGTCCGGGAGATAAATGATGCCTGCCAGACGTTCGAAATTCATCAGATTGTAGATATTCATCTCACCGCTCTGGAAACCGGTCATACCTCCACTCTGAATCATCGTGGTGAAAACCGCCACATTAACATCCTGTTTCCGGGCTGAAAGCATAACACCGGACAAAACCTCGGACTGATACGCATTGTCAGGACGCGCAAGCACGACACCGATACATTTTCTTGTTTTCATATCATCCCCCACTCCCGATTGATTCATCCCTTCCATAGTATCACATTAAAACAAAATTTGCAATAGTATTTACAAAAATATAGTCATCTTTTCAGATTTTGTACATAAAACCAACCTTATTTCATCCGTGCACCGATCTCATCCGCAATCAATTCCCATGCTTCCACACGGCTGTAAGAGGGCAGACTGCTGTTGAGCCGATCCATCCACAGCTTGCCGTCAATCGGTTCTTTGCAGTAAAGCACCGCACGGATGACACCCTCCTTTTCATACACCTTGGCACGGCTGACCGCACTGCAAAGCGAACAGATTCTTGATTCGAGTTCATCGGGATATACATTTTCGCCGTTACTCCGCAGAATCATCCGCCGTTTTCGTCCGCGGAGATAAAGATTCCCGTCCTCCGCGACAAAGCCGAGATCTCCTGTGCGGAAATATCCATCGCTGTCAAATGCAGCTACGGTCGCTGCTTCATTTCCATAATAGCCTGCAAATACATTTTCACCTCTCACCAGAAGCTCTCCGATCCCGTTTTCATCTGGTTTGTGAATCTTTACATCCAGCGATTCAAACACAGTTCCCACAGATTCTGTGTTCCGACTGCCGCTGTATTCAATGCTGAAAATCGAAGCAGTTTCCGTCAGCGCATATGCCTCCAGCAGATTGACCCCCGCACGATGAAAGAATCGCTTGATCTGCGGATCCAGCTTTGCGCCGCCACAGAACAGATAGTTCAGCCGTCCGCCAAAGCAGCCCTGCACCAAAGCACACTGTTCGTCAGTCAGCTCCTCCGCCTGCGTGATTGCTTCGGGCAGCGCATGCCAGATCCGTTCCAGAATCAGCGGAACAGCACTCAGCACCGTCGGTCTGACCACAGCCAGCTCCTCGGTCATCTGCTTCAGATCTGAGCAGAGATAGATCTGCATTCCCGAACAGATGGAGTAAAGGAAATTGCACAGGCCTGCATAGGTGTGATGGAGCGGCAAGAACAGATAGCAAAGATCCGCCTCAGACATCGGCGCACGCTTCATCAGCAGATCAAAGCCTGAAAGCATATTCCGCTGTGAAAGCATCACAGCCTTTGGCTCTGCGGTCGTGCCGGAAGAAAACACGATTTTGCTGCACACGTCCGGATCCTTGTCCGCGGGCAGCGGTGCATTGTCGTTGATCGGCAGTGCCGCAAGCGGTTCAATCGCCAAAAACAGAACATCCTTGCACTGTTCCCGCACAATTGCAATATCCGCTTCCTTTTCATGCGAATAGATCACACAGCGTACATCCGCTGTCTGCACCGCGCGCACAACCGCTTCTGCTCTGAGATTCCGATCCAGCGCTACGGTCACACCAACATAACCCATCACCGCAAGATCGGTCAGCATCCATGCATAAGAGTTTTCGCCCCAGATGACGATGTGCGCCTGCGCCAGTCCGCGTGCAAGAAGCGAGGCGGCAATGGTACGGACACGCGCCACGGTTTCACCGAACGTATATACAGCATCTTTTGTGTGAATGTACGGCTGATCATATCGGGTTTCATATGCCGCATCAAGCAACCGGCGAATTGTCTTCATGTCTTTCCTCCAGGCTTTTTTCCAACAGGACGTATTCATATACCCCCTGTTTCTGTTCTTTCACATAATCCTCCGTGATTTTTCCGCGTCGGATAAACGCGCCGATCGACTCTGCGCGTTTATGATGTACGTTTTCAATGATCGTCTGTGTAATCGCTTTGCCCAGTCCCCGATGCTGCGGATCCACGCCGAGATACAGCATCACATAGCGACGGCTGCGGATCCGCTTGGCAAGCACATATAACAGCGTCAGCGGCGTAACGGAGCCATACAGGCGGTTCTGATAATCCGGCATACCGATGAAAAAGCCGACCGCCTCGCCACCGAAATATGCCAGCTTGACCATCGAAAAATCCAGCAGGATCTTATAGGTTGCAAACAACGCACAGAAATCTTCCTCTGACAGATAAGAAAACACAGGAAAGTCACTGTACAAGCGGATGACAAGACGATATACATCACGGATCGCAACGTCCCACTCACTCCGCTTCGGAGAACGGATTTCATAGCCCTGCGCGATAAATTCCTGATAACGGTTCTGATATTTCAGAATCTGATAATCCTTTTTCGGGAGCCGCGCGTAACGGTTTGACACATACTCCACAGAAACACCATAGCCGCAGGCTTTCAACAGAGCAAGATAATACGGCTTGTGATACGGCTCTGACACATAAGGACGCCCCTCATATCCGCCGACCTTGAGCCGGTAACGGATCCAGAAGCTTGCATCCACAGGACCGACCATCCGTTTTCTTCCCTGTGCCGCAGCATATTGCTCTGCGGCGCACAGCAAAGCAGAAGCCACCCGCTCATCATCCACAGAATCAAAAAAACCAAAATATGCGTCTGACGAATCCGGATACAGCGTGACCACACAACGCGCGGCAGGCTTGCCGTCACAGAGCGCAACAAACGGCGAGCAGGTGAAATATTTACTCAGGATATGCGTACCCGTCAGAAGCTGTTCTTCCTCCGCCCGATTTTGCACACAAAGCTTTTTGGGATATAACAGGCGCGGCAAAGATAAAAACAGAGCCGTAGTGTCCGGGTGATCTGCACACAGAATTTCAATCACACTGTTCCCTCCTCTTTTCGACTCAGAATCGTTACCGTGCCCTTCGTTCCGTCCAGCCGGATCTGATCTCCTGTACGGATTCTTGCACACGCATCAGCGACTCCGACTGCAGCCGGAATGTTCAGCTCACGGGAAATGATCGCTGTATGCGACAGCAAAGAGCCTTTCTCGCTCACAATTCCCTTTGCGGTTGCAAGCAGGAATACCCAGCCCGGATCCGTCATCCGCGCAATCAGAATGCATCCCTCTGCACCCTTGACATCAAACGGATTTTCCAGCACCAGTGCCGTTCCTTCGGCAATCCCATTCGAGCATGCTGTGCCCTGCAGCGTCCGTTCATCACACGAAACCGTCTGCTGATTTACCGCCTGGTGGTGCTTGTCAAACGGCTCCTTTTCAAAGACGATCCGCGACGCAGGCGGCAAAAGCCGGAAGTGTTCATATTCCGCCTTCCGCGCACGGATAATCGCGCGGTACCGGGCAGCATCTCCGCGGAAGATCTCCTCCTTGCGGAGCCAGAAAACATCACGGATTTCGTCCAGATTTCCCTGACGGCAACAGATTTCACCCGCACGCAGGAAAATCCGGCGCACCATACCGTAAATGCGTGTGCGGTTCAGACGAGAGATCTCGCGGTTGCCGATGCCGCGGGCGGCACGTTTGCTGCACGCGCGTACCATACAGCGGCGCCACGGACTGCACACAGACAGAATCTCAGCATTCACCTCCGTGCGGTCTGTGCCAAGCTGCTCTGTGGCTGTGTGCAGCCATTCGGCATCGCGTGCATATTCCAGAATCTGACGAATCAACTGCAGCGGCGATTGCCGATAGGTCACAGTTTCGAGTTTCAGTTCCTCCGGTGCGCGGTCGCCATACCGCGCAATATAATCCATACAGCCGCGTGCAAAATCACTATCGGTTTGTTCAATCCAGCACTGCGCTGCCGCATCATCCGACAGCTGTGAAAGCGTCTGCATCAGTTCCTCCGCGCGGCACTGCACTGCCAGAGAAAGCAGTGCGCGGATCGGCTTCATGCTCTCAATATTGGAGATGCCCGTGATGAACCGATTCGCCTCCTCCGCACAGCGGTCTTCACAAACAGGGCGCAAAGCAGATTTCAGCAGCGCCGTATAAATAAACGCGTACATATCGTTGAGCAGCGTGACTTCCCACCCGCACAACACCTGATCAGAAATGCGCTGATAGAGCGCGGCAAGCGCCGGAATAGAATCCGCCTGCGGAAAGCCCTGCTGAAAAAGCGTTTCAACCTCACTAAACCGTACATTCAGCTTTTTCATATTCCGCGGCACGGCAAGCAATTCCCATGCACTGTTCAGATATGTGCGGATCCGTCTGAGCGGTGACTGACGATTCTCCACGCCGTCCGCCTGCTTGCAGCGCACCCCCATCATCTCCTGCCAGACAGGAATGATCTTGTCGGAAAACGGAAGCACCTTGAGGATCGAATACCAGTTGCTGATCTTATAATAGATCCGTCCGTTCACGCTTCCGATCATATTCTGCAGGGTGGATTCATACAGTGCAAGCGTGCGGTCCGATTTCAGCACACGTGCTGCAACACCGCGGAATACACCGTAGTACGCTTCCTCCACAAAAGAAACTGTCAGCGGCAACGACAGACCCGGGTAGCTTTCCACAATGTTGCTGTTGTCCATCACCAACGGCGCATCGCCCGACAGTGTGGTGATCGGGCGGCACTGCAAAACAAACAGCTTCCCCCTTGCAAATGCAAATTCGACGTCGTGATAGCCGCCTTTTTCTTCCTCCAGACGTTTGCACACTGCAAGCAGCGCGCCGATCTGCTCCTCTGTCAGAGCAGGGGCATCTGCTTCCGGAACAGCATAATATCGTTCATCGGTACGATTATAATAATATGTGGTCACTGGTTCAGAGCCGTTGACAACACCCTCTCCTGTGCCGAATCCCACCGAGATGACCGTTTCATTCAGAATACCCTGCGGATTTGCAGAAAACAGCACGCCTGCACAATCCGCCTCGACCTGCTGCTGCACGATTACATGCATCTTCGTTTCTGCCCAGTGTGACCGCGCCGCACAGTATGCCGCCGCAGACGCATTCTCCAGCGAACGGTAACATCTGCAGATCATTGCCGGCAGCTCTGCTTTTTCCACGCGAAGAATTGTTTCAAACTGTCCTGCAAACGAATGATCCGCACCGTCCTCCCCTGCAGCAGAAGAACGGACAGCATACCGCACATCATCCGGCAAAGGCGCACAGAGCGCAGCCAGTTCGGATTCCCACGCTTCCTCTGCCGTCTCGCGAAAGAAGACGTCCGGCACAACCGAAAACGGCGGCACGCACATCCCCATCTGCTGCAGCCGCAGTAAAGAATCGGCTTTTCCGCCGCAGGAACAGGGAGATTCCCAGGTTGTCAGTAAAGCGTTCATATCCGTCCCACCAGCAAAAATACAGGAATCACAAGCAGCATGACGCTTTCAGTGATATAGGTGTACAGCTCAACTTTTTTCACCAGAACAAACTGTTCGGGATCTTTCATAAACTTCACAAACATCCATGTCATCCATGCGACATTCAGTGTCAGCACCAGCGCACCGATCCGATTCAGCCGCCACACGAGCAGCAGATTGGTGACAATATCCACCAGTGTGATGATCATTACAAAACGTGTCGATTTCTGATAACCAAACAGCTTGGAATAGGTCGTATATTCCGTTTCATCCTTGGGCGCACGGATCTTGCGGGAGATCTCCCAGATCAGCGCCGGGAAATACAGCGTCATCGCAACGAGAAAAGTCGTAAGTGAAAGCGGATTCAGATGATATTTGATGCAGGTAAACGAGATGATGTAAATGTTCATTACCAGCTGTACCGGATTATGTGTGACCAGCGCAAGCGGCAGGCTTTTCTGAATCTTTGCCTTTTTGAAAAACCACATCGACATCAAAAAACCGTAAAGCATCAAAAACAGGAAAAACGGAATATTGTTCATAAACACCAGATTCAGCACCGACACCAGCGTCAGCGTAACCGTCAGAGCAATTTTCAGATCGCGCTTGGTGACTCTACCGCTGGGAAGCGGACGATGCGGAAACAGCTTCAGGTCGGTTTCGTAGTCCTTGAAGTCATCCGCGATACGCAAAAACAACAGAAATCCGAAAATCGTGAATCCGCCGACAAACTCCTGAATTCCGATCGAAAAATCTGTCACTCCATAATTCAGCAGGAGAATAAAATAAATCTCCAGGAATACAATCACACCCAAAAGCAGTCTGGGCAGAATGGGGTACATCTCCTTAAAATAAATGTGCAGCCGTTTCAGCATTTAGTCCTCCTTCTGTCCGATCGATTCTCCGATCCGCACCTTAGTTTCAATTCCACGCTTTGAATTCTCGTCAATGTCCATATCCAGCAAAATTGTTCCTGCACGGAACAACAGCACACAGGTCGATCCCCCAAGCTCAAAGTATCCTTTTTCCTCGCCGCGTGCAAATTCGGTCACAGCGCGGTTATTGATCTTTCCGACCAGCAGTGCGCCGACTTCGATCTGCATCACCTCGCCGAACTGATCCGTTTCCAGGCGGGATATCACACGGGTATTCTCGCAGTAAACCTTATGCCGTCTGGCAGAGATCGGGCTGACGGTATGCAGTCTGCCGGCAATGGTTCTGTTTTCCACCAGCCGTCCGCTGTCGGGAAAACAGTAGTGATGATAATCATCCACGGTCAGGCGGAACACAAGGCAAAGTCCGCCGCTGTACTGCGCGGCAGCCGTTTCATCCCCGATCAGCTCTCCAACGGTATATACGCTGTGCTTCATCGGGATCGTTGTGTCCGCACCGATGTGGTAAGCCAGCAGCTTGCTGTCCGCAACAGCGATCAGCGCCCCCTTCGCCTGTGCAACAGGACGGCGATCCGGCAAGATTTTTCTTGTAAAGAAGTCGGCAAAGGATGTATATTCCCGCTGTTCAAACTCAGAAAGATCAATTCCGTACTGCTTCACAAACGGCGCAATGTTTGCCGCCGATTTCGGACTATTTTCACGCCTTGCGTTGTAACGGGAATACCATCTGCCGCAGATAAACAGCCGGAGGATGATCCGTCCGGGAATGGTTTCATATAAAAACTGCAGCTTCTTTGCGCCGTACTGCGGCTCCTGTATCAGCGTTGCTGTGCGGCGGTCATATACTGTGATCGTCATCGTTCACCTACTCCAGAATTGTAATTGCGCCCGTCTCACCGTTGATTGTAATCCGCGCACCGTCGGGAATCTTTGTCGTTGCACCATCCGCACAGACGATACAGGGGATGCCGTACTCACGCGAAACGATCGCCGCATGGCAAAGAATACCGCCGTATTCGGTTACAATTCCGCCGAGGAGGGCAAATTTGCTCGTCCAGCCCGTATCTGTAAAACGCGTGATCAGAATATCCCCCACCTGCAGACGGTCGGTTTCCTCCAGACCCCCGATCACGCGGGCTGTTCCTGTAATCATGCCGTTGCTGCAGCCGATGCCCGACAGCGTACAGCTGCCTGCCGGTGCCGCAATATGATCAAAGCCGCGGCCGATTTCATTCTCGCTCATATAATTACGGAACGCGCGATAATACTGACGGTTCCGCGCAATAATCGCACGAAGTGCTTCAACATCTGTTTTTCCGTCCAGATAATCCTGCACATCCGCAATTTTGGTAAACCAGATATCTGCTTCCTGCGTCAGAACACCCTCCTTGCAGAGCACTTCGGCTAGCCGCAGGGTGTAAAGTCGGATCAGATAATAAAACCGCGTGGAAACGTCGCGGAATTCCTCCCGCCACCAGAGCATGCCGCGCATCTCATCGATCTTCCGGCACAGCTTTTTGTATGTACGCGCGCCGGTGCGCTTGCCGATTGTCTCCAGCTCCTGCTGATACTCCGTCTTCAGTCGCTCACGGTCTGCAATCGGACTGCAGTCATCCGCAAGGGCGAGCGTATCGCGAAACGCACGCACCACCGCCGGCACATCCTCGGCGAAGCACGGATATGCCACATCCAGTTCCTTTTCGGAATGGTAGCCGAAGGTGCTGATATGCGCACGCACCCGATCTGCACGTCCGTCTGTTCCGCCCGATTCCATCACCTGTATGATCTCCTCATCTGTGTGCGTATTCCAGAAGGACAAAGCGGCAGCATCCGAACGGATGTCCCTTGTGATCTCCCACATATCATAAAACGGAAGCAGATGAGAAACATGATCCAGACCGCCGATCAGACGGAAATATCCGCTGCGGTCAGTATGCTTGAGAATCGTATCACGAAACAGCGACTGATGGATCATATTGATAAAGATCTGACGGAAGTAAGTACCCTCACTTTTCAGATAATCGGTAAAAATCAGATTGCTCCACGCTGTCTTCAGTGCTTCAGGTGACATCATTTCATCCAGCTGGCGCAGTCGGTTCTGATAAATCCCCAGCAGGTCATCCTTCAGTGCCTGCGCTTGTTTTTTACGTTCGGCAACAATTTTTTTCTGCATCAGCGCCATCCGAACGATCCCGAACACGCTGCCCGGCGTGATCCTGGTGGTCTCACCGTCGCCCTCATATGTCACCGCAACGCCGAGTTCGTTGTCAAAATCGCGCTCCTTATATCCCGGCACCTTTGCCATTGCACGCTTTGCCACAGAAAGATTCCAGTACGGACGCGCATAGAACATCTCGCCCAGCTTGCCCAGCTGATCTGCGCGGAGAATCTTCGACTCCACGAGAAAACCGCGGAATTCGCTCTCCCAGATATATTCATACAAACTCCACATATACGGACGGCAGATGGTTGCAGATACACCGCCGTCTTTGAAGTCGGCAGTGGTCCATTGCTCCCGGATACCGCCGTACTGCAGTTTTGTAATCGCTCTTGCCTGCAAGATCCAGAGCACATCGTCCGCAAAGGCAAATTCAATGTCACACGGATAGCCAAAATGGAGCTGGATCGCGAGTGCCTGTCTTCCGAGCATCGCGACCTGTGCGTCCGTGAGCAGTGTGCCGCCGCGTTCTGTCAGTTTATCATCAAACCAATTGAAGCGATATTGCTCTGCGCTGACCTGTCCGCTGACCAGCGCCTCTCCCTGTCCCTGTGCGACTTCGATCAGCGCCTCCTTATCACAGCCGCTGACGGGATTGACCGAAAACATCACACCGCTGATCTCAGAACGGACAAGCTCCTGCACGATCACCGCCATGCGAAGCGTTCCGCCGCTGAGATGATGATTCGCAAGATAGGTCAGAACTGTTTCTGAAAATAAAGAACGATAGCAGGTGCAGATCGCATCCGCAACCGCGTCGATTCCGCTGACGTCGATCACCGTTTCATACTGTCCTGCAAACGAAAATCCCGCAAGATCCTCCATCAGTCCGCTGCTGCGAACCGCATAGGCTGCACCGGGCTTCAGACGCTGTTCCACTGCAGAACGCAGCGTCTGCGGCAGGACAAATTCAGCAGCATAGGCAGAAAGCGTGCGGCTCAGTTCTGCGGCATTTTCCATGGTCAGCGTCTGCAGCAGATCGTTCACCTTTTCCTGTGCATGATTTTCACGCAAAACCGCATCATACACCCTGCTGTCCAGAACAAATCCATCCGGCACACACATACCTGCGCGGATCAGCTCCGCAAGTGCAAAGGCTTTGTTACCTGTCTGCGCAGACGCCGTAATTTCAGAAAGTGCAGTCAATTCCATTCGCTGTATATCTCCCAACTAAAACATATTTTTTCTCAGATGGCATGCATATAAAAGCATATTCATCAGCAGATGCGTCACCGCACCTATCAGCACATAAAGCAGATAAAACCCGACCGACATCGGATATACCGCACAGACGACCAGCACACAGCCGAATACAGAATCTGCCTGATCGAGAATGATGAAAAACAGCTTACCTGCACCCATCCGCGTTTTTCCGGGACGGATATCCAGCCGTCGCTTCAGAAAACTGTTCGGCAGTTCAAACAGCGCATACAGCAGTCCTGCCGCCGCACCGGTCAGCAGATTATATACCACTGTGTTTTCGTGATTTACATAGAAAAAATTCCGCGTTTCCAGAGCCGGCAATGCGCCGCAGAGCAATCCCCACAGTACAGCAGAAACCGAGCCAAACAAAAGCATCCCGACAACGCCTTTCCAGGTCTTGTTGTCGCCGAAAATTCGCTTTTGATCCCACAGCGTCCTGCCGCCGTCAATCGGCACCTGAATGCCGCGGGCAATGGGCGCTTTGCACCAGGCCATATTCAGAATTCCGGCAAAAATCGCCGGTGCAAGCGTAATATACATAGATGCAATCTTCCCAAGCAAAGTACCTCTTCCTCTCAAAAAGCATGGTTTTATTATACTCCTTTTTCGCCCAAAAAGCAAGTAAAAGGGACAGCCGAGAAATGGCTGTCCCTTTTGTAAAAAAGGAAGAAATAACCTGAAGTCTGTGTTTGATCATTCTAATACCGGACGCTTTTCCTGCAGAACAACGTCAACATCCATATCCACATCTGCACGGGTGACAGTCAGTGTGATTGTATCACCGACGCTGAACTCGTCCTTGATCTTGTTGAGTTCATCTACGGTCTGCACGGTCGTGCCATTGATAGCGATGATGACATCGCCCTTTTTCAGTCCAGCCAGATCACCGGCACCGCCCTCTGTGACTTCAGCGATATATACGCCGACAGGAATACGGTACATACTCGACTGTGTTTCACTCACATTCACGGTCGTAATGCCGATCTGCGGCTTGCCTGTTACATAACCGTAGTTGATGAGATCGTTGATGATGACCTGTGCTTCTGTAATCGGAATTGCAAAACCAAGTCCTTCGATCGTGGTTCCGGAATAGCTGCTGGAAAGCTTGGCGGAGTTGATGCCGATTACCTGACCGCTGCCGTTGATCAGCGGACCGCCGGAGTTACCGGAGTTGATCGCCGCATCGGTCTGGATCAGATTCATCGTATTGTCGTTGATCGTCACCTCGCGGTTCAGCGCGGAAACGATACCGCAGGTCACAGAACCGAAGAGTTCAAATCCAAGCGGATTGCCGATTGCAATTGCAAGCTCTCCTACCTGCAGCTGATCGCTGTCGCCGAATTCCGCCGCAGTAAGACCCTTTGCCTGAATCTTCAGTACCGCAAGGTCAGATTCCACATCATAACCGATGATCGTCGCCTTCTGCTCTTTCTCCTTCTGTCCGGATTCCTCACTGAGTACAACGGTAACCTCACTTGCCTTGCCTCCGTAGTTGGAATCATAAATGACGTGAGCGTTGGTGATCACATAGCCATCCTCCGTCATGATGATGCCAGTACCGGTTCCGACCGCGCTCTGCTCCTGCTTCTGCGGCATGCCGCCGAACCAGCCTGTATAAGTCTCCTCCCAGGTATAGGTCGCTGAAACACCGACCACAGAAGGCATCGACTTTGCAACAATCTGTGTTGTCGTCAGGCTGTTGCCGCGCTCCAGCACCGTCAGCCAGCTTTCGCCGGTATATTCCTGTTCGTTCACCGTAGGCGTTGCCACAGCCGAATTCCCTTTGTTGTCGCTATCCGACTGCAGCGAACTGCTGACAGATGTCTGCTCACCGGGATTCAGAAACGCACGGAGCGTATCGTTGCTATTTGCAAAACGATAACACTGGATCGACGCATAGGACACCAGAAGCACCCCTGCGGTCACACCTGCGATAATCGGAAGGATATGACGCTTTTTCTTCCGCGGCACAGCTGCCGCGTCGCTCTGCATCGGCTGGTTGTTATACGTATAAAACTGCTGTGTGCCATGATCGGTCCGCATCGAGCTGTAGCTGTTCTGCTGCGGCGTCTTCGGCTGCATATTTTCATTCTGATTCTGCTGATTGAAATCGTTCATCACACTTCATCCTTTCTGTCTGACCGTGAATCGTATATCAGACACATCAAAGAGTAGGATTCCTCTCTGCTATGGTTATTATTATACTCCCGAATGTGAAAATTGTATGATAAGCGACAGAAAAAGCCGTAAAAGAGATGTGGACGCCTGTCAAACACCCTTATCGTAAAAAATCACCGCGCGGCGGCTGCACAGTGGAAAAACCGAAGCCACGCCGGTTCATATCACAAAGTTTCAGCTGTACCAGCGCTTCAGGAACACCCAGCATCTGTGCGATCTGTGCCGCAGTGCGTCCCTCAGAAGCATAGACGCACACCACGTCATCCGGGAGAAGCAGATTTGCCGCAAACAGATTTGCCTCCCGCTCCGGTCCTGCGGTCATATCATAGAGCGAAAACTCGCGGAAGGTATGATTGGTAAACGCTGCGTGCAGAAGATCATGCCCCAGCTCATGGGCGATCACCAGCCGCTGCATTTGCTCAGAAAGCTGCTCATTCACTACAATATAGCGGCACCGCGCAAAGACCGTGTACAGTCCCTTGAGTGCGCCGAGATCCGCGAATTCTATGTCAATGCCGCGTGCCTGGGCCAGCTCTGTCGGATCTGTTGTGCTGTGACGGCGGATCATCTCCTGCGTCAATGCAAAAATTCGTTCTGCGGTCACCCGTTGTTCCCTCCTTCCAAAGAAAATCTGCGTGGATCATTCTTCGTCCCGATATTTCTTCGGTGTATATTTCTGATTCTTCTCTTTGGTCTTCCAGTAGATCTTCTGCAGTGCGAGCATCACCTTGTCCTGATCCTCCTCACTCAGCACGCCGCCCGTAAACAAAGCGTCCGCGCTGTCAATCAGCTGCTGTGCAGCGCGTTTTCCTCTTGCACCGCCCTCTTCCTCGGCATCCATCAGAAAACGATCCCCACTAGAAACCAGATATTCCAGCGACACCTCCAGCGCATCGCACAGGCGATCCAGTATGTCGCGTTTCGGATAGCGCATACCCAGCTCATAATTCTGAATGCTCCGCAGCGATACACCGACGCGCTCTGCCAATTCGCTCTGCGTCATCCCGCGCTGCTGCCGAAGCCGTTTGATCTTCTCCTGAATCTGCATATTCCGCCCTCCTTTATGCCACTCAAATTGTTCGTATTCAGTCTACCACAATACGCACAGTTTGTCAAGAGGAAGATCCACCCATCTGCAAATCAAAACACAAAAACCGCTGTATCCGTTCTGATACAGCGGTTCGTTGCAATATTCTGCTAGGGATCGATCAGGTCTGTCAGAATCTCAGCAAAGTCAGACGATGTCATCCCCTTTGCATAAACCTGCACAGCCGTGCCGTTGGGATAGTAGAGCACCGCACACCATTGCTGGATGGAAGCAAGTGTTCCGTCTGCATTCCAGACAGGCTCCAAAATGCCGATTCCCACCTCGACATCTCCGACACCCTCAAAGCAGCTGTCATCCAGGAAGACCTCACCACCCGGCGGGCTTCCGTCCGTATATACTGACAGCATAATTGCAGGTGTATACAGCCCTGCGTTCATATTCCCGTAGGTCAAAACGCCCTCGTCCTCGGAGATCGAATCCTGGTTGCAGGAAAGACCACCCAGCGCATCATAGAACGCAATGCCGTAATATGCCTCTGCTTCGGTAAAGGTCAGATCGCTGCTGCCGCCCGATGTGGTCGTGGTTGTCGCTTCCAGCTCACACCACTCAGCTTCTACAACAGTCAGATCTACAGAACCGATCGTCAGATAATCAAGTATAATCCCCTCTGAGGGAACATCTTGCATCGTCGTAGTCGTCGGAGAGGTTCCGCTGGTCTGATATGCGGTGGTTGTAGTTGTGGTCGTGCTTGTTGCAGCAGTCTCCGGCTGTGTCGTTGTTTCTGTTTCCTCCAGCGCCGTCGTAGTCTGCTGGTGCGCGGTAGTTGTATCGTATGTCGTGGTCGTATAGTGCGTTGTTGTTGTATAATAGGTCGTGGTTTGCCAGGGGGGTACAATAGATTGTGTTGTACTGCCTGTCACAACGCCGCTTCCTGTCTGCACTGTTGTTATCGTGGCATGACCGGAATCCGTGCTGTTTTGCATATCGCTTGTTATTCCGGTCGTTTCCGGCTGTCCCGTCAAAGACAGCGTAGTCGTATGCTGCGGTGTATCGGTGCCTGTCGTTGATGTACCGACAGTTCCCGTCTGGGGCACTGTTTCTCCTTCCGCGGTCGTCTGGGTCATATGAGTCGTTTCGTCCGCCGGAGTTGTGGTCGTCACGGGTGAACCATCCGGCGATGCCGTTGTATCCTGCGGCAGAGTACCCGTTGTTTCCACAGGCGGATCTGCCGGAAGCTGATGCTGATCAGGATGGAGCAAGGCAGCAGTCACCGCGATCACAACACAGCAAGCCGCCACTGCCGCCACACGGACAAAACGCATATATCCGCGTTTTTTTGCAGGTACCGCCTCTGTCTGTGCCATTTTCTCCAGCGTTTCGGAAATCAGATGCTCAGAAGGAGTAATATCATCGTTCGCAGCATGAAACACATCACGAAGGTTCATATCTCATACACCCCCTTCAGACAGTTTTTCAGCTTTCCGCGCGCACGGCTGAGCTGCACCTTGACCAATGGCCCGGGGCGGTTCAGAATCGTGCTGATCTGAGCGATTGTGCGGTCTTCGAAATAGAACAGATGTAAAAGCATTCTGTCGTCCGGCTTCAGCTGTGCCATCGCCTGTGCGATATCCACCTTTACATCCAGCTCAGGATATGCCTCCTGTGCCGCCGCTTCCCGTTCCTCAATCGGAACTGTGCGCCTGCGTTCAGAAGAACGATAAAAGGATTTGCAGCAGTTGACAGTCACACGCATCAGCCAGCGTTTCCTGTGTTCCTCATTTTCAAATTGACCGCCGTCACGGATATAACGGAGGAAAACCTCCTGGAACATATCGTTTGCATCGTCTTTGGTGCGGACGATCGAATATGCCAGACGATACACCATATCACCGTACAGCGAAATGACCTGTTCAGATGTCAGTTCCTGAACAGGCAAAGCAGTTGGCTCTGCTGTTGTATACATGGTGTATCACCTCCGATCCGCGGCGGCAGTTCCGCGTCTTACTTGATATACGCTCCAGCTGACCAAAAGGTAACAGCATACAGCAAAAATTCTTCTTTTAATTATAGCACGCGTTGTAAACTCTGTCAAGAAACGGAAATCACAGCCGCACAGACGAAAAGTATTTCTGTAAAAACCCGATTTTTTCTGCAGGCACAGAAATCTGAACACCGCCGAACGCTTCTGATAATTCCAGACGATAGGCACAAAGCGCCTGATGCTTTTCGCGCAGCGCACGGTTCTTTTCGTGGTCGCCGTATTTCTCATCGCCAAGAATGGGACAGCCAAGATGCGCCAGATGCGCGCGGATCTGATGCGTCCTTCCCGTGTGCAACGTCACCTCCAGCAGCGTCAGTCCATCTGCACGACGTTCCAATACACGGTAATCAGTGCGGATCTCGCGGAACTCCGCACCCGGCCGGTCAGAAATCGTCACGATCCGCTCGCCCTCTCTGCGGCGGTGATATGCCAAACACGCATCTGCCTGCTTCGGCGGTGGTGCAGCTACAACACAAAGATATTTCTTTGCCGCGGCATGGTCGCGTATCATTTCATTTGCCGTCCGCAGCGCCTCTGCCGTCTTTGCCGCCAGAACAATTCCGCTTGTATTACGATCCAGCCGATTGCAGAGCGCCGGCGTAAACGATTGCTCGCGGTCCGGTACATATGCACCTGTGCCAATCAGATGATGCAGCACGCGGCCGATCAGCGTGTCCGACGAGCCGCCGTCATCACTATGTACCACCAGTCCCACGGGCTTATAGACCACCAAAACCCGTTCGTCTTCATACAGCACATCCAACGGCTGTGCTGATACAGCAGCAGAGGTCGTTTTCTGCGTCTTCTCAAAGAATTCGTCCTTGAGATACAGGCGGATCACATCGCCCGGCTCCAGACGATCAGAGATCTCACATCGTTTCCCGTTGCGCTTGATATTCTTTTTCCGCACCTCCTTGCAAAGCATCCCCTTCGGAAGTGCGGGTGCCGCCTTGGCAAGGAACTTGTCCAGACGCTGACCGGCGTCGTTTTCGGTAATAATAAACTCTTTCACACTGTTCGTCCTTTCGGAAAAAAGCCGTTTGGTTCAGACCCCAAACGGCTTTGATCTTAATCTGTATTCACACGGATATATGCGCCGGGATCGCGGCAGATGCCGTTCTCGCGCACTTCAAAGTGCAGATGGTTTCCTGTGGAATTTCCGGTTGAACCAACGGTTGCAATGCTTTGTCCGCGCGACACGGTCTGACCGACTGCCGCCCAGATCACACTGCAGTGTCCGTACACGGTGGTATATCCGTTTCCGTGATCAATCATCACGAGATAGCCGTAGCCGCCGGAATTCCATCCCGCCACAGTCACAACGCCGTCAGCAGCCGCATAAATCTCCGTCCCCGCAGGTGCGGCAATATCAAGCCCCTTATGGTTACGGTTGCTGATGAACGGATCGCTGATATAGCCGCCGTTCACAGGCCAGCTGAATTGTCCGGTTCCGTTTAACTTTGTCGTTCCCGACGAAGGCGCAGCGCTGTATGTGCCGATGCCGATCTGTTCGGAAACAGGCTCTTTCAGAATCGTGGAGGAGATAACAGTACGGGATTCCTCTGTGCCGTTGACATAGAAAATATCCACGACATTCGATTTCTCACCGCGTTCACCGGGAACCAGCACCTTGGTATCGCCCTTATTCACCGCGCTGGTTTCCAGCTCTACCGTATCATACTCGATAAAGCTCGGAATCGTCATCTGAACCGTACAGACGATCGGCAGCACACGGCTTTCCTTTTCCACCGTCAGCCGCTGTCCGACAACGAGCGTATCGTCCTCCTCCAGCTCTGGGTTCAGCGCGATCAGCTCTTCTTTTTCCATCGAATAGCGAAGCGCGATCGTCAGCAGGGTTTCATATTCCCCGACGGTATGTGTGGTTTCATATCGTGTGGTCTGCGTCAGCTTCTCACAAAGCGCCTTTTCATCCATCAGGCTGTCTGCGACATAAAGTCCGGATTGATAAGTCACTTCTTTCTGATAGCCAACGTCCGTTGCCTGATCCGGCAGCTGAAATTCCGCAAGATTCTGAAGCAATGCGTCCTCCACGATGGTTTTGTCGTGTACAGCGGCATAAAACCTGCCGTCAAGATAAACGCCCCACGCCTCAGTCAGCGGTACATCTGAATGCTCCAGCATCCGGTTTGCAAGCGCCGCCGTAGTGACATACGGCATGCCGTCATCCAGGATCGTCAGCGAAAGCCGCGGCGTGTGGATCGTCAGATCTGCGCTTTCCACATCCGCAATGCGCTGCTTAACCTCGCGCGTGGCGGAATCCACCTCACTCTCACTCGTCACAACGCCGAGTGCTTCGCCGTTATACTCCACGCTCAGTCCGTAGTCCAGACTCGCACCGTAGTGAATTACACCGAGGAAAAATGCGATGGAAACAATGGGCGCGGCACAGTTGAACAGCGTGATAAACAAGCCGTTCTCGCCGCAGAGATATGCCCCGACAGAACGGATTGCTGCAGCAGCAACGCCGCCCTTTCCGCGCCTTTTGGCAGCACGGATATTTTTATAGATGTGATCCGCATACTGCATCTGCGTCCGTATCGGACGGAACAAAAATGTGCACAGGCGTCTGAGCGGTTCCTTCAGCAGGCGTGGTGCATAGAGGACACCCAGAACCAGATACTGCATCCCACGGAGCAGATAATAGAGTCCTTTCAGCAGACAGATGTGAATCAGTCCGCCAAGGCGCACAAACAGCCGGATCATAAATGCGGGCAGTGATTTTCTTCGCGAATGGGTCCTGCGCTTTCTGTCAGCTCCTTCGGCAGGCCCTCTCGAAACGTCACACGGTCGAATGTCGTCCTGACGTTTCTCTCTCATCCAAACAGCTCCTTTCGGTCGCCGGATCGCTCAGAATCGGCGTCGGCGTGAAATTGGTTACAAATCGGTAACACTGTAACCATTATACCAACCGTTTGAAAAAATGCAATGGCTTTTTTTGGTTTCGACATTCTTTGCATCGAATTTCAGCATCCTGAACAAAAAAATAAATCAATTTTGGTTCATGTGCCAGGAATAATCCAGCTTTTCTTCGGCATAATCCGCCAGAACTGCCAGAATCGGGCGCACCGCTTCACGCGCGCCGGGAAGATCGTGCAGCCGGTAATTGCCGCATTCCACCTCTGAATTTCCAGGAATCTCGCCGTCATATACTGCAATTTTTTCCATCGCTTCTTTTACAAGCGCGATCGCGTCTGCGTGTGCCGCACTGCGCATCAGCAGATAGAATCCCGTCTGACAACCCATCGGGCCGACGTAGATGACATCGTCTTTCCAGGTGCTGTTGCGTGCGATGGTCGCAAACAGATGCTCGATTGTATGCGCCGCCGCAGGTGCGAGATAGCTGCCGCCGTTCGGCACGCACATTCTGACGTCGTAGGTTACAATATCCCCATCTACGCGGGAGATGTACATTCCAATCCCGATCTTGGTGTGATCAACCTGAAA
Source organism: Ruminococcus sp. (assembly GCA_015066905.1). GTDB lineage: Bacteria > Bacillota > Clostridia > Oscillospirales > Ruminococcaceae > Ruminococcus_F. The sequence goes on from SVNN01000009.1 coordinate 21,537, forward strand.
GCTTGCAATTTTGTCCATATTCATTCTCCTTTGAACCCGTTGAAATTTCCGTTTTTGATGATTGCAGGGTAGTCGCGGTACGCGTAGTTCATATCCACATCGCCGCTGATGCCCGAAACCGCTCCCGTATGACTGTACTGCCAGATTCCGTAATTCCCTGTATAATCCGGTTTGGTCGTTTGCGTGTGCGCCACCCAGATGTCATATTTCTTTTCGGTCGAATCCGGAATATGGCTGTTGAAAAATGACGCATAACTATATAGTACACAATAGTATCCTTCTGCCTCCACAGCACCGCAGAAAGTGTCAATGATCTCGGCGATCACAGACGGCGAAAGCGTTGACTGGGAGGGGTCTTCAATATCGAATACTACGGGATATTCAAACGAATAGCCCTTGATTGTATCCAGAAATACCTTCGCCTCCTGTTTGGCATCTGCCGCAGAGACTGCATAGCTGTACCAGTAAGCGCCGCAGGGAATTCCCGCCGCCTGCGCGTTTTTCATATTTGTGTGAAACGTCGGATCCACCTGATCATACTCCTTGCCATAGCCTGCGCGCATGATGGCAAAATCGACCTTGCCGCTCTTTTTCACCTTGGTCCAGTCCACCTCACCCTGCCAGCGCGATACATCAATTCCATAACGATATGGCTCCGGCTTGCTGTCGGTCATAATTGTGGTCGTGGTCGTTTCTGTGGTGGTTTCTGCTGTTGTTGTCGTCAGCATTGTCGGCATTGTGGTTTCCTGCGGATCACCAACTGTGACGGAACCCGAAATCAATTCCACCGTAAGATCTTCCGATCCGTTACGCAGCTTTTTGCAGGAAAGCTGCACCGGATAGCTTCCGGCACGTGCGTCATCAGCCACACGAAAATATGCTGAAAACAAGGTGCCGTTACCTTCATAATACTGCGACATCATGGTATAATAGTAGCAGATTCCGTTGGTCATATGACTCTGCCACGAGAGCAGCGGTTCGGTAATCGCAGTCTGGAACAGCGGCGTCGCACCGCCCAGCACAGGAAGAATCGGGCTGCCGCTGCCGGTGTCCAGCATCAGAACTGCGCTGGTAAAGCCGATATTCCCCTGCACCTGCACTTCAATCTTCACGAGATCACCTGGCGACGCAGAGATGTCCGGAACGGAAAGCGAAAACAGAGGTTCTTCCTCTTCCTCTGCAAACACGGTCTGCGATCCATAAATGGAATTCAGATATGTATCCGCTGTGGAAAAAGCCGAAAGATCAATCGGAAACACCACGAGCAAAGCGGCAAGAAGAACGGAAATTGATGTGCTGAATCTCTTTTTCATTCCTGTCCCCTTTCAAACAGAATCAAAGATTTGCGAAAATACATCTATAATTATAGCACAGATCGCGCAAAAAGTATATTCTTTCTGCCATATTCCATTATTTTTCTACTGTTTTCACCTTGAATTCCCAGAAAAATTATGCAAAATAAACAAAAGTGAAGAAAAACACTTTTTTTCGAAAAAAATGCTTGACTTTTCTGATAAACAGGTGTATAATTATAAAGCAGTCAAGGAGAGGAACTCCAAAATACAAAATGCTGTTTTAGCTCAGTTGGTAGAGCACATCCTTGGTAAGGATGAGGTCGCTGGTTCAAATCCAGTAAACAGCTCCAAAACGGATATCACTTCGGTGATATCCGTTTTTTGTTTTCTGAACAATGCTGCAAAGACAACCAACGCACCTCTTCGCCTTCAGTTCGGCAATAATATATTCATCCACACAAAAAACTGCATCGGATCCACTCCGATGCAGTTTTTTCATACTTACTTAATCCTGACGCTGCACAAGCTCGCGATACAGTCCGAGATACAGCTCAGCAGAATTGCTCCAGCTGAAATCATCAGTCATCGCAGTTTTCTGAATCTCCTTCCAGCGCGCCGTATCATCATACGCCTGCTTTGCACGGCTAACAGCGCCCAGCATATCATGCGCGTTGTAGGTCTTGAAGGTGAAGCCGTTGCCGTTCTCACCGCCGCCGTCGCGGACGGAATCGCGCAGACCGCCGGTTTCACGGACGATCGGCAGTGTGCCATAGCGCATTGCAACCATCTGTGCAAGACCGCACGGCTCACTCTGGGACGGCATCAGGAACATATCACAACCCGCATAGATCTTTCTTGCAAGCTGCGGGATAAATCCGAGCGTTACGCTGACGCGATCGGGATGACGCCACGCCATCTCCTTGAAGAAGTCCTCAAAGATCTTCTCTCCGCTGCCCAGAATTGCAAATTTGCAGCCGAGATTCAGAATCTCCTCAAATACATAGCGGATCAGATCAATACCCTTGTGGGATACAAAACGGGTTACGATACCGATGATCGGCTCATCCCCCTCCTGCAAGCCAAGCTCTTCCAGCAGCGCCTGTTTACACTTCGCCTTGCCGCTGAGATCATCCACCGAGAAATTGAACGGAATCAGCGGATCCTTGGTCGGGTTATACATCTCCTGGTCAATGCCGTTGATAAAGCCGCAAAGCTTATACTGCTTGTGCGTCAGCACGCGATCCAGACCGTGTGAATACCACGGATCAAGAATCTCCCATGCATAACTCGGACTGACAGTCGTGACCTTGTCAGCGGTTTCGATCGCACCCTTCATCATATTCACGCAGCCGTCATATTCCAGCAGAGATGCATGATAGAGCGGAATGCCCATCAGCTCATTAATGACTTCCTTGCCGTACTTACCCTGATACTGGATGTTGTGAATGGTAAACACGGTGCGGATGTTATCATAACCCTGCTGATAGCGGTAGAATACCTGATAATATACAGGAATCAGCGCCGCCTGCCAGTCATTTGCATGAATGATATCCGGCTTGAAGTCGATATAGCGGATCATCTCCAGCACAGCGCGACTGAAGAATACAAATCGCTCACAGTCATCATAGAATCCGTAAATTCCGTCACGACCGAAGTAATATTCATTATCAATGAAGTAATAGGTGACGCCGTTGCAGATTCCTGTGAAGATGCCGCAGTACTGCTTTCTCCACGCAACATCAACGGTAATGTTCGTCAGAAATGTCAGGGTAGAGCGCATCTGCGCGGAAATGCTTTTATAAAGCGGAACAACCACGCGGCAGTCATGTCCCTTTGCGGTAATCGCCGCCGGCAAAGATCCGGCAACATCAGCAAGACCACCCGATGCAACATAGGGTACAGCCTCACTGGCAGCAAATAGAATATTCAATACAATCACCCTCCTCAGTTTTTGTCTTAGATCTTGGCACCCTTACCGATGTAAAGCGGATAGCTCTCAGAACCGGTCAGCACGCGATCATCCACAATCTCAACATCCTTATCCGTAATGACACAGTTGAGATTGCACTTCGAACCGATCACGGTATTCTGCATAATCACGCAATTCTTGACCACAGAGCCCTTTCCGATCTTTGCGCCGCGGAAGAGCACGCAGTTTTCGACTTTGCCCTCGATCACACAGCCATCCGCGATCAAAGAATTCTTGATCTCAGAATCCAGACCGAATCTTGCAGGGCCGTTGTCGTGAATCTTGGTATAAATCGGCGCAGATTTGCCGAACAGGCGGCTGCGGTTTTCGTGATCCAGCAGCTGCATATTTGCGTCATAGAAGCTTGCAAGACTGTCGATTCTCGCATAATAGCCGGTATGCTCATATGCGTGCAGATTATATCCTGCTTCCTTATCCTGCAGGATATCACGGCCGAAGCTGTACCGGTTGCGGCTCATTGCCTCCTTGACGATCTTCTTGAGGAAGTCCTTACGCATCACGAACATATCCAGACAGAGGTTGCACGCGCCTGTCATCGGCGGATCGATCATCACGTCATTGACTGTACCGTCAGGCTCAATACCGAGGATCGTTGCGGAACGGTTCTTGTCCTTGTCGTAATAGCCCTTTGCATAAACAAGCGTGATATCTGCGCCGCTCTGTACGTGCGACTCGATGATCGGACGATAGTCAATCGTAGTTACGATATCGCAGTCAGACAGTACGACATACTCTGCATTGGAGTGATCCACATAATCCCACACGCCGTCAAGCGCCTCCAGACGACCGCGGTAGATGCCGCTGCCGACATGGCTGAACGGCGGAAGCAGATGCAGACCGCCTTTCTTTCTGGAAAGGTCCCACTCACGGCCGGAACCAAGGTGATCCAGAAGAGAGCCGTAGTTGGACTTCGTGATTACACCGACATCACTGATGCCAGAGTTTACCATATTAGAAAGCGGAAAGTCGATCAGGCGGTAACGTCCGCCGAAGAGGATCGAACCCATTGTCCGCTGTTTGGTCAGGTCTATAATTGAGGAATCGTGCATACTTGCAAAAATCAATCCCAATACACTAACATTTCCACTCATAGCTCCACATCTCCTTATATGTTCTCAGAAACGATCTTTTTCGGACCAACCGATGTTCCCTCGGAAACATCTACATTGTGACCGATGACCGCAATACCCCATTCGTCGCGGTTCTCGACGGTTTCCGGACTCACACCGATGTGTGCGTTCTCGTGAATGACACAGTCCTCGCCGACAATGGCATATTCCACAACAGCGCCTGCCTTGATGACGGTACCGGGCATTACGATACTATATTTTACGGTTGCATTCTCTTCGATTGTAGCACCGCTGAAGATGATCGAAAAATCAACCGTACCGTTGATGCTGCTGCCCTCAGAGATCATGGAGTTCTGTACCACTGCCCGATCGCCGATATACTGCGGCGGCATATTCATAGT
>SVNN01000140.1 GCA_015066905.1 Ruminococcus sp.
GATCTCAAAGTGCAGATCGGGGCGTGATGCGCGAAGCTGACTGAGCTGTTCTGTTTCGGTACAGCTGCATCCTTCGGCGGACAGTACGAGATAGTCGCTGACGCCGCAGGCGGAGAGCGCCCGGAGTTCGGTTTCATCCGATTTCTTTTTCACGGGTACGGGGGCACAGTAAAGCCCTGTTTTATTCATCAGTGCAGACATATCCTTGCGGATGTCGAGAATTGTGCCGAACATCTGCTGTGCCGCAAGCTGCATCGGCTTGTTCAGTGCAGGATTGTCCTGTATTGCGGTTTCAAGCTTGGATACGATCAGATCGGTCACGCCGCAGAATACAGGCACGCAGTGTGCCTCTGCAAGAAGATCATACAGCCCGTGGTTTGCAACGTCGGAATATTTGAGAAACGGTGCACCTAAAATTCCGACCTGCCGCAGACGGATCCGCTTTGTAGGGAGGGACTGGAATTCTTTGATCATATCCTTTGCCGCACTGCGGAGCGACGGACGGAGACGAAGCAGATTGCCGCTTGCCATGGATGAGAATTTGCGCGACCACGCATCTGTCAGCGCATCAACTTCTTCTGCAGAAATGGCATATGCCCGCGCCTGGAGCGACAATTGGGTAAGCAGGTCACCGCCGCAAAGACCGCCGATCGCCTTTGGTGCCGCAGCAATCAGTTCATTCTGGTTCAGATCCGGCACGCCCTTGGGCGCGGAAAGCAGCGGTACCACAGGGAGATTCTTGTCGCGGAGGAACTGCTGGAGCTGCATCGCACTCTGCGCCATATTGCACGACGGGTGGATGGCAGGGAGGAAGAATTCTGTGTTCGGAGAGATCGCGCCACGGCTGAGCGCATCGGCAAGCTGTGCGCCGAATACGGCGGCAGGCGCACAGAGTCCTTGGGAGGAAAGTTCCGCGCTGAAGGCGCGTACCTGCGGATTATCCTTGACGAGAACCGTCATTTTAATGCCGCCGATCGCAAGGGCAGGAGAAAGCATCCGCAGGTGAAGCCTTGCGATGGACGGGATCGTGATGTGCTTACTCATGGCGCTGTACCGCACGCTCTACCGAGATGATCTCAGGCAGACGCTTGAGTTTTTCCATCAGCTGTTTGAGCTGATCAGTTCCCGCAATAGAGATTGCCGCCGTGAACAGTGCATTTCCGTTTTTCAGATTGCGGGAAGAGGAGTGGATGATCGGGATTCGCATATCATGCAGAACGCCTGTGATGTCGTGTACCAGACCGATCCGGTCGGTGCCAAGCACTTCGATTCCTGTCTGGATCGAGGTGGTCTGCGGTGCGGTTGCCCACTGGATATTCACCCAGCGTTCCGCTTCGCCGGGATCGTTCCGTTTCATAGCCGCGTCATAATTCACGCAGTCCTTGCGGTGAACGGAGATACCGTGTCCGCGTGTGATGAATCCGACGATGTCATCACCGGGGAGCGGATTGCAGCACTGTGCATATTTGATCACGCAGTTTTCAACGTCGTCAAAGAGGATGCTGCTTGTGCTCCGTGCCTTTTCGTTGGGATCCACGGTGGGTGCCTGAGCAGTTTCTGCTGTATTCTTATAGTTGCGGATATACCGCTCTCTGAGACGGGTCATAATCTTCGAGAGCAGGATGCCGCCGTAGCCGATAGCAGCATAGAAATCGTCCACGGAGTTGCAGTGGTGACGCTTCAGATCATCCGCAAGGAAGGCTTCCAACTCTTCCGCGGGGATGTGGATCTGATAGCGCTTGAATTCACGGTCCAGTGCCGATTTTCCCGAAACGATGTTTTCTTCGCGGCACTCGCGCTTGAACCACGCACGGATCTTGGATTTTGCCTCGTTCGTTTTGGCAATCTCCAGCCACGAACGGCTCGGACCCTTGCCGGGATCCTTGCTGGTGACAATTTCACAGATCTCGCCCATCTGAAGCTGATAGTCCAGGGAAACGATCTTGCCGTCCACCTTGGCACCGATGGTCTTGTGACCGATTTCTGAGTGGATGCGGTATGCGTAGTCGATGATGGTGGAGTTGACCGGCAGGGTGACAGAGTCGCCCTTGGGCGTCATAACGACGATCTCTTCCGGGGCGATATCGTTTTTGATGATGCGGACGATCTCTTCCACGTCATCCGACGCCTGCTGTGCTTCGATCACGCGGCGCACCCAGGCAAGACGCTGCTCCATTTTGTCGCGTCCCTGGATGCCCTCTTTATATTTCCAGTGTGCGGCGATGCCGTACTCCGCAGTCGCGTGCATATCCCAGGTGCGGATCTGTACTTCAAACGGGATGCCTTCTCGGCCGAGTACAGTGGTGTGCAGGGACTGATACATATTCGCCTTCGGGGTGGAGATGTAGTCCTTGAAACGGTTGGGAATCGGGCGGAACATATCATGGATCAGACCGAGCACGTTGTAGCACTCTGCCACGGTCGAAACGATGATGCGTACCGCATATTTGTCATACACCTCTTCGATCGACTTGTGGTTGATGAAGATTTTCTTGTAGATGCCGTAGACGCTCTTGACGCGTCCTTCGATCTGGGGTGGTGTGAGGAAATCTTCATCGCTGAAGCGCTGTGCGATCCGCTCCTTGATGGTGGTGATGAATGCTTCGCGTTCTTCCTTTTTGATCTCAAGAATATGTTCAATTTCCGCGTAGGCATAAGGGTCGAGGTAGTGGAATGCCAGATCCTCCAGCTCCTCCTTGACGGCGCGGATGCCCAGACGGTGAGCGATGGGCGCGTAGATGTTCATTGTTTCCAGCGCGGTATTTCTCTGTTTGTGATCGGGGCGATAGCGCAGGGTGCGCATATTGTGCAGGCGGTCGCAGAGTTTGATGATCATCACACGGATGTCCTGTGACATGGCAAGGAGCATCTTGAGGACATTCTCCGCCTGCTGTTCTTCACGGTTAAAGATCGGGACTTTGTTGAGCTTTGTCACGCCGTCCACGAGCATTGCAACATCCTGTCCGAACCGCTTTCTGACTTCGTCGAGCGTGACCGGGGTATCCTCCACAACATCGTGAAGCATCGCGCCGCAGATCGTATCGGTATCCATACCAAGCTCCAGCAGGATGAAGGCTACTGCCAGCGGATGGATGATATACGGCTGTCCGGAGGAACGCTTTTGTCCCTCGTGTGCCTTGGCAGCGAATTCGTATGCAGTAATGATCTTGCTCAGATCATACTGCTTATCTTCTGTGAGGATCTTCTGGATCAATAGGTCGATCGTATAGACTTCATCGTTTATCATACTGTAATTCCTCCTTTTTGGGTATGTGCAGTCAGTGCGAGATAAACGGGGGATGCGAAAATATCTACTTTCTGTTCCACTTTCACACGGCGGACGGTTTCATGTGCCGGTGAAAAGTCGGTCAGTCCGCGTTCTGCAAAGATATCCAGGCACAGGCGGAGCTTGCAGTAGTTGATGCCGCTACGCACAAGACGGACAAAGAGTGTATCGATCTGTGTATCTGTTTCGGGAATGTGCTTGTAGACCGCGACCAGCTCATCGCGTGTAGGGATCATGCGTGCGTAGTAGGCGGGGGAGAGGGCTTCTTTCCTGCGGTATGCCTCATAGGAGGCGCGGGCGGCAAAATAACTGTCCTCCAACGTGAGATTCTTTGCCTTGTTGATGCAGACACCGAAAGCGGCGGCGCGCAGCTGTGCGCAATGCACCGACAGGACAGGCTTGCCGAGATAGGACGAAACCGACAGGCGTACCAGTACATCACAGACCGTGCCGGTACAGCAGGGAATCTGATCTGCGCTTTTGAAAAACCAGATTGCATTCACCGGCTTGTTTTCATAAAGAAAGGTCAGGCGCGTATGCGCGGGCGATTTGCAGGGCGTGATATTAGTCAGCGTGACGCCGCGCAGCGCAAACAGCGGTTCGGGATTCTGTTCGCCGAACGGTGCAAGCATATCCAGCGAGGCGACCTGTTCCACACTGAGCAGGCGCGGTGGGATTGTAAGAGCTTCTGTGGTCAGAACAGGCATCTGCGCAAATTCCTGCGCGGCATATTCCTCAGCTCTGCGGCGTAGTTCGGGGAGCAGTTCGGTGGGCAGTGAAAGCCCGCCGGCGCCCTTGTGTCCGCCCCAGTGCGTGAGCAGATCCTTGCAGAAATCCAGGCACTGATAGGATGAAAAATCGCCGAACGAGCGCATGGAGCCTTTTGCGGAATCTCCCTCCACTGTGAGGAGGATGCAGGGCTTGCCGAATCGCTCAAGCATTCTTGCGGCGAGGATGCCGAGTACACCAGCGTGCCAGGATTCATCCCAGAGGATGAGAA
>SVNN01000010.1 GCA_015066905.1 Ruminococcus sp.
AGAATGCACCTGCAAACAGTGCAATTACGGGAATCTTTGCGCCGCATGGCATAAAGGGCGCCAGCATTGCGGTTGCTCTTCTTTCTCGCTCGTTGCGGATTGTACGGCTTGCCATGATGCCGGGTACCGCGCAGCCGATGGTGATGACGAAGGGGATGACAGATTTGCCGGAGAGTCCCACTTTTTTGAAGATGGGATCCAGCACCACAGCGGCACGGGACATATAACCGCAGTCCTCCAGCAGAGCGATAAGGAAGTACATTACCATTACCAGGGGAAGGAAGCCGACCACAGCAACTACACCGCCGATGACACCGTCAACGAGAATAGCGGAGAGCAGAGGATTTGCGTTTTCAAGCAGTCCGCCGACCCAGCCCTGGAATGTTTCCAGCCAGCCGACGAGCAGATCTGCAACAGGCGTACCCACCCAGACCTGGGAGATCTGGAACACAAGGAACATGACAACGGCGAAGATCGGAATGCCGAGCCATTTATTTGTGAGTATCGCGTCGATCTTGTCGCCTGTGTTTTTATCCTTGGTCAGCACCTTGCGGGTTTCGACGTCCTTGACAATCTGGTTGACGAATGCAAACCGTTTGCGGTCGGCAGCCACGACGGACTGCTTGTCGGTCATATCAATATCACCCTGCACATAGGGTGCGGACTGTGCCTTGCCGTACAGAGAAGCTGCGGTTTCCACAACAGTCTTCAATCCCTCCGCGGAGGTGGAGATCGTGTTGACAACAGGACAGCCGAGTTTTTTACTCAGTGCGTCGGCGTCAATTTTGGTTTCTTTCTTTTCATTCACGTCGCTCTTGTTCAGCGCCACAACAACAGGAATTCCAAGCTCCAGCAGCTGTGTGGTGAAAAACAGGCTGCGGCTGAGATTGGTCGCGTCCACAATATTGATGATTACATCGGGGTTTTCCTTTTTGACATAGGAACTGGTGACGCTTTCTTCGCTGGTGAACGGGGACATGGAATATGCGCCGGGCAAGTCTACTGCAACCAGCTGCTGACCATCTGCGCAGAACGCCTTTTTGATCGGTCGTTCTTTCTTGTCAACGGTGACACCAGCCCAGTTACCGACCTTTTCGTTGGATCCGGTCAGCGCATTGTACATGGTTGTTTTGCCTGAGTTCGGGTTGCCTGTAAGAGCAATTCTCATTTAGGGGTTCCTCCTTGTGCGATTTCACTGAATACAATCTTCGGGGGAAGCGGCAATGCAGTTAGCATTTACTAACTAGTAGTCAAAAAACAATCAGCAGATTGTTTTTTGACCACGCTGCTTATATGATGATGGCCTCGGCGAGCTGATTGTCGATGTTATATCTTCCGTCCTTGATGGAAACGATACAGCTGTTTTTCATTCTGGAAACGACTGTGATCGCTTCGCCGCTGTAACAGCCGAGAGAGAACAGAAAAGCATCTAAATCCTCGTCATCTGTTTCGATCTGCTGAATGATGTACTCTTTTCCTTCCTGAGCATCCTTCAAAGTCATATGCGTACCACCATATCTCCTTTCGATTGAAATGAAAGTATAGGTATATCAATTAGCAGATGCTAACTGATGGGGTAAAAAATAAGGTTAGCCTTCACTAATCGTATTTATTATACCGCTCCGTTTTTCATTTGTCAAGCCCTTTTTGAAATTTTCACCTGATTTAACGGATAATTGCGGAAAACCGGCTTCCAGTATGATGTATCTGTGGAAATCGACGTTGACTTTTCGAGGGAAATATGATAAACTGATATGGTATAGCTGTATGATGGATAATTGTGCTCCTTTCGGTGATACTAGCGGTAAAACCTGCGTATGATGGGAGGAGAACAAACACAATGAAACACACAAAACAGCAGAAAAATGAGGCGTTTGATGCGGCGGATTCCGCACAGGCGCTGGATACTGCCGAGCTGATTGAAAAGACAGGCGCGGTCACAGTTCCGAATGCAAAGCATCTTGTGCATTGCCTGACGATTATCGGACAGGTCGAGGGACACTACATTCTGCCGGAGCAGAACAAGACGACAAAATATGAACACATCATTCCGACGCTGTCGATGATCGAGCAGGATCGGAATGTGGAAGGACTGCTGGTGATCCTCAACACAGTCGGCGGCGATGTCGAAGCAGGGCTTGCCATTGCCGAACTGATTGCGGGGATGAAGAAGCCGACTGTCTCATTGGTTCTGGGCGGCGGCCATTCCATTGGCGTACCGCTTGCGGTGAGTACGGACTGCTCTTTCATTGTCCCGTCCGCAACGATGACAATCCATCCGGTGCGTATGAATGGTCTTGTACTCGGTGTTCCGCAGACGCTTTCCTACTTTGAACGGATGCAGGACAGAATCGTGGAGTTTGTGACACGCAACAGCAGGATCTCCGGGGAGGATTTCCGCCATCTGATGATGGAAACGGGAGAGCTTGTGATGGACGTCGGCACCGTACTGTCGGGCGAGCAGGCAATCGAATACGGACTGATCGACCGTCTGGGCGGCCTTTCGGATGCGCTCGCGTGGCTCTATCACCGGATTGAAACACAAAAAAATAAACACAAGACAAAGAACAAGAAAGATTAGTCGGAGGGATATCTATGACAATTCTAGAGGCAATTATTCAGGGCATCATTCAGGGACTGACGGAGTTTTTACCCGTGTCCAGTTCGGGACATCTGGCTGTATTCCAGCACTTTTTCGGCAGCAGCGGCGAGGGGGATCTTTTCTTTTCGGCGATCCTGCACCTCGGCACGCTGGTTGCCGTTGTTCTGGCATTCCGTGACACCTTTGCGGCACTTGTGGCTGAATGTTTTGCGCTGATCAAGGATATATTCACAAAGAAGTTTTCCTGGAAAGAGATGAACGGCGAACGGCGGATGATCATCATGCTGATCATCTCTCTTGCGGTTCTGATTCCGCTGTATCCGCTCAAGGATGTTGTTGAGTCGGTGTCTGAAAAGCATATTCTCGTGATCGGTTTCTGCTTTCTCTATACAGCGGTAATTCTGTTCCTGTCTGACCGTGTGACCAAGGGCAAGCGCGAACCGAAGGATATTACCGTCAAGAATGCGCTGACCGTTGGTATTTTCCAGGGTATTGCACTGTTTCCCGGTATTTCCCGTTCCGGTTCCACGATCTGCGGCGGACTGTTTTCCGGCTTTACCCGCGAAACTGCAGTGAAATATTCCTTTGTGCTCGGCACCCCAACCATTCTGGCAGGCTGCCTGCTGGAGGTAAAGGATGCGGTCGAGGAGGGCATCGACATCGACCTCATTCCTGTTGCAATCGGCTTTGTTGTATCTGCCGTGGTCGGCGTTCTGGCAATCAAGATGGTCAACTGGATCGTCAAGAACGACAAGTTTATCATCTTCTCGGTATATACCCTGATTCTCGGTCTGGTGGTCATCGGTGCGTCGGTGATCGAAAAGGGCTGGATTTCTCTTTGATACAGATACGATATTAATAGAAACGAACAAAAGAAAAGACTGCAAAAAGGAGATGGATTTCGTTGGCGGAACAGAAAAAGAAAGCGCGGCGCGGACAGTCCGAGCAAAAAGAAGAACCGAAGCAAAAGACACCCCCTGCCAAGCCTGAAAACAAGAACGAATCCAATCAGTTCTGGTCGGTCATTCTGTTTGCAAGCGGCTTGCTGGCATTGCTGCTGATTCTGGTGGAAGGTTCTGCGGCGTGGCGCGGCATACATAATACCCTGTTTGGTATGTTCGGAATTGCGGCGGCATTTATTCCGCTGATCCTGATTTATACCGCGATTCTCATCAGCATGGAACGTACCCAGCGTATGGTTGCGGGACGTGCGGTGTGGGGCGTTGCGCTGACTTTTCTGAGCAGTGCGATTGTCCAGATCTTCTTTTATGGTGATTTCGGCAGAAACGGCTTTGTGGATACCATCCGTGAGCTGTATGTCAACGGAAAGACGCTCGACGGCGGCGGCGTGTTCAGTGCGATCATCGCCTGGCCGCTGATCCGTCTGTTTGATGTCACGGGTGCGAAGATTATCGTTCTGCTTTTGCTGTTTGTGTTTTTCATGCTGCTGACCAATCTCAGTGTGCTGGATCTGTTCCGGCTGATCTGCAAGCCGTTCCGTGCGCTTGCAGCGCTGATGCACGAGCAGTGGGATGAATCCCGGTTGCTGGACGAATATGAGCAGGAGCAGGAGGAAGAATCCCGTCATGCAGACCGTGAAGCGGTTGCAATCGGCAATGCGGAACAGCCGCGCCGTACACGCGCAAGCCGTAACCGCAGCTTTGATGTGGATATTCCGATCATTGACGGCACAGAGAAGCTTCCGCCGGATGTGCAGGAGGATACGGTATCTCCCGCGTGGGAAAAGGAACGTCCGAAAAAACGCCGGCGGAATGCCGACGGCAAGCTGCTGATTGACGAAGAACCGCCGTTTGATACAGAACCCGACAGTGTGCCATTGGATGATCTGATCGCGGCGGCAACAACAGCACCGACAGCTCCGACGAAGAAAATCTCTGACAAGGAGCAGACTGCACAGGCAACCGCGGAGATTGCGGCGGAGGTGCAGCAGCAGGAGGAAAACGCGCAGCCGATTGCGGAGTATCATCTCCCGTCGATTGACCTGCTGACACCCGGTGTGAGCCGCGCGAACGATCCGAATGCTGCGGACGAACTCAGACAGAATGCCGCGATTTTGGTAGATACGCTCAAGAGTTTTGGTGTGCAGGTGCGGATCACTGGCATCAACCGCGGTCCGACCGTCACCCGATATGAGGTACAGCCTTCTGCGGGCGTGAAGATTTCGCGGATCACAGGTCTTGCGGATGATATCGCGCTGAATCTTGCCGCAGGCGGTGTGCGTATTGAAGCGCCTATTCCCGGCAAGCCTGCGGTGGGTATCGAAGTGGCGAACGCCAACAAGGATATGGTCTCTCTGCGTGAGATTCTGGAAAGCGAAGCCTTTGCGGCTTCCAAAAGCATGCTCAGCTTTGCAGTCGGTAAGGATATTGACGGCAACATCATTCTGGGCGATATTGCAAAGATGCCGCATATGATCATCGCAGGTGCAACGGGTTCAGGTAAATCGGTCTGCACGAACTCGATCATCATGAGCATTCTTTATCACGCAAAGCCCTCAGAGGTCAAGCTGGTGCTGATTGATCCGAAGATCGTTGAGTTCAAGATCTACGACGGAATTCCCCATCTCCTGATTCCCGTTGTGACGGATCCGCGGAAGGCGGCAGGTGCGCTCAACTGGGCAACACAGGAGATGGACAGACGCTATCAGCTCTGTGCGCAGTATAACGTGCGTGATCTCAAGGACTTCAACGCGCTTGCGGAAAAACGTGACGACATTGACCCGATGCCGCAGATCGTTATTGTGATCGACGAGTTTGCGGATCTGATGATGACCTCCTCCAAGGAGGTGGAGGACGCGGTCTGCCGTATTGCCCAGAAGGCGAGAGCGGCGGGTATGCACCTCATTATTGCGACCCAGCGTCCGACCACGGACGTTATCACGGGTCTGATCAAATCCAACGTGCCGAGCCGCATTGCGCTCTCGGTCAAGAGTCAGATGGACTCGCGTATCATTCTCGATACGGGCGGTGCGGAAAAGCTGCTCGGACACGGTGATATGCTCTATTCTCCGAACGATGTTCCAAAGCCGATCCGTGTGCAGGGCTGTTTCTGTCCGACGGAGGATGTGGAGCGCGTTGTGGAATATATCAAATCTGAAGCGAAGGCGGAATACAGCAACGAGATCATCGACGCGGTCGAGCAGAGCATTCCTGTCCCCAAGGGCGAAAAGCAGGATGAGGACAGCTTTGATCACGGCAGTGATGAAGATCTGATCGAACGTGCGATCGACGTTGTGGTGGAGATGGGGCAGGCTTCTACCTCCTCGCTCCAGCGCAAGCTGAAACTCGGATATGCAAGAGCGGCGCGGATCATGGATCAGCTGGAGGAGCTGGGCGTGATCGGTCCGTATGAGGGCGCAAAGCCGCGTCGTGTTCTGCTGACGCAGCTGCAGGCGGATGAACGCAAGCTGCGGATCAGGGAATCAAAAACAAAGGATTAGATATGAAACAATTTCTTCCGATTACAAAGGCGGAGATGCTCTCCCGCGGTATTGAAACGCCTGATTTTGTTTATGTCACAGGCGACGCATATGTCGATCACCCCAGCTTTGGCGTGTCGATCATCTCCCGTGTGCTGGAGCATCACGGTTATTCTGTGGTGATTTTATCCCAGCCCGACTGGCACAGTACGGATGCATTCATGTCATTCGGCAGACCACGGCTCGGATTTTTAGTCACGGGCGGAAATATCGACTCGATGGTCGCGCATTATACCGCCGCAAAGAAAAAACGCTCGGATGACGCTTATACCGCAGGCGGACGGGCAGGCAAGCGTCCTGACCGCGCTGTGACAGTGTACTGTCAGAAGATCCGCGAGGCATATCCCGACATCCCGATCGCAATCGGCGGTCTGGAGGCGTCCTTGCGCCGTTTTGCCCACTACGACTACTGGGCGGACAAGGTACTGCCCTCGGTGCTGGTGGACAGCGGTGCGGATCTGCTCCTGTACGGGATGGGCGAGCATTCGATTGTGGAATATGCGGATGCACTCCGCGCAGGGATTCCCGTGTCGCAGATTACAGGAATCCGCGGCACCTGCTATCTGACCGAGCCGAAAAACACACCGTTCGGCGCGGCGGAATGCCCTGATTTCAAGCAGGTCTGTGAGAATAAGACAGCATATGCCAAGGCTTGCAGGATCCAGTACGATCAGCAGGATGAGGTCACGGGAAAAACCGTGATCCAGCGACACGGTGACAGGATGCTGGTACAGAATCCCCCTGCACTTTCACTGACGCAGGAGGAAATGGACGCAGTGTATGCGCTCCCTTATATGCGTACCTATCACCCGTCCTATGAAGCACTCGGCGGCGTACCGGGCATTGAAGAGGTCAAATTTTCAATCACCCACAACCGTGGCTGCTTTGGCTTTTGCAACTTCTGCTCGATTGCGCTGCATCAGGGGCGCAAGATCACCTGCCGCAGTCAGGATTCTGTTCTGAAAGAGGCTGAGGTGATTGCCGCACAGCCCGATTTCAAGGGATATATTCACGATGTCGGCGGCCCGACCGCGAATTTCCGCGCGACCTCCTGTGAAAAGCAGAAGCAGAAGGGGCTTTGCCGCGGCAAGAAATGTCTGGCACCGGAGCCGTGTAAGAATCTGACCGTTGACCACTCGGAATATCTCGCGATGCTCCGTCGTCTGCGGAAGGTCAAGGGCGTCAAGCGCGTGTTCATCCGTTCGGGCATCCGTTACGATTATCTGATGGCGGACAAGGACGATTCCTTCTTCCGTGAACTAGTGCGTCATCATGTCAGCGGACAGCTCAAGGTCGCGCCCGAGCATTGTGATGCGGCGGTGCTGGATAAAATGGGCAAGCCGCATATTAAGCCTATCTGAAATTTCAGAAGAAGTTTTATGATATCACCAAGGGCATGGGCAAGGAGCAGTATCTGGTTCCATATCTGATGTCCTCCCATCCGGGCAGTACGCTTCGTGCGGCGATCTCGCTGGCGCTCTTTTTAAAGAGCCAGCATATCCGTCCGGAGCAGGTGCAGGATTTTTATCCTACCCCGGGAACGATTTCCACCTGTATGTTCTATACAGAGCTGGATCCATACACCTTAGAACCGGTTTATGTGCCGAAAACGGCGGAAGAAAAAGCGATGCAGCGCGCATTGCTGCAATACTTCAAGCCCGAAAACAAGAAGATCGTACTTGCCGCGCTCAGAAAGGCCGGACGGCTGGATCTGATCGGAACGGGACCCAATTGTCTGGTCGCGCCTGAGGATGGCAGGAAGTCCGAGAGGAGGCAAAGCGGATGCCGCAGCGAAGAAAGCAGAAGAAATATGCCGCGCGGCGGCCGAAAGCATCCTGCCGTGCGCGGAGAAAACCGCAGGAAACGTGGGAGATCGTAGTCTGGGCGCTTGCCTGTGCTGTGTTGCTTCTGCTGGTCATATTCCTATATCGCCGACAGGAGCAGCAAAGGCGTGCTGTATATGAAAATGCGGAGTTTTCCGTACATTTCATCGACGTCGGGCAGGGAGATTCCATCTATATCCACAGCGACGATGCCGACGTACTGATTGACGCCGGCGAGGCGGAATACGGCAGCACAGTCGTGCGCTATCTTGATTCCTGCGGTGTCAGGGAACTGGATCTTGTCATTGCCACACATCCGCACTCCGACCATATCGGCGGACTGTCCGCTGTGCTGTCGGAATTTGAGATCCAGGAAGTGATGCTGTCGGATATTCCCGATGAACAGCTTCCTGTCACCAGAACCTTTGCGGGGCTTCTGGACGCGATCGACGCGTCGGGTGCGGCACTTGTTACGGCAGAGGCAGGACAGACCTATACACTCGGCGACGCGGTGCTGACGATCCTCGGCCCTGTAGATACGGAATATGATGATCTCAACGACTATTCCGTTGTGGCGCAGCTTTCCTTCGGCGAGGCGGATTTTCTCTTCACCGGCGATCAGACCACGACCGCCGAGAAGGATCTCCTTGCTTCGGATATACTGGAGGATATTGAAGTGCTGAAGGTCGGCCATCACGGCTCGTCAACCTCCAGCTCAAAGAAATTTCTGGACGTGATACAGCCTGAATATGCCGTGATCCAGTGCGGTGCGGATAACAGTTACAGCCATCCGCACGAAACGATTGTCAAACGGCTTGCGGGCTATACGGACAACATATATCGCACCGATGTACAGGGAACAGCGGTGTTTACGTCGGACGGCAGGTCGCTGTCCGTCAGTCTGATCAATGAATGAGGGGTAACAGAACTATGTATATCATCGAGCGGATCGAAGAACATATTGCAATCATCGAGGACGGAGAAAAGCATCTGGAACTGCCGCGCGAGATGCTGGAGGAAACAGCGCGCGAGGGGGATGTCATTGTCCGTGACGGAATGATTTACCGCACCGATAAGCTGAAAACCAGTACGCGCCGTGCGGAGCTTGCGGCATTGCGTGAGCGTCTGCGGAGTGAGAAGAATGGTTGATTGTCTGATTATCGGCGGCGGTGCTGCTGGGTGCTATGCAGCGATCACGGCGGCACAACGCGGTCTGGATGTGCTGATCTGTGAACATAATCCACGCGGAGAGCTGGGCAAAAAGCTCAAGATCACGGGAAAAGGCCGGTGCAACGTCACAAACGACTGTGATCTGGACGCGCTGCTTGCGAATATTCCCCGCAACGGCAGATTTCTTTACAGTGCGTTTTCAAACTGTATGCCGCAGGACGTTATGGCGTTTTTCGAGGATCTCGGTGTAGAACTGAAGGTGGAGCGCGGCAACCGCGTCTTTCCCGTGAGCGATTCGGCAGGAGAGATTGTGAACGCGTTGATCGCAAAATGCAGATCACTCGGTGTGAAAACGGAGCATTGCCATGTAACTGCTCTGCGCATCGACGAAACAGGCGCTTGTGTAGGTGTGAATACCGACAGCGGCGAGATTATGGCAAAGACCGTTATCCTGGCAGCGGGCGGAATGTCCTATCCTGCGACAGGATCGGACGGAAGCGGATTTCTGATCGCAGAACAGGCAGGCCATCAGGTGGCTGCACCGATGCCATCGCTGGTGCCGCTTATCTGCACAGAGACAGACTGTGCGGATATGATGGGGCTGTCGTTGAAAAACGTTACCCTGTCGCTGTTTGATACACAAAAAAAGAACCGCTGCTGCTACTCCGAGCTGGGAGAGATGCTTTTTACGCACTTCGGCGTATCCGGTCCGCTGGTGCTGAGTGCGAGTGCACATATCGAACGACCCGACGCAGGGCGCTATACGCTTGCAATTGACCTCAAACCCGGACTGACGCCCGAACAACTGGATGCGCGGATCCAGCGCGATTTTGCAGGCGCACAGAACCGCGTACTTGGAAATGCGCTCGGAAAACTGCTGCCTCGTGCGATTATTCTGCCGACGATCACCCGTGCAGGTCTGGATCCTGAACTGCGCGTGAACAGCGTTACGCGTGAACAGCGTCATGCGCTCGGTGAGACGATCAAGCGGTTTGAACTCCATGTCAAGGGCTTCCGACCTGTGTCGGAGGCGATCGTTACACGCGGCGGCGTGCATGTACGCGAGGTACAGCCGAAAACAATGGAATCCAAACTGATTCCGAATCTGTATTTCGCAGGCGAGGTGCTGGATGTAGACGCTTATACAGGCGGCTTTAATTTACAGATCGCCTTTGCAACCGCCTTTGCGGCAGGAAATGCGGCGGCGGATTCAATATCTTGGGAGGATGCGTGAAAATGAGTATCAATATTGCAATTGATGGCCCGGCAGGTGCCGGAAAAAGTACAATCGCCCGCAGAGCGGCAGCCAGACTCGGCTTTATCTATGTCGATACCGGTGCGCTGTATCGCACGGTCGCGCTGTTCTGCACCAGACGTGGTCTGAAGGCGGAGGAAGAGATCGGTGCGGCACTGCCTGAGGCGGAGATCAGTCTGCGCTTTGCAGACGGCGTCCAGCATGTGATTCTGAACGGAGAGGACGTTTCTGAGCTGATCCGCACGCCCGAGATCTCAATGGCTGCCTCCACGATCGCGGCGATCGGTACAGTACGGGCATATCTGTTTGATCTGCAGCAGCAGATTGCAAAAACAGAGAATATTCTGATGGACGGCCGCGATATCGGTACTGTCGTTCTGCCGCAGGCGGATCTGAAAATCTTCCTGACAGCGGATGCTGAAGAACGCGCACGCCGCCGCCACAAGGAGCTTGCGGAAAAGCCGGACTGTCCGAGCTATGAAGCAATCCTTGCGGATATCATCCAGCGCGACGAGCAGGACAGAACACGCGCGGTTGCACCGCTCAAACAGGCAGAGGATGCAGTTTTGGTGGATACCACCCGGCTTTCGTTGGATGAGTCGGTAGAGGCTGTTCTGGATCTTTGCAAGGAAAGGCTGGGACTATAATGTATTTTATCGTCGTAAGACTGGTCAAGCTGTGGTGCTATCTGACATACAGCATTCAGATTGAAGGCAAAGAGAATCTTCCCAAAGAGGGTGGACGGATCTATGCTTCGAATCATATGAGCTATGCTGACCCCGTTTTGCTTGGCATGATTCAGCCGAATCATCGGTTCAGCTTTGTTGCCAAGGAGGAGCTGTTCAAAAATCCTGTATTCTCCGCACTGATCCGCTGGCTGGGCGCATTTCCCGTCTCCAGAGGCAGCGGTGATATGAGTGTGATTGACGAATCAGCCAAGCGGCTCAAAAGCGGACGCAATCTTGTCATCTTCCCGGAAGGAACCCGCTCCAAGGATGGTCGTGTGGGACGTGGTAAAACCGGCGTTGCACTCATCGCGGCACAGTCGGGTGTGGATGTGGTTCCCGTTGGCTTTACATATACGCCGAAGCTGCATTTCCGCAGCAGGATCATCATCCGGATCGGAAAGCCGATTCCCGCTTCGGAGCTTGCATTGGGCGAGAATCCGCGTCCGAAGGATATGACCGAGCGCAAGAACAGAATCATGGGTGCAATCAAGGCGCTGGTGGATGAACCCGCAGCACCTGAAAAGCCTGTCCGTGAAGAGAATGAGGTGAGATGACGAGATGAAACCGAATATTACTGTTGCAAAGACCGCCGGATTCTGTTTCGGCGTAGACCGCGCTGTCAAGCTGGTATATGAAGCACTCGAACAGGGCGGAAAGGTCGCGACACTCGGACCGATTATCCACAATCAGGATGTCGTGAATGATATGCTTGCCAAGGGTGCGCGCATCATTGATGATGTTGCAGAGCTTCTGCCGGGTGAAACGGTTGTGATCCGTTCTCACGGAGTGGGCAGAGCGGTTTACGAAGCGATCGAACAGAAGGGCAATCCGCTGATCGACGCGACCTGTCCGTTCGTGTCCAGAATCCACAAAATCGTGGCAGAGGAGACGGCAAAGGGCGCACTTGTGCTGATTGCAGGCGACGCCAATCACCCCGAGGTACAAGGAATTGTTGGTCATTGTGACGAAAATTGCGCTGTTTTTCGCGATGAAACGGAACTGAATTGTTGTATTTATAAAAAAAATCCGAATTTTGAAAAAAGGGTTGCAATTGTCGCGCAAACAACGTATAATATATTATTATGGGAACATTGTCTGAAAGGTTTGCCGAAGGACAACCCCAATCTCCGGATTTACGATACGATATGCAATGCAACTGCAAGCAGGCAGTCAGATGCCGCAGCGCTTTCCGCAGAGACCGACATTATGGTCGTTGTGGGAGGACGGCACAGTTCCAATACCGTGAAGCTGTATGACGTCTGCCGTGCAAACTGCAGGACCTATCACATCGAAAATGCGGAAGAGTTGTTTGCACTTGATTTTTCAGGTGCGGACAGACTTGGCATTACTGCCGGTGCATCTACGCCGGCTTATATCATTAAGGAGGTACAAACAAAAATGGCGGACATTCTCAAAAACTTCGGAGAGGATATCGACTTCGAGGAGGCGCTGGATCAGTCCTTCAAGAAAATACATACAGGAGAGAGAGTCAAGGGCTACATTGCTGGTCTTAACGATGCAGAAGCAATCGTTGACGTAGGAACCAAGCACACCGGTTATATCCCGCTGTCTGAGCTGACGGATGATCCCAGCAAGAAGCCGGCTGACGTTGTCAGCGTTGGCGACGAGGTTGATCTGGTCGTAATCAAGATCAACGATGCTGAGGGTATCGTTACCCTTTCCAAGAAGCGCGTAGATGAGCTGATCGGCTTCGAGACCATCAAGACTGCAAAGGAAGAGGACGCAGTTCTCTCCGGTATCGTTCAGAGCGTTGTCAAGGGCGGTCTGGTTGTATCCTGCGACGGCGTTCGCGTATTCGTTCCTGCATCCCAGTCCGGTCTGGGCCGCGATGCTGACCTTTCTGTTCTGGTGAAGCAGACTGTTAACCTCAAGGTAATTGAGGTCAACGAGCAGCGTCGCCGTGCAGTTGGTTCCATCAAGGCTGTTATGCGTGCTGAAAAGGACGCAGCTAAGACTAAGTTCTGGGAGACTGCTGAAGTTGGTGCAGTATATCAGGGCGCAGTTAAGTCTATCACCAGCTATGGTGCATTCGTAGATCTGGGCGGCATCGACGGTATGGTTCACATCTCCGAGCTGAGCTGGAGCAGAATCAAGCACCCGAGCGAGGTTGTCAAGGTTGGCGATGTACTCGAGGTTTACATCAAGGCGCTTGATCCCGAGGCAAACCGTATTTCTCTCGGCTACAAGAAGTCTGAGGACAATCCGTGGGAGAAGTTCCTTGCAAACTACAACATCGGTGATGTTGTTGACGCTACCATCGTATCCCTCACACAGTTCGGTGCATTTGCACAGATCATCGAGGGCGTTGATGGCCTGATTCACATCTCTCAGATTGCAAACCAGCGTGTTGACAACGTAAAGGATATCCTTTCTGTTGGCCAGCAGGTTCAGGTTAAGATTATCGACATCGAAGAGGACAAGAAGCGCATCAGCATTTCTATGCGCGCTCTGCTCGAGGATGCCGCTGATGATGCAGAAGAGGACGCTGAATAAGCGATCGGTTTTCTCTGAATTTTCAATCGGTGCAGCTGTTTTTTTGCAGCCGCACCGATTTTTGTTTTTATATTTTCTTAATCCCAGAAAATCACAAGAAATCTCTTTATTTACTGTTTTTATATTTAAATCTATATTATACATAAAGTATTATATAAATTCGTAAACCGTACAAAAAAGAGGTGTATATGGTGTGCATTTCGTAGAATGTGCATAATTTGCCGTGGATTTGATTGACTTTTCCTAAAACAAGTTGTATAATATAAATGGATAGATATCCCTTCTGTTAAGAAGGTGTGAAATGAATAAATTTTAATATTATATCGTAAAACTCTTGAAATTTGAGGTGGAAATACCGAATGACTGATAAGGAAGTAAGAAGACTCAGACGAACCGAGCTGATTGAAATGCTGTTTTATCTCCAGAAGGAAATGGAGATGCTGCAGGTGGAAAATGCAAGTCTGCACCGCCAGCTGGAAGCAAAAAAAGCCGGTCTTTCGGATAATGATATGAATAAGATTTTTGATGTTGTAAAGTCCGCGGTACACGAATCCATCCAGTCGTCGGTCGGTGAACCGGTCGAGATCGTGAGGGATTCCGAATGAAGAAAAAGAAGGAACTTCTTCTGAAGAATCTTCCGGATTCCGACACTTTGTTCCGTGAACTGCGTCGGCTGCGCTATCGCAAAGGCTTCCGGCGGACGGTTGTGGATACCGTTCGTTCGCTGATCGTCGTTGCGGCGCTTGCCGTTCTGATTTCGCTTTTGTTCCTGCCGGTGCTCCGTGTTACGGGTACCAGCATGACGCCGACGCTGCAGAATGATGAACTGGTCATCTGCAGTAAGGTGGGGAGCTTTGAATGCGGCGACATTGTTGCGTTCTATCTGAATAACAAGATCCTGCTCAAGCGAGTAATCGGCACTGCAGGAGATTGGATTGACATCAAAGAAGACGGTACGGTGTATGTCAACGGTACGAAGTTGGATGAACCGTATGTCGCAGAAAAATCACTCGGGGAATGTGACATCGAATTCCCTTATCAGGTTCCGGAGAATCGAGTGTTCGTCATGGGTGACCATCGTGCCACCTCAGTTGACAGCCGCACCACAGCGGTGGGATGTATCGCTGATGAGTACATCATCGGACGGGTTATGTTCCGCCTGTGGCCGTGGGAGCGGATCGGCGCGTTCTGATTTTCTGATATCACTGAAAGGAGGGGAGGATTGTGAGAGACGTTCAGACTTACGCACAGCAATATATCAGAATTCACAACAAGCACAAGAGATATATATCGTTTCTTCTGGCGTTATCTTTGCTGGTATCTTTCGCAGTATCCTTCTTCCTGATTCAGAAAGCGGACAGCTCGACGAATGGCATGGAGGTCACAGCGCTTGACGGCAAAACAAAAACCAAGGACGTTACGCTGTTGGTTGGTGAAAACAGCCCGCTGCGTGCACCCACCGTCGAAGAAACGATTGCAAAGGCAGACAGCGAATATGCGCTTGGAATTGCTTCGCAGTTCTGTGTCTTTCTCCAGGGGAATTTCACTGTAAACGACTCTGACGCTGAGGGACGTGTCGCGATAGGCGGCGGCGCTAGTTATAGCAAGACGTATTGTTACGCGATCGGTTCCGGTCACTATATTTCCCCCAGTCAATCGGTTGGACTGGATTCGCTTCTGGGAGGCAACACCGGTTACGCACAACTGATCATCGGCAACGGTCCGCTCAAAATGATCGGTGCAAACCACTGTGCCGGAAATGATACATGGTTTAAGAATACACTGGTCATCGGCGAGAACATCAATCTGAACGATACCGGTACAAACTACGGTGAAGATTATCTGAATCGACTTGATCAGTTCTATCAGTTGAATCTGATTGACTTTGCTTCTGAATTTGAAAAGCTGAAAAAACGCAGTATAGATTTTTCGGTCAAGAAAAACACCAATACTGCAGATAACGGCGGCATTACAATTAACAACGGCACTGTCACATTTGATGCGAATATGAATGATCAGACTGCAGAGGTCGTTGTGTTTAACTGTACCGCTGAACAGTGGGCACAGATCCAGCAGTGCGGCACATTCTTGTTTACAAATATTCCGAGGCTGCCGGCGGCGAGAAACGGCTATACGGCAGATATCTACAATTATGCAGCGACCCCGACCACATGGGATTACGCATATATCATCGTGAATGTTGCCGGTGAATATATGACTGTTGCAAACGGAAACGTGACGACACGAATCAACGATATTTCGATTTCTGCCGGCGTGGACGGCAAGCTGAATAACGAATATGGAACCAGCAGTATTCTGTATAATTTCTATCAGGCACAAACTCTGAAGCTGGCAGGTAATTTTCAGGGAACAATTCTTGCGCCTTCCGCCACTGTGACGGATGGAAACAACGGATATGGACATCTGTCAGGTGCATTGATTGCACAGAGCTTTGAAGGATCGACCGAGTTTGGTTACCGTCCTTATGAAGGTCCGTATTCGATCGTTTATTCCGACAGCATTGAAGTACGGAAGCAGTGGGTCAATCTGGCACCGCAAGCGGTCAGTGTTGCGCTGTATCGTTCTACTACGCCGCCGACCGGGCTGGAAAATGGCCAGTTGCCTGGTGGTGCTGAACTTGTAAAAACGTTCTATGATGCAGATACAAAGAGCGGTACCATTGCAGACGGTGAGACGTCTGTCACGATTGAAAATTCGATTACCGTACATAATCCTGTTACATTGAATCAGGATAATAACTGGTCTTACGAGTGGATGTATCTTCCGGATCAGACCAGTGATGATGACACAGCGCAACCGCTTTATTATTACGTTGTTGAATCCACAGGTACATATACAACGGCGAAGTATCTGAATAACGGTATTTCC
Organism: Ruminococcus sp.; assembly: GCA_015066905.1. Taxonomy (GTDB): domain Bacteria; phylum Bacillota; class Clostridia; order Oscillospirales; family Ruminococcaceae; genus Ruminococcus_F. The sequence continues at coordinate 16,481 of SVNN01000010.1, forward strand.
AACGGCGTGATCACAATTGTGAACCATGAACCGATTATACTGACCGTTCAAAAGGAATGGTATGACAGACGCGGTGACGCGATCACAAGCGGATATCCTTCTGATCCGGTTTCGTTCGCGCTCTACTATTCCACAATCCAATCGGATATAAAACCGTCTGACGCGGTTCTGTATCAGGATGGATATACCGTTTCGTCGTCGGAAAACTGGACGAAAGAGATTTCGAGCCTTCCCGCAATCAACGATGCAGGACAGCCGCTTTACTACTATGTGGAGGAGGTTCCTGTTGACGGTTACGCAGTTTCGTACACAAACAACGGTGTAAACCCGAATGATACGGTTACGATTCAAAACCGCGAGAAGACCAAGCTGACGGTGAACAAGATCTGGCTGGATTCCAACGGAAATCCGGATGCACAGAAAACGGATGAGATCCGGTTCCATCTGTTCCGCTACACCACTGACAGAAACAGTAAGGAACAGGTGACATATCAGGGTGCGACAGAGTTCACCACATCGGGTCGTACTTATGTATTTGATGATCTTCCGTACTGTGACTCCAGCAAGACGCCGTATTATTACTGCGTAGAAGAAGTTGACGTGGCTGGATATGAAGCGTCTGGTGAGGATTCCAGTGTTATGCTTGAGAATAATGCTGCCGCACTGACGATCAGCAATGAGCCGAAGCTTGGTTCGGTTACGGTCAACAAGATCTGGCTGGATTCCAACGGAAATGCGCTGGATAACGTCAATCAGACGATTCAGCTGCAGCTGTATCAGTCGACGATAAAATCGGCGGGCAGCGGGGATTCTGTTTCGGTATCGCTTGGACAGAATGCACAGGCATTATTCGCAGACTCGTTCAAAAACAAAATGATTTCTACGATTGTTGTCCAGGGCGAGCTTAATCTCCAGTACAATTACCAATGGGCTTTGGTTAAGGAAAGCGGGCTGACTTGGGATGCACAGTGCCAGACAAACATTATGCTAGAGGATTCTGTTTGTACCGTAACACATAATTTGACCTATTGCCCTGAGGGTGTAATCGGTTATCAAAACTCATCGAATGTTAAGGTTTATAGTGTAACGGTCACATTCTCTGATGGTTCTGTCTTTACCATTTTTAACAGCGATTATTCCAGCGGACAAACCGTTACTAGTAGTTCGTCCGGCTTACCATCTGGCGCACTTGCTTATGGTGATCCTGTTACTCTCACCAGCCCGTCTACCTCCTATCAGTGGACAAATCTTCCCTACGCAGACGCAAACGGAGATGTTTATTACTACTACGTAGAGGAAGCCACGGTTGATGGCTACGAGACAACTTATACCGGAAACGGACAGGTTTCCGGATCGGACACCCCGATCGTTGTTACCAACAAGGAAATCCTTAAGACGCTTGATGTCAAGGTTGTCAAGAACTGGATTGACAGCGGCTGCGGCAACAGACCGTGGCAGATTACATTCATTCTGGAATACTCAACCGATCAGGTCAACTGGACGGAATGTACAAGAGCAAACTTTAATAATCCTTATAACGATGGTGTTGTATGGGAATATACATTCACTGGGCTCAACGCTTATGACAGCAATGATAATCTTTATTATTACCGCATATCGGAAGCGGGAGTTTCCGGATATGAACTTCTGAATGCACTGAACAACGAGGGTGTTACATTCGACTCTCCGAATAAGACAATCACGCTTACGAACAGAAAGACGATTGATCTGACTGTTGAGAAACTATGGGGCGATATTGATTCTCACGAAGGCGAAACCGTAGAGATTGAGATTCATCGTTCGACAGATCTTGCAGATGTTCCGGAAGTTCCGTTGATTGTAACATCAACAGTAACAGTGACAACAACGACAACAACCACGACTACGACCACTACGACAACCGCCCCTGCAGAACCGGAAGATCCGATCAACGCGAAGATCATTCTGGATTATCAAGGTGAGTGTGAACGTGTTGAGATTGGTGATCAGGAGAATATTCGGAAGCTGACGCTGACTATGTACACCGGTAATGATTATGTTATGAACTTTTATGTAGGTTATTGGGAGGCGGAGCAGGATATTACCTGCAAGGATGGAAAGCTGACTTACACCAGATATGGAAGTGAACAACTCGGAAAGGGAATATCTTCTGTTGTCATTAACGGTAACGTGGTTGAAATTACCTTTGTGGATGGAATTGATGCAGCTATCACTGCTGACTGGCAGGCTCAGTACAAAGGACAACTTTCGTTTCTGCATCAGGAAGGCGGCTCAAAGATCTATATTCTTGATTACGAGATTGAAATGGAGTCTCCGTCTGAAACAACAACCACTGCGGCGACTTCAACCGAAGAAACTACGACTACAACAGTTTCAACGGAAACAGCGAAGATTATCCTGCCGCAGCAAGGTTCATCTTATCGCTTTGCGCTCGACAGCGGACAGGAATTGAGCAGTATCGTGTTGAAACTCAGTACGACGGATAACAACCAGTTGACTGGATTTGCAGACAACTGGGCAGCAAGTTTCAATGTTTCATGCCCAAACAACGCGCTGTCCTTTGGTCAGTCCAATCAGATTTCTTCTTATGATATTCAGGGTGATACAATCACGATCAACTTTGTTGATGGTTTCACAACAGAAGGTCTGACGCTGCTGCACAACGGCGGTACAAGCGCTCCGATCTACATTTATGATTATGAGATCGTGATGGGGGATAAGGTGACAACTACTACAGTTTCCACAGATCCTTCCACTACAACCACAACAACTGCGCCGCAGGAAACAGATCCGTCCGGAACAACAACCACTACATGGATTGAAGTTCCTGATATTGAATTGGGTGATATGGTTTCTGGATTGTTCAAAAATGAACAGGTGCTGCCGCTCAATTCAGAATTCCATCAGTACAGGGTCAAGACGATAACCTATATCGGATTCAATCACTTGTACAATTACTGTTCTGTTTGGGGTGTAGGAGAAGACGGCGTTTCTTATAACGGTGAGAACTACCTGAATATCTCATATTTTTCTTTAGACGAAGCGCACTCGACGGATGAGGTTAAGGTGATGGTAGCAACCATTCCGGAAAGTATGCCGAAACTGATTGCAATCCAGCCGGGTTGGGATCCGAATCTGGATGGTGGCATTCTTGGCATCCATTACATCCGAGTTGAGTTTATCGACGATGCTGGAAACACGGTCGGTTATCAGACATTTGAAAACCGTATTCTCACACAGGAAGAAGTTGCTGCGATGCAGTCTTTGAACAACTATAACGGATCCTTCAACAACTTCCTCTCTTCCGGTGCATCCGGGCTTCTGTCAGGTACATATCTGAAGACCGTAACACTGAGCGCGAATACACAGTGGAAAGAAATCATCAGTGGACTTCCGGCTTTTGATGAAAACGGAAAGCAGTATTACTACTGGATTACAGAAACAGAGATCACAGGGTATGAAGCGCGGTATCGTTACGATGATGCAGACGGTGTGGAACCAATTGCAGATTATTGTATTGATGCAGCAACCCCAGGCGAGGCAAAGGCGATTGTGCGGAATACACGGTATGATACGGCGACTGAAATGCCGTCGGCCGGCGGAACAGGCACAAAGATATATGTACTCGCAGGTTTGATTCTGGCACTTGGTGGTGCCGTAGGATTCCTCTATTCTGAGCGGAGGCAGCGGCCAAAGCTCCAAAATAAACGTTCCTGAATTTTATTGTAAAGGAGAATGATTATGAAAACTACGAAAAGAAGAATGTTCGCGACGATCGCGGCTATGGCAGTTCTCGCAGGATTCTCGGCAGTGCCGATGACAACAGGGTTTACCGCAGGGGCGGTGGATACCTACACCATTACAATTGGTAACAGTGGCAATGTAAATACTGCAAATCATACGTTTGAAGCTTATCAGATTTTCGCGGGTGATATTTCCGACGGAAAGCTTTCAAATGTGCAGTGGGGTACCGGTATTAATTCTTCCGGTCTGGTTGCTGCACTGAAGGCAGATGCAGTCTTAAATGCAATTTCCGAAGTCGCAGGTCTCGCTGATGATGCAAGCGCTGCAGTTGTTGCTGAGGCACTCGGAAAGATTGCAAACGAAAGTGCTGCAGCTGATGCACTTGCAAAGGTTCTGAATACAAAACTGACTGATGTCAAGAAGGAGTCTTCGGGTAATACAATCAGCGAACTTGCGCCCGGCTATTACTTTGTAAAGGATGCAGCAACTTCTGGCACAGGGGCAGGAGATGCAAAGACAAAGTTCATCCTCGAAGTAACTGCCAATGAAACTGTTGATATCAAGACAGATGCACCGACGCTTACCAAGCAGGTATGGACTGCTGACAATGCTCCTACCATCTCTGTTGCTGCACCGACTGCAATCGGCAGCACTTGGGGCGATGTGAATGATGTCCAGATCGGGGATACAGTGTACTACTGTATTGATTCTGCCGTGCCGGATATGAGTGACTACACCACCTATCAGTATGTAATCCGAGACAGACTTTCTGCAGGTCTGACTTTCAAGCAGATTGAGAAGATTGTTTATGTTCCGGATGCTGGAGAAACTGTTGAAGTGGGTGGATTGACCGCTACACAAAGCGATGATGGCAGCACCGACGGTTACATTGAGACCTTCTACATCTCGATTGCTGATCTGAAGACTGCGCTGACAAATGCAAATAAGGGCCATCTTTACACCTATTATTCTGCAACTGTGGATGCGGATTTTGCAGTGTCCAACACTGTAAATGCTGAGCAGAACAACCCCAACAACGCATATCTGACCTATTCCAATGACCCGAACGATGCTTCCAGCACTGGAAAGACCTTGGAGGATGAGGTTTATACCTGGAGCTTTGCTTATAACGGTACCAAGGTGGATGAAAACGACAATCCTGTTGCAGGTGCTGGCTTTACACTCAAGAAGGGTGACAAGGATGGTACTGCAATCAATTTGATCGAGATTACTGAGCAGGCACAGCTTCATGTGAATGGAGTCACAGAGCTGGATGGCAATACCAAATACTACCGTGTTGCGTTGTCCGGTGAAAGCGGAGTAACAGAGTTTGTTACAGCAGAAGGCAAGCACAAATTCATGATCATCGGTCTGGATGCAGCGACTGATTACACGCTTGTCGAGACTACAACACCTGCAGGTTATAATACCTGTGAGCCGATCGGAATCAGACTCGATGCTACCTATGATGCAGAAGGCGATGAACTGACTGCATTGAGCGAGAATACAGTTGAGATCGAGAACAAGTCCGGTTCGACTCTCCCCTCCACCGGTGGTATCGGTACCACGATCTTCTACGTGGTCGGCGGTGCAATGGTGCTGGGCGCTGGCATCTTCCTGATCGCTAAGAAGCGCATGAAGAATAAGGACGGCGAATAAATCTCGCTGACACTGTAAATTTTAAGAGAATCATAACCTAATATCCGCCGCCGATGTGTCCCATCGGCGGCCATTAGGGAGGGCCCCATGAGAAGTAAATCCAGCATTATATCCACTATATTTTTCACGCTTGTTCTTCTGGTGGGACTCTCCGTGATGCTTTATCCGACGATCAGCAACTGGTGGAATGAAAAGACGCAGAGCCGTGCAGTCGCTAGCTATGACTCCGCCGTAGCGGAACTGGACGACACCAGAACAGACGATATGATCGCCGAGGCAAACCGCTATAACGAGCAGATTGCCGAGCTGAAAGCTCCATTTGCGGATTACGCCGAGGTTCCGGGCTATGAGTCGATCCTCGACGTTTCCGGCACGGGTATCATCGGCTATATCACAATTCCTGTGATTGATGTCGAACTGCCGATCTATCACGGCGTCAGTGACGCGGTACTGAACGTTGCAGCAGGACATCTGCCCGGTTCCGCACTGCCGATCGGCGGCGAAAATACGCACGCTGTAATTTCCGCACACCGTGGTCTGCCGTCTGCGAAGCTGTTCAGCGATCTGGATCAGTTGGTTGTGGGTGACACATTTACAATTACGGTGCTGAATCAGATCTACACCTATGAAATTGAAGCCTGCCTGATTGTCAAGCCGCATGAGATGGAAAAACTGCTTGTAATCCCCGGCGGCGATTATGTCACACTGATGACCTGCACGCCTTACGGCGTCAATACGCACCGGCTTCTTTTGCGTGCGCACCGGATCGAAACGATCTATCAGTCCAGTGTCAAGGTTTCAGCGGATGCTGTACAGGTCGATCCGCTTCTGGTCGTACCGCTGATTTCTGCACCGCTTCTGATGCTTCTACTGCTGACATGGAGTGTGGGCGGCAGAAAGAACAAGCTGCTGCCTTACCGTACGTCCCTTTATCTGCCGATTGAATACAAGAAAGGAGACTGATGAAGTATGAAAATGTTGCAACGCATTGGCACAGTGCTGACGATCGTCGGTCTCATGCTGTGGTGTACAGTTGGTCTTGTATGCAGTGTTTCCGCAGAGGGAGAGAAGGGTTCGCTGAAGCTGCTTTGCAGGACAGCGGACGAGCAGGCATTGGTCGGGATGCATTGGGACATTTACGCTGTCGGAGGCCGTGTAAGTGCTGATAAGCTGGAGTTGCGCGGTGATTTTGCCGATTTTCCGGTATCTCTTGCGGATACTACGGCGATGGGGTTGTCTGCCGCCGCACAGACGCTTGAGAATTTTGCGGTACTGAATCATATTACACCGCTGGATTCGCAGGAAGCGGATCAATCCGGTACGCTTAGCTTTGATTCGCTGGATCAGGGACTCTATCTGGTTGCAGGTGAGATGCTCCGCCAGGGTGACATCTACTATATCCCGACTCCGTTTCTGGTAGAGATTCCTGTGGACGGATCGGTTGTAGATTTTTCTGCGCATCCGAAATATCTCTCTGTTGATGCCACGAAGGAGTCGTGGGAATATAGCGTAAAAAAGATCTGGGCGAATACTGATGCACAGCCTGAGGAACACTCTGATTTCGTCATGGTGCAGATCTACCGCAACGGTATTCTGGTGAATACAGTTGAGCTGAACGAGTCGAATGACTGGAGCTACGCGTGGACAGCGAAGGAGTTTTACGACTGGCGCGTGCTGGAGATTAAAGTATCAGAAAAATACTATGTGGTATATCGCTCGAACGAAACGCAGTATGTGATTGTGAACACCTACAACAATGATTATCAGAACGAGGTGACGCATACAACCAACGTGGTGGAACAGACCACCACGACTGCGACAACTGTTTCAGATCAGTTTGAAACCTCACTTACTTCTGAAGGAACAGGCGTTCAGACGAGTGTCGGAACACAGACGGTTCCGTCAGAAACGACCGCTTCAACCACCGTTCAGATTTCAGAGGACAACGAAAAACTGCCGCAGACAGGACAGCTCTGGTGGCCGGTTCCTATTCTGGGAACAAGCGGTCTGCTGCTGATTGCAATTGGTCTGCGTCTGCGCACAAAGGAGTAGCCTATGAGTCGTAAGATTGCGCGTGGCTGCATTACACTGGGCGGATTTCTGATGATTGCCGCGGTAATTCTTGTTTTGGTGAATCTCCGTCAGGATGAGCAGGGAAAGAAATCGTCTGAACAGATTCTTTCGGCGCTTCGCCAGGAGATCCATGTACAGCCGTCTGATCCACAGACGATTCCTGTACCGCAGCCGCCGTCCGCAGATCTGTTTGCGGAATATGAAACAGAGGAACATCCTGTCGTGACAGAACCCACAGTTATGTATGAAGGCAGGGAATATATCGGAATTCTCAGCATTCCTGCGCTGAATCTGGAACTGCCTGTACTGGCAGAGCATTCGCCGGAGAATCTGAAGCTGGCTCCGTGCAGATACAGCGGTACTGCGGCACAGGGTGATCTGATCCTGGCGGCGCACAATTACCGCTCGCACTTCGGAACGCTTTCTTCCCTTTCGCCTGATGATCAGATTGTGTTTACGGACGCTGCGGGAGAACAGTATGCATATTCCGTTCTGCAGTCTGAGACCATTGACGGATATGATGTGAACGGAATGCACGCAGGTGCGGAAAACAGCTGGAATCTGACGCTGTTCACCTGCACACTGGGCGGAAAAAGCCGTGTGACGGTTCGCGCAGTGCATGAATAAGGATTGCTGTGCAGCTTTACACCACGGGCGGAATATGATATAATAACGCAGAGAATCCATACCGGAGGTGTATATGAACAGCGAAAACTGTCAGAAGATCAAGCTGCTCAAGCTGTTGGAACTGCTGCGGCAGGAAACAGACGAGGAGCATCCGATGACCACAAATGAAATCTGTGAACGCCTGGCAGCGATGCATATCTCCTGTGACCGCCGCACGCTCGCCAAGGATATCCTTATGCTCAACGAGCAGGGATATGAGGTGGAATCCTGTGCTGTCGGCAAGGCGAAGGGATTTTTTATTGCTGACCGCAGCTTCAGCGTCCCTGAGTTAAAAATGCTGATTGATGCGGTACAAGGCTCCAATCTGATTACCGACAAGAAAACCGAAGAGCTGATTGGAAAAATTGCTGCACTGGGCGGAAGTAATCGTGCGGAGATTCTCAAGGGAAACATCATCCATTTCAACCGCTGCAAGCATACGAACGAGCGGATCTACTACACGATTGACGCGCTGGAAGAAGCGCTGCGGCGCAGAAAAAAGGTGACGATTGTCTATTTTCATCTGGATGAAAACCGTCGTAAGGTATACCGCTCCGAGAATGGAATCCATACGGTCGAGCCGATCGCGCTG
>SVNN01000141.1 GCA_015066905.1 Ruminococcus sp.
CATCCGTGGTTCCGCCGCCGATATCCACAACCAGATTTCCGCTTGCACGCGACACATTTACGCCTGCGCCCAGCATCGCCGCCAACGGTTCCTCGATCAGGTTGACCTTTCGGGCACCCGCCGACTGTGCCGCATCCAGCACCGCGCGCTTCTCCACATCCGTGATAAAGGACGGTACACAGATGATAATCCGCGGCTTGATCAGCAGTTTTCCCGTAATCTTCAGAATAAATTCACGGATCAGACACTGCATCAGCTCATCGTCTGAAATTGCGCCCTCCTTCATCGGACGCACCACAGCGATCCGGTCCGGCACGCGCCCCTGCATCGTATAAGCCTCCTGCCCGATCGCGATCACGCGCTGCGAACGGCGGTAAAGCGCGATGACGGACGGTTCATTCAGCACCACGCCCCGTCCTGCGACTGTCATGACAAAATTCGCTGTACCAAGATCAATTCCGATATCCATGCGCTTCCTCCTTCCGCTTTGTAATCGTTCCTGCAAGCAGCATCACTGCCGCCGCACCCTGTTCCTGCAGCAATGCAGCGCAGCGGCGCGCAGTTGCTCCTGTCGTGACAACATCATCACAGAGTATAATCCTGCAGCCATCCAGGTTTTTGCCGCAGCTTTGATATCCGAACGCATTTTCCTCACGTGCTTTTGCATCCAGCGTATGCTGCACGGAACTGGACTCCAGCCTGCGCAAACAATCCTCGCGCACTGCAATCCCTGTCAGACGCGAGATCTCCTTTGCGATCAGCGCCGCCTGATTATAACCCCGTTCACGGATCGTGCTTTTCTTTGCAGGCACGGGTATGATATAGTCCGCGGTAAATTCCGTCTGCCGCGTCTTGATTCGTTGCGCGAGCGCGATGCCAATCACCTCTGCGAAATTGCCGTTGCCGCCGCGCTTGAGCTCCAGAATTCCGTCACGCGCCCTGTCCGCATAGTAATATGCCGCCTCTGCACGGAAGAAAAGAGCATCGTCCATATCCCATCCGCAGACAGCATTGTTCTCCAATGCATCTGCACACTGGTCACACAGCAGCGCATCCCAGCGGATGATCGTACCGCAGCAGCCGCAGCGGTTCGGAAACAGCAGATCCAGCGCAAACAACTTGGCTTTCCGTGCGGCAGTCATCTTGCGCGCGGTCATTTTTCCGCCTCCAGCATCGTTTTCAGACAGGTATACCGATGGGTACGGCGGTTGTTGTTGACCATCTCTTCAATCTTCATCCTGGATCCGACCAGAATCAGAAGCCGCTTGGCTCTGGTCACTGCGGTGTAAAGCAGATTGCGGTAATAGAGCTTCTCAAAGCCGCCGAGGATCGGGATGATCACCGCTTCGAACTCACTTCCCTGGCTTTTATGTACCGTAATGGCATAAGCCAGCTCCAGCTGTTCCAGCAGATCCAGCGGATAAGGCGTGATCCGTCCGTCGAAATCCACGATCGCCATCCCCTGTTTTTTGTCAATTGTCAGAATCCTGCCGATGTCGCCGTTGAAGATTCCGACACCGACCTCATCCTCTCTGCGCCATGTGATGTCATAATTATTCTTGATCTGCATCACCTTATCGCCCTCGCGGAAGGTATACAGCATCGACTTTGCTTCTGCGCCGCCGCGCTTCGGAGGATTCAGCACACCCTGAAGCAGTGTGTTCAGCGCAATGACACCAAGCGGTCCCTTCCTTGACGGGGTAATCACCTGAATATCCTCCAGCGGATCAAAGTGATAAGCGTCAGGCAGTCGCTTCTGATAAAGGTCCACAACCAGATGACTCGCCGATTCGCTTTCCAGCCGCTGAAAAAAGAAGAAGTCGCCGTCCTTGCGCAGCAGATCAGGCTGCTCACCGCCGACGATCCGGTGTGCGTTCATCACGATACAGCTTTCCTGTGCCTGACGGAAGATCTCGGTCAGCGCGATCACAGGAATAAACTCGCTCGCAATCAGATCGCCAAGGAGATTGCCCGCCCCCACAGACGGAAGCTGTGCGCTGTCGCCGACCATGATCAGCCGGCAGCTGAGCTTCATCGCGCGCAGGAGCGATTCAAACAATAGAACGTCCACCATCGACATCTCATCCACGACCAGCACATCGCACGGCAGCGGATTGGTTTCATTGTGTTTGAAGGTCTGCTTTCCGCCCGCATCAAACGTGACCTCCAGCAGACGGTGGATTGTCTTTGCGGTATGCCCCGTCAGATCTGTCATCCGCTTTGCGGCACGGCCTGTGGGCGCAGCAAGCAGCACCCGGCTTCCCGACTGTTCATACAGCGAGATGATTGCATTCAGTGTGGTCGTTTTTCCGGTACCGGGTCCGCCTGTCAGAATCATCAGTCCGCGCGACAGAGCAGTTGTGATCGCCTGTCGCTGCAGCGTTTCATAGCGGATGCCGTTGTTTTCTTCCTCCAGGTCAATCAATGCATCAAAGTCACGGTCGTCCGGCGACGAAAACGCCTGAATCACCGCAATGCGGCTGGCAATGTAATCCTCCGCATGATAATAATCCGCAAGCATCACAAACTCGCGTTCATTCTTTTTATATTCAAAGATCAGCTGGTCTTCGAGCGCTTCGTTATATGCCTTGTAAAAATCCTGCTCTCCGATGTCGAGATAGCGGCAGGCAAGCGGCTGCAGGCGGTCAAGCGGCAGTGCGCTGTGTCCGCTCTGTGCGTTTTCCGTCAGAAGATAGTGCAGCCCTGCAAAGATCCGCTGGCGGGACACAGGAGAGATCGAAAGCGCACGACCGATGCGTTCCGCTTTCTGAAAATCCAGTCCGACTGCATCACTGCACAGGACGTATGGGTTATCCTCAATCACATCGCGGCAGTCCGTGCCGAACTGCTGGAATGCCTTCATCGCATAACGCGCAGGAATCTCATACTGTGCAAGATAGGACATCGTTCCGCGGAGTGCGAAGATATGGCGCACCTCTTTGGAAATCTCATCGCATTTTTTCGGAGAAATGCCCTTGATTTCCTGCAGGCGGTGCGGCTCCTGTTCCAGAATACGGAGTGTATCCTCACCGAATGCGTCCACGATCCGCTTGGCAAGCGCAGGACCGATCCCCTTGATCGAACGGGAGGAAAGATAGCGGCGGATATTCTCCGACGTGCTCGGCAGCTTGCGCTCGCAGTATTCCGCACGGAACTGTGTGCCGAATTTCGCGTGGTTGACATATCTGCCCAGCACGATCAGCGTTTCACCCTCTTCGATCTCACCCAGCTCGCCCACAACCGTTACCAGCGCATCTTCTGTTTCAATCTCCGTGACAATGTAGCCATTCTTGTCGTTATAATAGAGCACACTGTCCACAACGCCACAGATCCGCAGTGTATCCTGTTCCGCCATCTTCCTCACCTCCGTTTTCTCACATACATATTCATTATACTGGATTTTTGTAAAAATTGCAATGGCGCACACAGATTTTTTCGCCGTTTGCGGTTCCGCCTTGCATTTCAGCCGATTTTCAGGTATAATATACATATACAAATCAGAACGGGAGGGATCGCTTTTATGTGGAAAAAACGTCTGAAAGAATATGTGTTCTGCATCTTTGGCGCTGTGCTTGCCGGCGTCGGCATCTACTTTTTCAAGCTGCCCAATCACTTCACGATCGGCGGCGTCAGCGGTCTGTCAATCGTCCTGAGCGAACTCCTGCACATCAGTTCCTCGCTGATCATCACGATCGCGAACGTCCTGCTGCTCATCCTCGGCATGATCACCGTCGGCAGGCAGTGCGGACTCAAAACCATACTCGGAACCGCTGTACTTTCCGGCACACTGCTCGTGCTGGAGCAGCTTGTTCCGCTGACCGAACCACTGACCAATCAGCCGTTTCTGGAGCTGTGCTTTGCGGTCGCGCTCCCTGCGATCGGTTCTGCAATCCTGTTTCAATATGAAGGCAGCACAGGCGGCACCGATATCATCGCGCTGATCCTGCAAAAATACACCAGTATGGATATCGGCACAGGACTCCTGCTTGCAGACGTCCTGATCACCTGCTCTGCATTCCGCTTCGGTATTGAAACCGCGCTATTTTCGATTCTCGGACTATTTGTCCGCTCGGTCGTGATCGACTCCGTCATCGAAAGCATCAACCTGTGCAAATGCTTTACAATCATCACCGCACATCCACAGGAAATCAGCCGTTTCATCATCGACGAGCTGCACCGGAGCACAACGTCAATCGAAGCACAGGGCGGCTTCACAGGAGAGCAAGATCGG
>SVNN01000011.1 GCA_015066905.1 Ruminococcus sp.
CCGATCTCTCATCGATGAAGATGATCGCAGGGGCATGCTTCTTTGCCTGCTCGAACAGGTCGCGTACACGGGATGCACCGACGCCGACGAACATTTCCACGAAATCAGAACCGGAAATCGGGAAGAACGGGCAACCTGCCTCACCTGCTACGGCACGGGCAAGCAGTGTCTTACCGGTACCGGGAGGACCGAGGAGCAGTACACCCTTCGGGATACGCGCACCGATCTCTGCATATTTCTTCGGATTCTTCAGAAAATCAACAATCTCAGCAAGCTCGTTCTTTTCCTCATCCGCACCTGCTACATCGTCAAAGGTCGCCTTCTTCGTCTGTGCAGACTGCGCCTTCACGGTTGCCTTGCCAAAGGAGGAATATTTTCCGCCGCCGCTCTGGCGGAACATGAAGAAGATCACACAGCCGCCCATGATGAGCATGATCAGCGTCGGGATCACAGTTAAAATCCACGAGCTGTCTGTAACCTTGTAGTAGTCCTGCTCAAGCGGTGTATCGGGATGTGCCTTATTATATTCCAGACGATAATTTTCCGTATCGCTCAGAAAAATATTGACGTTCGGCACAGTATACTTCACCGTGTCGTCCGATCCGCGAAGCTTATATTTCAGCTCACCCGTACCGAGATCCAGCGTGTATTGGGTGACTTCAAAATTATCAAAGTGTGTAATTACCTCGGAATATTCCATCGTTTTTCCCGAAGTAAACAGCTGCGGCATCACAAACGCAAACGCGATTATCAGCAGCAGGGCGATCAGTGCATAGGCAATTGCGCCTCTATTTTTTCTCGGTGTCAATCAATTCACTCCTTGTCTTATGATCCGCCGTAACGGTCAATGTCAGCAGCCGCACAGTATTTTCATCGGGCAGAACCCGCTGAGCCGTGCCGATGCGTTCGATCCAGATGACGCCTGCATCGTCCGCGAGGCAGTGGAGCATACCGCGCTCCGGCACAGGAATCTTCTCCTGCACCAGTTTCCGCACAGATGCGGTAAAACCGCGTCCGGGAAGAGAAATGCGGTCATTTCTCCTGTACCGCCGAAAAACAGCTACTCCTATTATTTTATCATAATCCAGCTTGTTGTTTGTGAACTTATTGTGAACATTTCCATTTTTCATTAAATCAATATCCACGCTAAGCTCCGCCAGACATAGCTTCCCCGAAAAAATGATGTTTTCTCCGATTTTCATTTTTTGTGCAGATATTTCCTGCACCTGTTCTTTGTGCGTCATCCGCAGAACGCCGTTCGACGCGGTCAGATATACCCCTGCTGCGACCTCTCGCTTTCCGTCCGTCAAGAGCATTTCCTCCGCTGCTGTGATCAACGCAAAGGAACGCGGAACATCTGCTGTTTCCAGCAGCCTTGCGATGCAGCGGCGGCGGATCGCCATATGCAAATCGCACAGTCCTTCCAGCGTATCAGGCGCAGTCAGACAGACCTGATATGCCGCCTCGGTCTGCTCCGCCAGATAATCCTGCTCCGCACGCAGCTGTGCCACAGACGAGCCGATCAGACGATGCAGTGCCGGATTTTCCTGTTCCAACAGCGGAACGACATGACGCCGCAGACGATTTCTCGTGTGTGCGTCGCCAAGGTTTGTGCTGTCGGTGACATAATCCTGTCCCAGCGCGGAAAGATCCTGCAAAATCTCCTCCCGCGTCATAGTAAGCAGTGGACGGACAATATTCCCGCGTCTGTGCGGAATGCCGCAAAGACCAGCAAGCCCGGTGCCGCGCGTAAGATTGATCAGCACCGTTTCTGTCTGATCAGAAGCGGTGTGCGCCGTCGCGATCAGACACCCGTGTCCTTCTTCTTCGAAAATGCGATATCGGACATTGCGCGCCGCAAGCTCCAGAGAAGTATGCGTGCGCTCCGCCTCAGCAAATACATCCACGCGGCGGACTGTCAGCGGAATCTCCAGCCGCGCACACAGATTCTTGCAGAACTGCTCATCGCGCTGGCTTTCCTCTCCGCGCAGACAATGATTCACATGCACCGCACACAGTGTCAGATCCAGCTCATGACGAAGTGCATACAACCCGCAAAGCAGTGCCGTACTGTCGGCACCGCCGGAAAGCGCAGTTATCACACATGAGCCGGCCGGAATCAGACCACTTGCGCGGATTACATCTGCAGCACGCATCACGGTGCCTGGCTGTATTCAGGATTGGAGAAGCGTGTAAACTGTCCATCCCAGATCAGCTCGACCTTGCCCGTTTCACCGTGTCGGTTTTTTGCTACAATACACTCACAGATGTTCGGGCGATCGCATTCTTTGTTATAGTAATAATCGCGGTAGAGAAACATGACGATATCCGCATCCTGCTCGATCGAACCGGATTCACGCAGGTCTGACATCAGCGGCCGCTTATCCGGACGGCTCTCAACACCGCGGTTCAGCTGCGAAAGTAAAATGACGGGAATCTCCAGTTCCTTTGCCATAATCTTCAGCTGTCGGGTGATATCCGCAACGACAACCGCGCGATTTTCCGACTTGGAAGTAGAATCCATCAACTGCAGATAGTCGATCACGACCAGACCGATGTTCTTCATTCTTCTCAGCTTCGCCTTGATCTGCTGTGCGGTCACACCCGTGGATTCGTCCATATAGATTCCCAGTCCGCTCAGATAATTCGCACTGGATGCAAGACGCACCCAGTCATCGGTCTCCAGCTTTCCGCTGCGGATCTTGTTGGAATCTACCAGCGCTTCGGTGGAGAGCATACGGGTCGCGAGCTGCTCCATCGACATTTCGAGCGAGAAAATAGCAACATCCTTGCCCGAACGTCGTGCCACATTGGTCGCAATATTGAGCGCAAATGCGGTTTTTCCCATCGCAGGACGGGCAGCCAAAAGAATCAGGTCAGATTTGTTCAGACCCGAGATCATCGCGTCCAGCATTCCATAGCCCGTGCGCGCACCGATATATTTCTCACGATCAGGACCCGCTACACGGCCGATGTGGTCGTACGCCTCCACAACCGCTTCACGGATCGGGATCAGTCCGCGGACATCCTTACCCTGACGGATCTCCAGGATCCGCTGTTCAGCACTGTCAAGCAGCACCTGCGCATCCGCCGCACCGTGCGCGATGTTGTCGAGCACTTCTCTTGCAGCAGTCGCCAGCGAACGGATATAATATTTCTCGGCAACGATATTGCAGTAGCTTTCGATATTCGCAACACTCGGCACCATATTGACCAGCGATGCGAGATAGGTTCTGCCCTCCTGCGCGCTTTCAAAGACCTTTTCGGTCACCGCCTCATTGAGGACAACGATGATATCTGATGCTGAACCCGTGGTAAACAGCTGCACCATGATTCCGTACAGCGCGCGGTGCTTTTCGTTGAAAAAGCACTCCGGACGGATTTTTTCAATTACAGTCGCAATCACATTGCTGTCAATGAGGATGGCGCCGAGAATGGTCTGCTCAGCCTCTAAGCTGTATGGCAGTTCTCCCGCCGCCATCGAAGCGGAATTGGTTTCCATATATACGGCTCCTCCGTAATCTCAGGCTTCTTCCTCGACTGATACGGTCAGCGCAGCGGTAATGCCGGCATACAGCCGCACCTCTGCTGCAAATTCACCGTAGCTTTTGATCTCGCTCTTGAGTGTGACCTTTTTCTTATCCACACTCACACCCAGCTGGGCGTTGATCGCATCTGCCACGTTGCCTGCGGTAATCGCGCCGAACAGTTTTCCGTTTGCACCTGCCTTTGCACGGATCACGATCTTCTTATCCTTGATGATAGCAGCAGCATCTCCGGCTGCCTGCTTCTCTACGTCAATCTTATGTTGTGCAGAAGCCTTCTTTCCTGCAAGATCGCTGAGATTCTTTGCATTTGCTTCCAGTGCAAGACCCTTGCCGATCAGAAAATTGCGTGCGTATCCGTCTGCAACCTCCTTGACATCGCCCTGCTTGCCTGTGCCCTTTACGTCCTTCAGTAAAATTACCTTCATTACTCTGTTCGTCCTTTCTTTCAGATGATTCCGTCTGTTCTTAGTCCTCGCGGATCGCTGCAAAGAGCTGTTCCTTTGCCTCCGCTACGGTCGTATCCTGCAGCTGCGTTGCCGCCATGGTCTGATGACCGCCGCCGCCGAGCCGCTCCATAATGACCTGTACATTCATCGCACCCATCGAACGGGCGGAAATATGTACCGCACCGCCCTTGCGGAATACCACAAAGGATGCCGCCACACCGGTGATGCCCAGAAGATCGTCCGCTGCCTGCGGTGCAATCAGCGAAATATCTGCAACCTCCTGCTCTGCCACTGCGATCGCGCAGCCGTGATATACCTCTGCTGCGGAAACAAGCATACTGCGGTGCTGATACGTTTCAATTGAATTGGAAAAGAATTTCTTGACCTGAACCGTATCAGCGCCCAGCTTGCGTAAATATGCCGCCGCCTCAAAGGTGCGGACACCGGTTCGCATCACGAAATTCTTCGTATCCAGCATAATGCCAGCCAGCAGCGCCTCTGCGTAAAGCACAGGGAGCTGCTCTCTGAGCTTGAAGTGCTGGATCAGCTCTGTCACAAGCTCCGACGCCGAGGAGGCATACGGCTCGTGATAGAAGATCACCGCGTTGTCGATGAAATTCACAGATTTTCTGTGGTGATCGATCACGACAACGGTCTTTGCTTTCTGATAAAGATCCACGCTTTCAATGAAGTCGCGGTTGTGTGTATCCACAATGATCAGCAGGGTGCGGTCATTGCAGCGCTGCAGCGCAGTCGGAATATCCACAAACAGACCGGCTGCCTGCTCCTGCGCGTAGTCGATCAGTACATTAGCAAGCACCTGCTCGCGGTTGACAACTACATTTGCGTCCACACCGAGTTTACGGATCGCACCTGCCAGACCGGTCGCAGAACCGATCGAGTCAAGATCACCGAAGCGGTGTCCCATAATCAGGACATTGTCCGCAACGTTGATCAGCTCCTGCAGTGCATTCGCAATAATTCTTGTCTTGGCGCGGGACTTCTTCTCCACGCCCTTGGAAACGCCGCCGAAGAACTTGAATCCGTTCTCGGTCTTGACTGCCGCCTGATCGCCGCCGCGGCCAAGCGCCATATCCAGCGCCTGCTTTGCAAACTGCTCACTCTCCGCAAGCGTTGCTCCGCCGTGACCAACGCCGACCGACAGTGTGATCGAGCTTCGTTCACCGACCTGAATCGTGCGCGCTTCATCCAGAATCTTGAACTTGCCGCGCATGATATCCTGCAGATGCTGCTCCTCCACGACCGCCATGAACAGCTCACTCGAAAGGCGGCGGATCAGTCCGGTGCTGTTTTCCATAAACTTCTCGAACATTGTTTCGATCGCAGCATATACGACCGCCTTTTCGCTCTCCTTGGCATCCTGCAGGACATCATCGTAGTTGTCGATGAGGATCAGCAGTACGCACGGACGCGTATTCTCAAAGGTTTCCTTCAATGTAACAAAATCGGTCACATCTGTGAAGCACAGAGTATACAGCGCGCTCTCCGCCCGCTTTGCACTGGTCACGCCGACCTGATAGGTGCGGTCGTAGAACTGAATCGTCTCCTCACCCGTGCGGAGCAAATGCTCCAGCTCGATGTCAACGATCGTTTCAAGCGACTTGCCGAACAGCTCCTTGCCATTGAGGATGCGTTCAAAGAAATATTTGTTGTACCAGAGGATCATACCGTCATCGCTGATGATGACTGTCGGTGCAGGGAGCAGATAGAGTGACTCACGCTCGGTTGCCGTGACCTCCTCGCTGAGCGTGGCAAGATAGCGGAGATTCGATCTGCGGTACAGCACCACAGAGATCACAGCAGTCATTGCCGCAACGCAGAGAAACGCAGCCGACAGTGCAAACCGTGCTCTGTCATAAGGCTTGAGGGAGGCGGCGGCAAATACACCGACCAGCAGCGGCAGCAAAACCGCCGCATATAACCAGAACGGTTGTTTTCCCTTCATCATTGTGTTTTCCTCGATTCAATCAGTGAATTTCCGAAATAATGGGGAGGATCATCGGACTACGCTTGGTCTTTTCATAAATATAATCAGACAGCGCGTCGCGCAGCTTGGTCTTCATCGAATTCCACTCGCGGAAATCCTGCGGTGTGCAGCGGGCAAGCGTATGTCCGAGGACATTGCGTGCCTCGTCCATCATCTGCTCAGACTCTCTTACATAAACAAAGCCGCGCGAGATGATATCCGGTCCTGCCGCAATCTCGTTCGTCGCCTTGTTCAGCACAACGGTCACAATGATGAGTCCGTCCTCTGCCAGATGCTTTCTGTCGCGCAGAACAATCGAGCCGACGTCGCCGACGCCGAGACCGTCCACCATCACTCTGCCTGCCGGCACCTGTGAGACGACCTTCATATCTACGCCATCGGTTTCAATGACGTTGCCGATATCGCCCACAACGATGCGGTCAGGAGCAAGCCCCATATCCTCGGCAAGCTGACGCTGCTTGATAAAGTGCTTGAACTCACCGTGTACAGGGAAGAAGAACTTCGGACGCGTCAGCGCAAGCAGGAGCTTCAGCTCCTCCTGGCACGCGTGACCGGATACGTGTACATCGTACATCCGCTCATAAACAACCTCTGCGCCAGCCTTGAGCAGCTCATTGACCACCTTGGTCACAGCTTTTTCGTTGCCGGGAATCGGCGTTGCAGAGATGATGATGAAATCCTGCGGGGTGATGGTCACCTTTTTGTGCTCGTTCATCGCCATACGGCTGAGCGCGGACATCGGCTCGCCCTGGCTGCCGGTGGTAATCAGAACAATGCGCTCTGCCTCATAGCGGTTCATCATGTCGATGTCAATCAGTACGCCCTTCGGCACAGACAGATAGCCCTTCTCAATTGCGATCGTCATGACGTTGGTCATACTGCGGCCGAATACAGCAACCTTTCTGCCGTACTTTGCGGCATTATCCACGATCTGCTGTACGCGGTAGATGTTGGAGGAGAAGGTCGCGATGATGATACGCTTACCCTCTGCCTTGGAAAACAGCTTGTCAAACGACTCACCCACGGTGCGCTCCGAAGCGGTATAGCCCGGACGCTCTGCGTTCGTGGAATCCGCCATCAGGGCAAGAACGCCTTTAGAACCCAGCTCGCCGAAGCGCGTCAGGTCGATCGGCAGCCCGCTGATGGGGGTGTAGTCCACCTTAAAGTCGCCTGTATGCACCAGCACACCCGCCGGTGTGTGGATCGCCATGCCCACCGCATCGGGAATACTGTGGTTGACATGAATAAATTCCACCGCCATACAGCCCAGCTTGACCGTCTGTTTCGGGTGTACTTCATTCAGCTGCACCGCGCCGAGAAGACCATGTTCACGGAGCTTTCCCTCCACCAGAGCCAGCGTCAGCGTCGTGCCGTATACGGGAACATTGACTTTCTTCATCAGATAAGCCAGTCCGCCGATGTGATCCTCGTGTCCATGCGTCAGCACAACGCCGCGGAGCTTGTCGGCATTCCGTTCAATATAGGTAAAATCGGGGATGACAATGTCAACGCCGAGCATATCAGAATCCGGGAACGCAAGTCCGCAGTCGATGATGAACATATCATTCGCGCACTCGATCACGGTCATATTCTTTCCGATCTCATTCAGACCGCCGAGGGGAATGATGCGGACAGGGGTCTTGCGCTGCTCACGCTGCTGCTTCTGTCCACGCTTATTCGGGTGATTTTTCTGTCGGGACGGCGGCTGCGGCACAGGCGGAAGTGCGTCCTCCGCCGGGATCTTCGGCAGATCCTGCGTCATTGCCTTCACACCGATCTTCTGTGTACCGGTGCGGTAAAAATTTTTTGCCCCGCTCTTGCGGTAGGGCTTGGATGCGCCTGCCGTCTGCGGCACTGCGCCTCCCTCACGCTTCGGTCTTATGAAGCGTTTCTGGTTGTCATTTTTCACAGTTTACCTCTCTTTTCCTGCAGATCACCGCGCACGTTCCGTCCGGCAGGATCACCTGTCCTGCAAGCCGATGCGGCAGATCTGCAATCTGAAATGAAATGATGATTCCGCCGTTTCCGACGGAAAAATGTATGAAAAGGCAGTTCGCCTTTAAGCCTGTATTCCGTTCCTGCACGGCAGATCCCACCGTACAGGGGCGCATAATTAGACAGGTTAATTATACTTTATTATGCAAAGAATGTCAAGGAGATCTTTTTCCACAGTCCCCTGCGCTTTTGTAAGAGAACGACAAATGCTGCAACAGCACACGGCGGCGGCACGTCACCGCACCGCCGCAACTGATCTATTCTCCGAACAGCCGCTCTGCATCCGCAAACAGTTCCTCCGCCGCCTCCATCGATGCGGCTTCGGCATATGCCGTTACCGTCTTTCCGCTGTACGACGGGCAAAACGACAGTACCCCGCGCTCGTCTGTTCTGCTCAGACGTCCCGTACCGCGCAGACTGTGCAGAATCCTGCGCGGCAGCGCATCCGCAGACAGGATCCGCCGCGCAACATGGATCTTCGGAATCTTCTCCAGTGCCGCCGCCAGAGTCAGACGGTGTACTGCAAGATATTCCAGCACCACCCCTGCGGCATATAAGCCATCGATCGCAAATCGCTGCCGCAATGCAGTTTCCCGCGCGTCTGTCCCCGACCCGTCCGCCAGACAGCGCAGAATTTTGCCGCCCGTTTCCTGCGCGATCTGCTCTGCCGCCTGTGGGGCATCCGCCAAAAGCGCTGCACAGCCTTCCTGTTCCAGAAGTACCAGAGAGCAGAGAAGCAGGACGCGCTCTGACCGGACAAAGCCAGTCTGATCTGAATAAACCGAAAGCTGACGCCCATCCGCCGAAAGCTGGAGTATCAAGCCGGACTGCTCTGCACCATCACCGAACAGCTGTGCGCCGAGCCGACGCAGACGAGCATCCGATGTGCTCACAGATACATCTGTTCGTCTGAGCGCAGCAAACCGCCGCCGCAATGCGTGTTCATACAGCGCCTGTGCAGAATCCAGCTGAATGATCTCTCCGAATGCGCTGTGTGGAATCTGCACCAGTGTGCGGCAATCCAGTGCGTTTGTCAGCGCATCCTCCTGCGCCTCCGTCAGCGGCAGACCACCCTGCGACAGCAGACGGAGTGTCACCTCCGCACCTGCCTCAATATACAAAAGCAGTTCGGTCTTTGCCTGCGCTGATGCATAACAAACTGCCGGCAGTGCCGCATCAGGTGTCAGGATCACACGCGCACCTGCGGCAGTACAGCCGGCACACACGGCAAACGCAAGTGTCTGTGCCGCCTGTCCCGACGCATATCCGATCGTCACACTGTCACCGGTCTGCGCCAGACAATTTCCGAGCCGGATTGCTTCCGTCGGCGTCAGATCGCCAGAAACACGTTCCTCCTCCAGATATAAAGCCTGCTGCAATCCGCCACGGATATCCAGCTCCGCTGTCGTACGCGGTGCAACGCGCTTGCCCGCAAACACGCGCACCTGCGATTCTACGACCGCGTGTTCTCCGACGACAGCGCCCTCACCGACTGCACTCTCCGGTTCCAGCCGGCAGGCGTTCATCAACATGGCATCCGCACAGATCAGCGCATCCCGCGCCTGCACACCGTCTCCGATATATGCACCATCCAGCACCACACAGCCGTCCAGCGAAACGCCGCTTCCGATATTCACACCGTTGCCGATCACCGACTGTGCGATTTTTGTATCCGCACCGATCTTCACACGGTGCCCCAGGTAGACAGGCGGTTCCAATTCCGCCTGTGGAAAGCTGTCCGCTGTCGGAGTGATCAATCCGTCCAGCCGCTTGTGCGCACCGCTTTCCGGCCATCCGCCAAGCACGAGCTTCTGACAACGCAGATAAGATTCCACCGAACAGAGCGGTTCCCACAGCGATGCCAGCGCGAAATATGCAGTATCGTTGCCGTCACACAGTGCAGTCAGACGCGGCGTAATGGATACACCCTGCCGCACAATCGCATATCCCGTGTCCGCCAGAGGATCGTTTCGCTTTCCTTTTCCGCAGATGTGTGTTCCATCCGTCCGCAGACGCGCCGACCGGCTTTCAGGCGGAAGTTCCATCGTCAGAAATGTGACTGCTGCTTCTGATTTCCGATGCTGTTCCAGTGCGGCAGCAAAATCGCAGTCCAGCAGACCGGACGCACTGATAATCAGCGTATCTGTTGCCGCAGTGCGAGGCGGTGCGCCATCCATCAGCGTCATGGTACGGATCTGTCCTGCCGTTTTCCGCAGTGCATCTGACGCATCAACCAGCCAGAGCCGATCTGCCGCGCCGCTCTGTGCGATCACTGCAAGCTGATAGGCAAGCAGCGGTCTGCCGCACAATGGCAGTTCTGCTGTCCGCACAGCCTGTAACGGCGTCAGTCGTTCGCAGGGGATATCGCAAAAGACTACAACATTCATATTTCTATTCCTCCACACCAACAGTATAGCGAAGTACAGCGTGGATTATACATGGCGAAAAGGCAAAAAAATGCCGATATTCCCCGGGAGGTGGGAATATCGGCAGAAAGGGATGCTGTGCAACAGTTGCACGGGGGTATCAGAGTATCATGAACTCTTTCGAGAGAGGCAAGCTGAATCAGCGGATCGTTTCAGAAAGTCCGCCAATGTACATCGCCAGAAGGGTGATGTCAGTTGCGTCATACAGCTGGTCGCCGTTGCAGTCTGCATTCGTCAGTGCGCCGCCGGTCAGCTTCACGTTTTCGTCCTGTGCAACAAAACGTGCCAGCAGAACGAGGTCAGTGATGTTAACAACCTTGTCTTCATTCACGTCACCGTACAGTACGGTTTCGGTTGTAGTGGTTGTTGTAGTGGTCGTAGTGGTGGTTTCGCTGTTTGTGGTCGTGGTAGTAGTTGTGGTGGTCTCGCCGGGCTGGATCTCAACACTGCCGCTGCCGGAAGTGCTGTTTTCATCCATACAGCCGCCGAGTTCCTCAAAGAGACCTGCCAGGTTGGAGGTGTTGGTCTCCAGCTTGTAGTTGTCAGCCGGGATGTAAGACAGTGCAGAGTTGGTCTCGAAATCGCCGTAAGTATTGCTGTTGGAAACCTTTTCGGTCTTGCTGCTTACGATCACGCCCTGCTGGTTGCCGCGGCAGTTGATGATGGTATCGTTGTAGCTCTTGACTACGCCGCCGCTGGTAACTTCCATGATGTCCTTGGAATCCTGGAAGAGGTTGTATTCAGAGAAGATGTATGCGTTTGCTCTGGGATTCATGCAGTAGCTGGTCTGTCCGTCAAAGATGTTGTTGTACATATGGATGTTTGCAGTACGTGCAAGCGGTCCTCTGGACTCACAGTCCTTCCAGTAGTTGTGGTGATAGGTGATGTGGAACTGGAGGTTGCTGTCGTTTGCGCCGACCAGGTTGGTCTTGTGGTAGCCCTCGTAGTAGCAGTAGCTGTTGGTGAAGTACATACCGCGCTTGAAGTCGCAAGCGCCGTCGCCGCCGCTCTTATCAGACTCAGCAGGATTGGAGATGGAAGGTGCGTAGAATTCGCAGTTGTGGATCCAGCATCTTTCAACAGGTGCAGACAGTGTAGAACTAGACTGAACGCCCTCCATACCGATGCAGTCCTCGGGAACGTTGCGGAATGCGATGTTTCTTACCTCAAAGCTCTTGCCGAGGTCAGTGTTTGCAGACTCTGCGATGAAGTGAATGCCCCAGCCGTTGATGCAGGCGTCGGTGCCCATACCCTCGATGGTAACGTCCTTACCGGACTGCATTCTTGCCATGAAGCCGTTGTCGCCCTCAGTACCGCCGTAGTTGACAGAGTCGTACTCGGTCAGACCATTCGGAGCAGTAACATTGCCGATGATTCTGACAACGAGCGGAGTACCGTCCTTTGCGAGCTTCTCGATGATATCGCTGTTGGTGTTCGCGGTGCCGCCCTTAGAGGTCTTGCCGGAACCAGTGTCCTGACCGGAGGAGTTGAGGATGTTGCCGATACCGGTAACGGTGGTGCCGTCCTTGGAGGTAACGGAAACAGTGTTCTTGTTGGAATCGGTTACATAAAGTACGATTGCATTGGACTTGAGTGTACCGTCATCGTTGTATGCGCCAACGCCTGCGGTATAGTTGAAGTGTGCGTAGCCGGAACGATCCTGTGCGCCGACAACGACATCACTTGCGGTTACATTACCCTTGGAAGTCTTGACAGTAAGTGCATAGGTACCGGGCTTGAGTCCGGGGATATCCACGCGGACGCCGCCGTCTACATCTCTTACGAGATACTGGAAGTCCTCGCCGCTCAGAGTGCCGTTCATTGTGCCGGTGTAGGATACTTCAGTCACATTTGCGTCGCTGATGCCGGAGAGAACGATGTACATCATCTCATTCCAGCCGCCGACAGCAGTTACATTCAGATCGCCGCTGATGATCGGATCATTCTTCACGGTTGTGGTGGTAGTAGTATTGCCGTTGCCATTGCTGGTGGTTGCAGTTGTGGTGGTAGTGCTCTCGCCTGCAGCACCGGAGAATGCCATGTAGAACAGGTTGATGCTGTCACCCTTGGTGATGGTGTTGGTGCCTGCGGAAACATTGACAGTAGCAATGCCGTTTGCATCTGTGGTGTACTTTGTGCCGTTCACCTTGACGCTCTTGCCAGCCTCTGCGAATACCAGAGTCAGTGTGCCGCTGGAACCTGCGTTAAAGGAAATGCTGGTTGCAGTCTCCATCTTCAGGCACTGGGTCAGTGTCAGACCGGCATAAGAAACAGTGCCCTTGGAGGTGGACAGGTTTCCGCTGATGGTGTAGAAACTGCTGGAAGTGCCGTCGGTGGTGAAGTTATGTACATAACCGGTGGTCACACCCGGATCAGAAGAACCGTTTGTGGTCGTGGTTGTGGTTGCCGGAAGTGTTGTGGTGGTTGCCGGAGCAGTGGTGGTGGTGTTGCCGGAATCGGAAGACACGCCGCCTACGCCTGCGGAGCTGAGCAGAGTAGCCACCAGGTTGGAGGTGCTTTCTGCGTTGTAGCTGTATGTGGGCTTATAGGAGCAGGTGTTTGCCATTCCGTCAGACCAGCTCTGCTCAGCGCTGTTGCTTGTGCCTGCGCCGATGCAGTTGGTGAATACGTTGCCGCTCAGGTTCCAGTAACCGATCGAACTGCTGTCGAGCGAGCATACAGGCTCCTTGACGTTTTCAAATACGTTGTTTTCTACATAAACCTCAGCACCCATTCTGGTGTTGACGCCGCTGGTGTAGATGTCGTGGTAGTAGTTGTTGAAGATATGTGCATGGCCGTAGCGGAACAACGGCAGACGGGAATTACAGTTCTCGAATACGTTGTGGTGAATGGTGATCGTACGGTCATAATTGTCGCTGTCAGAGAAACCGGAAAGCATGGTCTTCCAGCTGTCGTGCAGGTAGTTGTAGGAATAGGTCATGTTCGAGCATTCCTTCTTGCAGTCGAGCAGGCCGTCGTAGTCATCCTTCTTGCTCTCGTCGCCGTCATATTCGTTGTACAGCTCACAGTGATCGACCCAGACGTTCTTGGTGCTCTCAAAGCTGATCGCATCACCCTCGCCCGCGCCCTTCGGAACGTGGTGGATCTCCATGTTCTGTACGATGACGTTGTCGCAGCGTACAAAGCGGATGCCGATTCCGTTGCACTCGCCGTTGGTGCCGACGCCGATAACGGAAATGTCGCTCATATCCTTAAAGAGAAGCTCGTCCGAAGAGGAGTTGCTCGTGGTGATCGTTCCGTCAACATAGATCGTAAGCGGTGTGCTGTCAGACTTTGCTTCGATCGCTGCGAGGAATTCATTACCGGTGGATACAGTGACGGATGTGCCACCCGCACCGCCTGTGGTGCCTGCGCCGTATCCGATCGGACCGGCTGCTGCGAATACAGGCTCAGTCTGGATCTCAGTCACGGCATTGTTCAGATTTCCGAACATGGTTGCGCTCATCAGCAATGCAGTTACGGTACTTAACGCACGCTTGCCGAACGGCTTGATGTTTCTGGTCATGCAAGTTACCTCCATTTGGTTGATATATTGTTTTTTCTTCCCCCTCAAGGAAATATCGAAACCCGGACTGTATTTTCGTCCGAGTCTGATGCATAAGCTGAATTCCGTCAATTTTTCTGTAATGAACACATTGCGTGCGGCAGCGGCATTCTGAAAGGGGAGGAAATACCGCCGCCTGGCAGTGTGTGAATCCAAGTTCATTTATATTTTATCGGAATATCCATCGATTAGCAATGATGTATGATATTCTAAAACTGATCTTTTGTCTTTTTTGAAGGGTGAATCAATTCTCACCTTTTGCGTAGAAAAATAAAACAATTGGTCAGACAGTTTGTTGCAAAACGCCAAAACTCCTGCCGCTGCTTGACATTCCAGTGCCGTTCCGCTATAATATGTATAGATTTCACGGCGTTTCGACTGTGCGGCTGTCAGACAATCCGCAGGCACATCGGACGCCTGTTTTGCTTTATATCCGTTGTATTATCGAATTATCATGGAGGTCAACCGTATGTCTGAACTTTGCGTTTCATCAGTCAGCGAGCTGTTCGGCTGCAACGTTTTCAATGACGCTGTTATGCGCGAACGTCTGCCAAAAGACATCTACAAATCCGTGATCCGCACCAAAACGCTCGGCATTGCACTGAAAAGCGATGTTGCCGACGTAGTCGCAAATGCGATGAAGGACTGGGCGATCGAAAAAGGCGCGACCCACTACACCCACTGGTTCCAGCCGATGACAGGCATCACTGCAGAAAAGCACGACGCCTTCATCACACCTGCCGGAGACGGCAAGGTGATCCTCGAATTTTCCGGCAAAGAGCTGGTCAAGGGCGAACCTGATGCATCCTCTTTCCCCTCCGGCGGTCTGCGTGCAACCTTTGAGGCGCGCGGCTATACCGCATGGGACCCGACCTCCAATGCGTTCATCAAGGATAATTCGCTCTGTATTCCAACCGCGTTCTGTTCCTACACCGGACAGATCCTCGACAAAAAAACACCGCTCCTCCGCTCGATGGAAGCGGTCAACGAGCAGGTACTCCGCATCCTCCGCCTGTTCGGCAATACGACGGCGACTCATGTGACCACCACGGTCGGCCCTGAACAGGAATATTTCCTCGTAGACAAAAAGACCTATGAACAGCGTGAAGATCTGGTTATGACCGGCCGTACCCTGTTCGGCGCAAAGCCGCCCAAGGGACAGGAGATGGACGACCACTACTTCGGCGCAATCAAACAGCGCGTTTCTGACTTTATGAAGGAACTCGACTACGAGCTGTGGAAGCTGGGCATCTACGCAAAAACCAAACACAACGAAGCGGCACCCGGACAGCATGAGCTTGCTCCGATCTTCACCACTTCCAACATCGCGGCGGATCACAATCAGCTGACGATGGAGCTGATGAAAAAAATCGCACGCAAGCACGATCTCGTTTGCCTGCTCCACGAAAAGCCCTTCGACGGCGTAAACGGTTCGGGCAAGCACAATAACTGGTCGCTGTCTGCAAACGACGGACAAAATCTCCTCGATCCGGGTGATACGCCGCAGGATAATCTGCAGTTTCTGACCTTCCTCTGCGCGATCATCCGCGCTGTACACGAATATGCACCCCTGCTCCGCCTTTCCGCGGCATCCGCAGGAAACGATCATCGTCTTGGCGCACATGAAGCTCCGCCTGCTGTCGTATCCATGTTCATCGGCGATGAGCTGCAGAGTGTGCTGGATGCGCTTGAAAACGGTACTACACTCAAAACCGCAAAGCAGCTTGAATTTGAAATCGGCGTGGACGCGCTTCCTAATTTCCGTAAGGATACCACCGACCGCAACCGCACCTCGCCGCTGGCGTTTACCGGAAATAAGTTTGAGTTCAGAATGCTCGGTTCTTCCGATTCTATCTCCTGCTGCAACATCATTATGAACACGATCTTTGCACAGATTGTCTGTGAGTTTGCTGATGAACTGGAGCAGGCAGAATCGTTCGATTCTGCACTGAAAGCACTGCTCGTCCGCACGATCAAGGAACATAAGGACATCATCTTCAACGGCAACGGATATGCTGACGAATGGCTGGAAGAAGCGGATCGCAGAGGTCTGCCGAACCTTGTTTCCACCGTGGAAGCCCTCCCCCGCTACATGGACGAAAAGAATGTACGGATGTTCGAGAAATTCCATGTATACACCGCAGAAGAGATTGCATCCCGCACCGAGATCCTGCTGGAGAATTACAGCAAGGTGATCAACATCGAAGCACTGACGATGCTCGATATGGCAAAAAAGCAGATTCTGCCTGTATCTGTCCGTTTCACACGCGAGATGTGCGAAAGCGTCATCGCCAAAAAAGCGATCGGTCTGAGCGGCGGTGCAGAAGAACAGCTTGCTGTACAGCTCGACAAACAGACCACACAGCTGTATGACGCGATGCAGAAGCTGGAGAATACACTCGTGCTTGCACAGGAGTATCCCACCGACGCCGTCGCACGCGCCAAGCATTACCGCAATGTCGTGCTGCCGGCTATGGATGCCGTCAGAAAGCCCGCAGACGAGCTGGAGCTGCTCATTCCCGCCTCCGACTGGCCGTTGCCGCCTTATTCTGAACTGCTCTTTAACGTATAAAGAAAAACCTGAGAAGTGTAAAGCTTCTCAGGTTTTTTTATACGGCGGAATTGCCTTTTTGCTGTTTTTGATCTTTGCAAGGTCATGCTGGTCGATCCATTCTTCCGTATAACCACAGTGACAGCAGATATAACGGTTCACATTCACCGCAGAAAAAAGTGTAACACCCACCATGATATTGTTGCCCGAACCATAAGCGCCTGCATATCCGTTGATCCGCACAATGTCATTCGAACCGCATTTCGGACAATTGATCCTGTTTTTCATATGCCGCATCCTCCATTCTTTGCTGCATCCTCCGGCAGATACCAGTAGGAATTGAATTGATAGAGATATGTCCGCGCGCCCTTCGGCATCTGCGTGAGCGCGTTGAAGATGTTGTAATAATCGCCTGCACCCATAATCGTGCACAGCGCGCCGAATGCACCGAGAAAACTGAGTGACGGGAAGATCATCGCAAGCAGAAACGGGATAATTCCGAACACCAGATTCGGACAGAGCGACATGAATATAAACCGTGCCTTGCTCATCGTCTCGGTGCCGACCACAAACAGCATGCCCTGTTTGAAATTCGTGTACAGACAGACATCCTCGCGAAAGCAGACCGCGTGCAGGATTTCATGCGGAAACAGGATCAGCACCGACAGCAGTCCGCTGGGACCGCAGTAGATCAGACTATCCCATCCGCACCGCAGACCAAGCAGAATCAGAAGCGGAATCAGCAACAGAAACGCCAGAACATTCGCGATGACCGCAAGCGTTTTCGCGTCCTTTGCCTCTTTGAATTTCACCGCTCCCGGCATATGCTCCCTGCACGGCAGCGACTCGGGATTTCCGTCAAATTTTCCTTTGTAGTGCAGTTTCATCTTCTGTCATATCCTTTCACGCAAAAGCCCTCCCGATTGCGAGAGGGCGGAAATGTCTATTCGCAGACCGCGTAGAGATTCGTCTCCCACGCAGGAATATAGAGCTGATGGCGGATATAGAGCTTATATTTCGGATTCAGACGGGAAATCAGAATCGGGAGCTCAAAAATATCCTCGTTGCGGTGATAAAGCGAGATCATCAGCTTGGGACCGAATCGGGAAATTGTTCGTGATGCACCCCAGATCGCCTCACGCTCTGCGCCCTCCACGTCCATCTTGATGATGGTCGCACGTTCGCCGTCAAGAATACTGTCCACCGAGCGGGCAGGCATCAGCGCACCCTCGCCCACTGCGGACTGGCGTCCTGCCTTGGTCGAGAACGGAATCTCCGTATCCACGCACCACGCCACACAGTTATAGGTGTCGATCGCAGGAGAATGACCGATGAACTTCTGAAGTTTCTTGAAGTTTTTCTTGTCCGGCTCCATCGCGACGATTCTATGGAATTTACCTCTTGAGAACTCCAGCAGCTCACGGATGGTATCACCGTTGTAGGCGCCGAGATCCACGAAGATCTCGTTTGTCGTCGGACGGATGATTTCCTTGTAGATCTCCGACTTCGGGGTAGTGACAGTTGTAAGATAGTCGATGTTGCCGCTGATCTTGAAGTTGATGATATTCGCATATACCGTGCGGGACTGGTTATCCGCAAGCATATTGTAGACGCGCTCAATCTCCTCCGCATGCTCCTCGCAGTACGGATAGGTGAAGAGTCCGCCGCCCGTAACGGGCACATCGGGAACGATCAGCGTGTGTTTCTTTGCCAGCTGCTGGATCTTGTCCACAAGTGCCTGGAAGCCAGCCGCAAATGCAAGTACGATGACAAAATCGTCTACCGCCTCTTCAATTTCCGACAGCTTGTGTACGCGGTAACCCTCAAAGGAATGACCGCGGACAAATTCATCGCTTGCAAAGATGCCAGCAAGCGGAATTTTGAATTCACGCATCGCAGTCATGATTTTGACCGCACCGTCGCCCATACCATAAATGAAGATCGGGCGTGTTTCCGCCTTGAGCTTATCCCAGCTGCTCTCGTGTTCCGTGATAAAATCCAGCACGTTGGTTCCTCCGTTTCATGAAATTGCAGTAGTATGTTTATGCCTCGTCGTGATCACAGTCACAGTCGTCGTTCTGATACGAACCCGTCATATCCCGTCCGCGGATGTTGTATTTGTCACGCTGCAGGTTGATCTGCTTGTCGATCAGCTCAGACACCGTGCGCGGTGCTTTGACAGACTGGATGGTCTTGATCGGCGTGTCTGTATCCTTGACATGCAGAATCAGTGTGCCGCAACGGAACAATCTCTGCCAGAAGGACATCTGCAGTTTTTTATCCGTCACGCGGTAAAGCTCCAGCTCATCCTCTTCGATGTTGAGAAATCCGCTTCGGGTAATCAGCTTGGATTCGGTCAGAAAATAGCGCGTAAAAGAAAGCGGGAGTCCGAAGATCGTCCGTTTCTTATCACTCCAGATATACACAAATTCATCCTGTTTTTTTGCCATGATGCAAAACCCTCCTGTTCGCCCGAAGCGGTGTAATGTCGATTAAAGTGTGATGGTCAGACTGCCGCTGCCGTCCGCATCAAAGGACTTGTCGCCGACAGCAATCTTGAACTTCTTGTCAGTCTTGGTGTAGGATACGGTGATCGAATCGCCTGTACGGGATGCAGACAGGCTGAGAATCTCCTTCGCCTCAGTATCAAAGATCTTGGTTTCGGCAGTCTTGCCGTCCTCCAGATTGAAGATTGTCACAGTTGCACCCTCAAGATAATCGTACACGAAATTATCCGTAAAGTTACCGAAGGTCACGATCGAATTCGGTCTTGCAAGCACAGGCATCTCGAGATAGCCGCACTTGCGGTGGATATAGCGGCCGCCCTCAAAGGTCTCTCCGGTGATGATATCGGTCCACTTGCCTGCCGGCAGATAAACATCCGCCTCGCCGTTTTCGTTGAAGATCGGCGCGCAGAGAAGATTGTCACCGAACATATACTGCTGATCGAGGTGGAGGCAGACAAGATCGTCCGCAAAGTCGATCACCATCGGTCGCATCATCGGGATACCTCTGGTCGAGGTCTTGACAGCCTGCGCGTAGAGATACGGCATCAGCTTGCCCTTGAGCTTGGTGAAGAAGCGGAGTACATCACAGCTTTCTTCATCAAAGTTCCACGGCACACGATAAGAGGTGGAGCCGTGCAGACGGCTGTGCGAGGACATCAGACCGAACGCACACCAGCGCTTGTAGACATCCGCAGGTGCGGTCGCCTCAAATCCGCCGATATCGTGGCTGAAATAGCCGAAACCGGAAGAGCAGAGGGAAAGTCCGCCGCGCAGTGTCTCCGCCATGGAAACATACTCTGCGGAGCAGTCGCCGCCCCAGTGAACCGGGAACTTCTGACCACCGACGGTCGCACTTCTTGCGAACAGACAGGGCTTGTGATCGCCTGCTTCTTCGAGTGCGTTGAATACAACCTTATTGTAAAGGTAGGTGTAGTAGTTGTGCATTGCAATCGGGTCAGAGCCGTCGTAGTAAACCACGTTGGTCGGAATTCTCTCACCAAAGTCGGTCTTGATTGCGGTCACGCCCATCTTGCAGAGCTTCTTGACGCCATCTGCAAACCATTCACAAGCCGCAGGATTGGTGAAGTCAACAATCGCCATACCCGGCTGCCACATATCGGTCTGGAATACGCTGCCGTCGGGGTTCTTGATGAAGTAGCCGTTCTTCACGCCCTCATCAAACAGGCAGGAACGCTGTGCGATATAGGGGTTGATCCAGCAGCACAGACCGAAGTTGTCCTTCTTGTCGCGCAGACGGCGGAGCATCGCCTCAGGATCAGGAAACTGACGGGTATCCCACTCAAAGTTTGTCCACTCATATTCCTTCATCCAGAAGCAGTCGAAATGGAACATCTGGAGCGGAATATCGCGCTCCGCCATGCCGTCGATGAAGGAGTTTACGGTCTTCTCATCATACTGGGTGGTAAAGGAGGTAGACAGCCACAGACCGAAGGAATTTGCAGGCGGAAGCGCCGGCTTTCCGGTCAGTGTAGTATAGTTTTCAAGCACCTCACCGAGGTTTTCGCCTGCGATGAGGAAATATTCCAGACGCTCGCCCGGCAGGGTGAACGAAACCTTGGATACGGTGTCGGATGCAACCTCGTAAGAAACCTTATCGGAGCTGTTGACGAAGATACCGTAGCCGCGGGAGGAGATATAGAACGGAATGGACTTATAGGACTGATCAGAGCAGGTGCCGCCGTCAGCATTCCAGGTTTCTACATTCTGACCGTTCTTCACGAAGGTGGTGAACTTCTCGCCGAAGCCATAGATGCACTCGCCCACGCTCAGGGTAAGCTGCTCACGGACATAGGTGCTGTTTGCGTCCAGAGGATCGCTCCAGAATGTGTTGTCGCACTGAGATATCAGACGGTTGTTCTTTCTGAACTGATTCTCCTGGATGTAGGAGGTTGCGCGCCATGCACCGCCGGTCAGGCGCTTGCCTTTATATGTATAGGATACGTCCCAGCTCTGTCCCTTGGAGATGGTGAGAACGGTGTCACCGGATTTCATAGTGATCGCCTGCTCACTCTCGGTGATCTCGGGTGTATAGCCGCCGTCTTCATTCAGCTCAAACTTCGGCTTATTATCCTTTGCACCCTTGAAATGGGTGATGCTTACCTTAATCATATTTTCTCTCGTAGAGGTATACTTGATCTCAAAGGTCACGCCACCCAGCGTCATTGCACGGTTGTAGATCGTGCTGGGTGTTGCCAGAACAGTGATGGAATTCGTGTCATGCGTTACTTCGTAGGCCTGAGAGGCATAGTTGACTTCAAATCCGCGCTGATTCAGCCAGAAACCGTCAGAAAACTTCATGTGAATACTCCATTTCTCCGCCGATCTGAAATTAAATTGAAAGAGAAGGCGCGGCGCTCGGCGGAACGCTGCTCAATTTGCCTGTTCATCCGATCAGGGCATAGCTGTCGGATTTTATATTATATAGATTCATTCTACCACAAAATCAGACGGCTGTCAATCCGTTTTCACAGACTTGCTATCATTTTCAGCGTCCGGGCGCAAAAAAAGTTTGCAAAACAAAAGCGGCTATGTTATAATAGAAGTGTTATGCTGATTGACAAATGCCAACAAGGAGGAACCCTATGCAAGGTGAACATCTGCTCTGGTATCAGGCTCCCGCAGAGAATTTTGATCAGGCGCTCCCGATCGGAAACGGACGGCTCGGCGCAATGCTCTTCGGAGATCCCAAAACCGAGGTCGTAAAGCTGAATGAAGATTCCGTCTGGTCGGGCGGACTGCGCTCCCGCGCAAACCCCGATGCATATGAAGGAATGCAGGAGATCCGCACCCTTTTAAAAGAAGGAAAAATCGAAGAGGCAGAAAAGATCGCCTTCCAGAAGATGCAGGGCTGCCCGGAAAACTGCCGTCATTATATGCCGCTGGGTGATCTGTTCATCAGCCATCACTTTGACGGCCGCGCCACCAATTACCGCCGCAGTCTGGATCTTTCCTCCGCACTGCAGATCACAGAATTTGAATGTGACGGCGTGCAGTATACACGCACCTGCTTTTCCTCCGCACCCGACAACGTACTGGTGATTCACCTGACCGCTGACAAGGAAGGCATGATCAACACCGACGCTTCTTTCGGTGGCCGCGATGACTACTACGACGAAAACCGCCCTGTCGCATCGGATACCCTCCTCTTTACAGGCGGCTGCGGCGGCGCAGACGGCATCTCCTTTTCAGTCGTATTAAAATGCATCGCTGCGGGCGGCGAAGTATACAGCCTCGGCAATAAGATCGTCGCAAAGCATGCCGATGAGGTCTATTTCATCCTTGCAGCGCACACTTCGTTCTATCAGGATGAGGCGCACCAGTCTGCCGCAGAGCTGGATGTGGAATATGCTTCGGAATGCAGCTTCAACGAACTGCTCGTGCGCCATGTCGATGACTACCGTTCGCTTTATGAACGCGTTTCGCTCCATCTGAATGACAACAGCGACGGCGCGGCAGAATCGCTCCCGACCGATGAACGTCTGGCGCGCCTGCGCGGCAACGACATCGACACCAAAGAGGCGATCCGTCTGATTCATGACAACCGCCTGACTGAGCTGTACTTCAATTTCGGGCGCTATCTGATGATCTCCGGCAGCCGTCCTGATACCCTGCCGCTGAATCTTCAGGGCATCTGGAACCAGGATATGTGGCCTGCATGGGGCGGACGCTACACGGTCAACATCAATCTCCAGATGAACTACTGGGCGGCTGAAGTCTGCAATCTCCCCGAATGTCACCTGCCGCTGTTCGACCACCTGCGGAGAATGCAGCCGAACGGACAGAAGATCGCGCAGGAGATGTATCACTGCAGCGGATTTGTCTGCCACCACAACACCGATCTATGGGGCGACTGTGCACCGCAGGATCTGTGGATGCCGGCAACGATCTGGCCGACGGGTGCCGCATGGCTCTGTCTGCACATCTTTGAGCATTACCGCTATACGCAGGACATTGCATTTCTGGAAGAACACTTTGATCTGCTCTGCGACGCAGCGCGGTTCTTCACCGAATATATGTTTGAGAACGAAAACGGACAGCTTGTCACAGGCCCGTCTGTGTCGCCCGAAAACACCTATCTCACCGAGCAGGGCACCAAGGGCTGCCTGTGCATCGGACCGAGTATGGACAGCCAGATCATCACTGTTCTGTTCATGAACGTACTGGAATCTGCAAAGCTGCTCGGAATCGAAAATGCTCTGACCGAAACAATTGCACAGATGCTCCCGAAGATTCCTCAGCCTGAGATCGGAAAATACGGACAGATCCAGGAATGGGCGATCGACTACGACGAGGTGGAGATCGGACACCGCCATATCTCCCAGCTGTTCGCGCTCTATCCTGCCGAGCTGATCACACCTGCCGGCACACCCCAGCTTGCGGATGCCGCACGCGCAACACTCATCCGCCGTCTGATCCACGGCGGCGGCCACACCGGCTGGAGCTGTGCGTGGATCATCAATATGTGGGCGCGCCTTTTAGACGGACAGATGGTATTCGAAAATATCCAGAAGCTGCTTGCAAACTCCACCAACCCGAATATGTTTGACAATCACCCACCGTTCCAGATCGACGGAAACTTCGGCGGCACAGCAGGCATCGCCGAAGCGCTGCTCCAGAGTCACGGCGGAGAGATCCGTTTCCTCCCCGCCCTGCCGAAGGAATGGGCAGAAGGCTCTGTGACCGGACTC
This sequence comes from Ruminococcus sp., assembly GCA_015066905.1. Classification (GTDB taxonomy): domain Bacteria; phylum Bacillota; class Clostridia; order Oscillospirales; family Ruminococcaceae; genus Ruminococcus_F. The sequence continues at coordinate 23,756 of SVNN01000011.1, forward strand.
CGCGCACGCGGCGGCTTCAGCGTTTCCCTGCGCTGGAGCGACGGCACACTCACCTTTGCGGAGATCACATCACACGCCGCAAACCGCTGTACGATCCGCACACAGGAACCGCTTTGCGTGATGCAAAACGGAACGCCTGTTTCTGTCTGTGCTGAAAACGGTACCATTTCATTTGATACGGAAATCGGCGCAGTCTATACTTTCACACCGGAGTTGAAATCATGAAACATATCAGTAAACGATTAGCCGCCCTGCTGACAGCCTCTGTGCTTCTGTTCGGCTGTACGGAGAAGATCGAATCCGCACCGCCTGAGGAAACCGATCCTGCTGTCACAACCACGGAAACCACCACAAAATCGCCGTTTCAGGTCGAGCTGCCGGAGATCAATCAGGAAGAGGCACAGCTGTATACCGAGGCGGAAAACAGCCGTCTGTTCGGAAATCTCCGTGTATCCACCAAGCGAAAAGGATATACCGGAAACGGCTATGTCACAGGCTTTGACAAGGATGAATCCAACCAGATCATGGTCAATTTCTTCGTCACAGCGACCCAGCACTACGACATCACGCTCTGTGTTGCCGCTGACAAGGATGTCCACAACGGCATCGTCGTCAACAGCGTTTCCGCAGGCGAGTTTGATCTGGAAGGAACAGGAAAATTTATCCGTGTTACCTTCCACAACATTTTCCTTTCTGAAGGAACAAACACCGTTTCGATCAACGAGATCGACGGCGGACTGGATCTTGACTACATCGAGCTTTCCAATGCAACTGAGGTATACAGCATCTCCTACGACGTATCCGCCAAGCCGGTGAATTCCAAAGCAACGCCAAACACCAAGGCGCTGATGAAAACGCTCTCCGATCTCTACGGCGAAGCGGTCATCACAGGACAGTTTGCCGCCGATGAAACCAATCAGGAGCTGGAGCTGATCCACACACTGACAGGACAATATCCTGCGATCCGCTGCGGCGATCTGGGCGCATATGCCGATGACAAACAAAAGGATGTCGCCGAGGTCGAAGCCGCTATTGCATGGGCAGGTGCAGGCGGAATCGTCAGCTTCATGTGGTACTGGCTGGATCCGCTGAACCATTCCACGGTTTACGCAAAAAACACAGAATTCTCCCTCAAAAAAGCAATGACCGACACA
>SVNN01000012.1 GCA_015066905.1 Ruminococcus sp.
GATGTCAAGGAAGCAATGCGCGAGGTCAGAATGGCGCTCCTCGAAGCGGACGTCAGTTATAAGGTCGTGAAGGACTTTGTTGCGCGGGTTTCCGAACGCTGCGTGGGCGAAGAAGTGCTCACAAGCCTTACCCCTGCCCAACAGGTTGTCAAGATTGTCAACGATGAGCTTGTCGCTCTGATGGGCAACGCAAACGCGCGGATCCAGTTCCCCTCCAAACCGCCCTGCATCATCATGATGTGCGGTCTGCAGGGTTCCGGTAAAACCACCCATGCGGCAAAGCTTGCGAAATATCTGAAAAAAGAAGGACATCGTCCGATGCTCGTTGCCTGTGACATCTACCGTCCGGCGGCGATCAACCAGCTGCAGGTCGTCGGTGAACGCGCCGAGGTCAAGGTCTTTGAAATGGGACAGCTCGACCCCGTTGTGATCTCCGAACAGGCGCTCCGCTACGCGAAGGATTACGGTCACGACGTCGTGATCCTCGATACCGCAGGCCGTCTGCATATCGACGAAAAGCTGATGGATGAGCTGAAAAACATCAAGAACAAGGTCAACCCGAACGAGATCATGCTCGTCGTGGACGCGATGACCGGTCAGGATGCGGTCAATGTTGCAAAGGCGTTTGATGACGCGCTCGGCATCGACAGTGTACTGATGTCCAAGCTCGACTCTGATACCCGCGGCGGTGCGGCGCTTTCCGTCCTCTCCGTCACCGGTAAGCCGATCAAATTTGTCGGTATGGGTGAAAAGCTGGATGAATTTGAACAGTTCCATCCCGAACGTATGGCCTCCAGAATCCTCGGCATGGGCGACGTGCTGACGCTGATCGAACGCGCAGAGGACGTATATTCCAAAAACGACGCCGAGCGTCTGACCAAGCGGATCCAGGAAAATAAGTTCGATATGAACGACCTCCTCGACCAGCTCCGCCAGATCAAGAAAATGGGCTCGATCAAAAACATCGTTTCCATGCTCCCCGGCGTTGGTGATAAAATCAAGGATGAAGACATTGACGAACGCCAGTTCTTGAGAATTGAGGCGATGATCACTTCGATGACCAAGGCAGAACGCGCAAAGCCTTCGATCATCGACCCCAAGCGCAAGCGCAGGATCGCAGCCGGAAGCGGCACAAAGGTCGAAGACGTCAACCGTCTGCTCAAGCAGTACGACCAGATGCAGCAGATGATGAAAGCAATGGGCGGCGGCAAGGGCAAAAGCAAGATGTTCGCAAAGCGTGCAAGAGCAAGGCTGGCAGGCATGAATTTCGACAAGATGTAATTCTGATTCAAATGCGGTTCCCCGCTTTGATATAGACTTTGAATCCGGAGGTGAATATAGAAATGGCAGTTAAAATCAGACTGAGAAGAATGGGTGCTAAGAAGGCTCCGTTCTACCGTATCGTTGTTGCTGACTCCAGATATCCCAGAGATGGCAGATTCATCGAGGAGATCGGTTACTACGATCCCACCAAGGAGCCGTCTGTTGTAAAGCTCGACGCTGACAAGGCTAAGGACTGGATGTCCAAGGGCGCACAGCCGACTGATACCGTTAAGGTTATCATGAAGAAGCAGGGCATCCTTTAATCCGTGATGCACAGGGCAAGGGCGGCAATGCGCTCTTGCTCCTTTATGTGCCTCTGAATGAATTTTACAGGAGAGGGCGTTTGCCCGATTATTTGATATGAAAGAACTGTTATATACAATTGTTTCCGGTCTTGTGTCTGATCCTTCTGCGATCCAGATCACCGAGGACGAAGTAAACGAGGAGGGCGTTGTTGTCCTTCATCTGAACGTCGCTCCTGATGACATGGGCAGAGTGATCGGCAAGCAGGGCAGAATCGCAAAGGCGATCCGCACGATCATGCGCGCAGGCGCAGCTCGTGAAGATAAGAAAATCGCAGTTGAGATTGACTGATCCCACAACCGAATGAAACTGACACGGGCGGCAGATGCCGCCTGTTTCTGTATCTGCTGACCCAAAAAAGGAGCATCTGAAAATGAAAAAGGAATTTTTAGAGATCGGAAAAATCACCGGCATCCACGGACTGCGCGGCGAGGTAAGAGTCCAGCCGTGGTGCGACTCCCCCGACTTTCTGTGTGCGTTTGATACGCTCTATCACGCAGACGGAACGGCAATTGAGATCAAAGCCGCAAGAGTCCACAAGGAAATGTGCATCCTCAAGCTCGCAGGCATCGACACCGCTGAGGCTGCAGAAGCCCTCCGCGGCACGGTGCTGTATATGAACCGCGACGATGTGGAACTGGACGAAAACGTGTTCTTCATCCAGGATCTGATCGGTCTGCGCGTGGTGAATGCTGACACAGACGAGGAATACGGCACAATCAAGGATGTCCTCCAGACGGGCGCAAATGATGTCTATATCGTACAGAACGGCGAAAAGCAGGTGCTGATCCCTGCAATCCCCGATGTGGTCGTCCGCACCGACATCAGCAGCGGCGTAATGGAGATCCGCCCGCTCGACGGACTGTTTGACATTTGAGCCGGAGGTCCTGCATGAGAATTGATATTGCAACCCTGTTTCCTGAGCTGTGTGAAGCGGTGCTTTCTGAAAGCATCATCGGCCGCGCACGCAAAAGCGGAAAAATCACTGTCAACTGTCACCAGATCCGCACATATACTGAAAGCAAGCACCGCTGTGTGGACGATGTCCCCTATGGCGGCGGTATGGGTATGGTGATGCAGGCGCAGCCGATCTACAGCTGCTATCAGGCAGTCTGTGAAACCCTGCCCGAAAAGCCGCATGTGATCTATCTCTCCCCCAAGGGCACAACGCTGACGCAAAAACGTGCCGTGGAGCTTTCGCAGATGCCGTATATTTTCCTCCTCTGCGGGCATTATGAGGGTGTAGACCAGCGTGTGCTTGACAAAATTGTGGACGAAGAAATCTCGATCGGGGATTATGTCCTTACAGGAGGAGAGCTGCCGGCGCTCGTCCTCACTGACGCGATCGCGAGAATGTGCGAGGGTGTCCTGCCGAGCGAGGAATGCTATCAGGATGAGAGCCACTTCAACGGTCTGCTGGAATATCCGCACTATACGCGTCCCGAAATCTGGGAGGGAGAAGCAATCCCTCCTGTGCTTAAGTCGGGACATCACAAAAACATCGCCGCATGGCGTCTGGAGCAAAGCCTTGCAATCACCAAAGAACGCCGTCCGGAGATGTATGAATCCTACATCGCGGCGCATCCGCCAAAGGAGAAACGTAGAAAAAAACGGTAATTAGTTCATTCTTTCGTCATTATATACAGAAAAAAATGTTGAAGAATGTCAGCTATGTAGAGAGTTTTCAACATTCCAAGTTCGTGAATATCTACAAAGAGCCGCCATTTCACTCCGCTATGATAAGGCAAACCGTAGAATTTTCGGTGAAAAGCCGCATTTCGTGTAAAAAACACGTTGACTTACTTTGAAATACCCTGTATAATGGTAACAGTTCAAGAAGAAATTAAATGCCACTTTAGGAAAAGATAGGAGAGTTTTGAGATGTTTGTGAAAGATGTAATGGTACAGAACCAGGTAGGTTTGCACGCTAGACCGGCAACCTTCTTCATCCAGAAAGCAAACGAGTTTAAGTCCTCGATCTGGATTGAAAAGGAAGAGCGTCGTGTAAACGCTAAGAGCCTTCTGGGCATCCTTTCTCTGGGCATCGTTGGCGGTACTGCAATCAGAATTATCGCTGACGGCGCTGATGAGCAGGTCGCTGTGGATTCTCTCGTAGAATTGGTCGACAGCGGTTTCAGCGATGAGAACAGATAACTAAGACCAAACACGAGGGGCGTTACAGTTTTGTAACGCCCTTTCTCTTTTATCCCGCCGCGTACATACGCTCTGCAAAAATGCCGTAGCCGCTGGTCGGATCGTTCACCAGAACGTGCGTGACCGCGCCGACGAGCTTCCCGTTCTGAATAATCGGACTGCCGCTCATTCCCTGCACAATACCGCCTGTGACCGCGAGCAGCTCCTCATCCGTCACACGCACGACCATATCCTTTGTGCCCGTACTGCCAAGGTCGATCTCCTCGATCTGAATCGTATAGCGCGACGGCTCCGTGCCGGATACAGTACAAAGAATCTCCGCCTCGCCTGTGCGGATCTCCTGCTTTCTCGCCATCGGAATCGCCTCTGCCGCGTCTGACTGTGTGTGCATCACGCCATAGATGCCGCACGCATCATTCTTGGTCAGAATTCCGCTGGATCTGTGTGAAGTAAAATATCCGCGCAGCTCACCTGCCGCGCCTGCCTGCCCCTTGATGACGCTCCCGATCGTCACATCGGCAACCTCGCCTGACGAAAGCGGGATCAGTTCGCCTGTGTCCACGTCGCAGATCGGATGGCCGAGTCCGGCAAACGAACCGCTGCCTGCTTCGTAGTAAGTCACCGTGCCGACGCCTGCTGTACTGTCACGCACCCAGAGACCTGCCTGATAGCAGCCCTCAGACTGCGAATAGACCGGCTGGAGCGATACGGTCTGCTCTTTGCCGTCACGGCGAAGCGTTACCGCACAAGGCTCACCTGCCGTTTCTGCAATTGCAGTGCGAAGTGCTGTGTTGCCGTTGATCTCCACATCATTCACCGAGATCAGCACATCACCCACCTCAATGCCCGCACGCTCGGCAGGACAACAATTGTCAACATCCGTAATCCCGACAACCATCACGCCGTCCATCAGAAGCTTGATGCCGAACGGCGTTCCGCCCGGAACAAGCAGCGGAGCATCTGCTGTTGTCACCTGTACTGTTTTGACGGGAATCACACCGAACAGACGCAGCTCGACCTGCTCGCTCATCGGCGAGGTCTGCATCGCCGCAGCCATCGCGCCGCTTTGCTGTGCTTCGATCGGAATTGCCGTTTCGAGTGTTAAATTCTCGCCTTCTGTCACATAATAGCTGTCGGGCAGGGTGCTGCGGTAATAGCCCACTGCACCTGCTGCAAGTATCACACCTGCCGCCGCTGTCGATATTGCGGACTTGATGATCCGTAACATTGGCGTATCCCCTCGCTTTTTTGAATTTTTCTTCTGTCACTTTTATAGTTTTTCCGCTTTCGACTGAAAATATCAATGCAATTTGATGCTGTAAAATTGACAATTATCAAAATACAGGCGTAAATGCGCCGAAAGGAAGATTTTCCATGAAATCCGGTTCTGTTTATAAAAAAATTGATATTTTTCTCCGCGTACTGATGATTCTCTCGACGCTGATCTTTGCGTTGTTCATCGGTCTGCTGACTGCACTCGGCTGGAATTCCAGTCTGAATTATCAGGGTGATACCTTCCACACGCTTGCCGCTGTTCTTGCCGTGGCAATCCTGCTGATCTCCGCAGGCACTGTGCTGTGCATGGCAAAGAAAGATATCATCGCCATCATCTGCGCGCTCGTCGGCGGAATTATGTCTGTGGCCGTTTCCTACCGCGCAATTGCAATCGCCTATGATCAGGGCTGGACCTCTACCACCTCGCTTTATCTCGACCGTCCTGTGGCGGATCTGTGGACGCAGCGGTTATATCCGATCCTCATTCCTGCCGCGATGGTAATTCTTTGCTCGGTCCTCCACTTTTTCTCCTATGAGGCAAAGCTGAAACGTGAAGAAAACAAAAAACGCCGCGAAGAAAAGGAAAATGCACCTGCTCCGAAGATTCTCGGTGACTAAGATTCTTCCCGGTTCTACGCCGTTTGCGGTGATCTGACAAAAGATACTGCGGCAGCTTTCGATTTGCGTCGAAAATTATATATCTTTATTTTATTAACGTGAATTTCATATTTTGTTCAATATTTCGTCACGAAAAATTATAATTCGTTAATATTTCCTATTGCATTCCGCTCGAAATCCGTGGTAATATATGGCTGTAGAAATTATCAGGAGGTAGAACAATGGTAGATAAAGTAAAGGTGTTGATTGGCGACGATAGTGTCGAATATGGCATGGCATGCGCCAGCTCTCTACGCACACAGGGAATGTATGTAATGACACGTCCCAAGAACGGAACGACGCTTCTTGAGTCGATCAAAAAGGAAGCGCCCGATGTCGTAGTGGTCGATGCTGTATTGCCCCACATGGATGCAATTGAGCTTATGAAGCGGTCAAGAGCATTCGGCGGCAAGCGTCCCTCATTTATCGTTACTTCTGCTTACGACAACCCGTTTGTGGAACAGCAGGTGATGAAAGCCGGAGCGTCCTATTTCATGCTGAAGCCGTTTGAGATCAGCACGCTCGGAGAACGGATCAATCTGCTCGCAAACGACACAATCCAGATGAGCCGTCCGGAGGATACCAGTATGGAGATCATCGTCACCGACGTGATCCATCAGCTCGGCGTCCCGGCGCACATCAAAGGATATCACTATCTGAGAGAGGCGATCCTCTCCTCGATCGACGACCCCGACCTGCTTGAAAGCGTTACCAAACTTCTCTACCCGACCGTTGCCAAGCGATTCGACACGACTGCCTCCCGTGTTGAACGAGCCATCCGGCACGCGATCGAAATCGCGTGGGATCGTGGCAACCTGGATACGCTCAATTCTTTCTTCGGATATACGGTAAACACCTGCAAAGGAAAACCGACGAATTCGGAGTTTATCGCGCTGATTACAGACAAGCTCCGTCTGCAGCACAGAATGGCTGTGCGCCATTCTTAAATCTCCCCCCTCTTGCGGAATGTCATGTTTTGTGATAGAATGAATATACTGAAACCAACACTGCGCAAGGAGGTCAATCTTATGTCTTTTATTCAGCTTAGTCCGGATTCTTTGATCTGCAACCCGTTTGACAAGATCGGAAAAGAATGGTTTCTGATCACCGCGGGCACACCCGACGACTACAACACGATGACCGCATCATGGGGACAGATGGGTGTTCTGTGGCGCAAAAACGTGTTCACCTGCTATGTGCGAGATTCCCGTCACACGTATCAGTACATGGAAAAGAATCCGATCTTCACAGTTTCCTTCTTTGATGAGTCTTATCGCTCTGCGCTGAGCTTTTGCGGTGCAAACAGCGGAAGAGACTGCGACAAGGCAAAGGAAACCGGTCTGACGCCCGTTTCACTCGACGGCACGATGACCTTTGCGGAAGCCAAGCAGGTGATTGTCTGCAAAACGCTCTTCTCCGCACCGCTGGAGAAAAAGGATTTTCTCGACGAAACCGCCCGCTCGTTCTATGACAGCGAGGCGCTGCACACCATGTATATCGGCGAGATCCTCGGACTCTACGGAAAATAATCCATCCAAAGCCACTTCTGATTTTGTCGGGAGTGGCTTTTTCTGTACGATGATCCGTCAACGTCTTTTTTCCTCTGTATTTTGTGTTCCTTGCACGTTATTCACCCCATATTTGTCCACATCACATAAACGTCTGTCCGCGATATAAAAACAAATTCTTGTGAAAATCCGACAAAGAACGCCGTTATATTTTTCACAAACTGGAAAGAATACCATTGACTTTTCCTGCGGTTTGCGCTATAATAGATGTATTGAAACCCCGAATAAGAATCTACCGGAGGTAATGAACAATGAACAGAGTTTTTAATTTCAGCGCAGGTCCGGCTACTCTGCCGGAGGCTGTTCTCCAGCAGGCTGCTGACGAGATGCTTTGCTACGGCGACAGCGGCCAGTCCGTAATGGAAATGTCCCACCGCTCCAAGGAGTATCAGGCAATCATCGACGCTTGTGAGGCACTGCTCCGCAAGGTGATGAACATTCCCGAAAACTACAAGGTGCTCTTCTTACAGGGCGGCGCATCTTCTCAGTTTGCTATGATCCCGCTCAACCTGATGAACAAGACCGGCAAGGCTGATTTCGTTCTCACCGGTCAGTGGGCAAACAAGGCTTATCAGGAAGCTTCCAAGCTCTGCGGTGCTGACAACTGCAACGTTGTTGCATCCTCCAAGGATAAGACCTTCTCCTATATCCCTGAGCTTGACAGCTCCAAGTTCAACCCGACCGCAGATTACTTCCACATCTGCCTCAACAACACCATCTACGGTACCCGTTTTGCAAAGCTGCCTGAGACCGGCAATGTTCCGCTGGTAGCTGATATGTCCTCCTGCATCCTCTCTGAGCCGATCGACGTTTCTAAGTTCGGTCTGATCTATGCAGGCGCACAGAAGAACATGGGTCCTGCAGGTCTGACTGTTGTAATCGTTCGTGAGGATCTCATCGGCAACGCAAAGGCTGGTACTCCGACCATGTTCGACTACACCACACACGCAGACAACGGCTCTATGTACAACACGCCTCCGACCTACGGCATCTACATCCTCAAGCTCGTTCTCGAGTGGATCGAAAAGCAGGGCGGTCTGGATGCAATGAAGGTACATAACGAGAAGAAGGCTGCAATCCTCTACAACTTCCTCGACAACTCCAAGATGTTCAAGGCTACTGTTGAAGGTGAGGATCGCTCCCTGATGAACGTTCCGTTCATCACCGGAAATGATGAGCTTGACGCAAAGTTCGTTGCAGAAGCAAAGAAGGAAGGCTTCATCAACCTCAAGGGTCACCGTTCTGTCGGCGGTATGCGTGCTTCCATCTACAACGCTATGCCTGTTGAGGGCGTTGAAAAGCTCGTTGCTTTCATGCAGAAGTTCGAAGCTGAAAACGCATAAGTTCAGAATATCACCACATATTGCACAGTGCGGCTGAGGAATCCCCTCCGCCGCTGCTGTGTATCTACATTTATTGATAAGGAGAGAATGACAATGTTTCAGATTCAGACCTTAAACAAGATTTCCGCAATCGGCACCGATCGTTTTGATACTGCAAAGTATGCAATCTCTGACGCTCCTGCTGCTCCCGACGCGATTATGGTTCGTTCTGTTGCAATGCACGATATGGAATTCGGTGAGAACCTCCTCGCAATCGCACGTGCAGGCGCAGGCGTCAACAACATTCCCTGCGACAAGTGCGCAGAAGAGGGTATCGTTGTATTCAACACCCCCGGCGCAAATGCAAACGCTGTTAAGGAGCTTGTAATTGCAGGCCTCCTGCTTTCTTCCAGAAAGATCACCGCAGCAATGAACTGGGTTCCTTCTCTGAAGGACGAGGGCGACGCTGTCGGCAAGCTCGTTGAAAAAGGCAAGGGTCAGTTCGCAGGTCCGGAGATCAAGGGCAAGACCCTCGGTATCATCGGTCTGGGCGCAATCGGCGCTCTGGTTGCAAACGCTGCAATCGCACTGGGCATGAAGGTTGTCGGCACCGACCCGTTCCTGTCTGTCGGCGCTGCTCTCCGTCTGAATCCGGCTGTACAGGTCGTTGCATCCAAGGACGACGTTTATGCAGCTGCTGATTATATCTCCATCCACGTTCCGTTCAACGCTGATACCAAGGGCTTTATTGACGCGGCTGCAATCGAGAAGATGAAGGACGGCGTAAGAGTCCTCAACTTCGCAAGAGGCGAGCTGGTCAACGACGCTGATATGATCGCTGCACTCGGCAGCGGCAAGGTATCCTGCTATGTAACCGACTTCCCGAATGCAAACACCATCGGTGTTGAGGGCATCATTGCAATCCCCCACCTCGGTGCTTCTACTCCTGAGAGTGAGGACAACTGTGCAGTTATGGCAGCAGATGAGCTGATCGCATACCTCGAAAACGGCAACATCATCAACAGCGTGAACTATCCGAACGCCGAGATGAATGCAGCAGGCACCAAGGTCTGCATCCTGCACAAGAACGTTCCTGCAATCATCGCTCCGATCACCTCTGCAATCGCAGACGCTGGTCTGAACATCGACAACATGGTCAACGCAAGCAAGAAGGACTACGCTTACACCATGATCGACGTTGCAGGCGATGTTTCTGACGCAATCGTTGGTGCAATCAAGGCAATCGACGGTGTCATCCGCGTTCGCGTGATTGGTTAATCAGACGCTCGCAAGAGAATTTCTCATTATATAAAGAAAACCGCTGACAGTGCTTCCTGTCGGCGGTTTTCTTTTGTTCCATGTGGAACATTGACGAAAAACAAATTTTGCGCTATAATAAAATAAAAACGGAGGAACCGATATGCAGATATCTTCACTGCTGATGGAGAAGCAGTTTGGCTATATGCTCATTCCGAATGAAATCAGCCGCTGTCCGCTTTACTGCACCTTTGCTTCAACGAGTCCATTTTCTTTTCAGAGTGTAATTCCCGGATATCTGACCTGCACGGATATCGGCAGACTGCTGATGGTCAAAAACAGGATCTCGGGATATGAGTGTGAAGCCGCTGCGCTCGACGCGATCAAAAAAGTAAAGATCCGCAAAAATCTATTCGGACAGTATGTAGTGGATCTGACCTTCTGCGGCGAAAAGAAGGATGTAAAGTGCAGAATTCAGATTGCAAAACGTATTCATGGCGGCGATTTCTTTGATCAGGAAAGGCATCTCGAAACATTCCTCTCAATCATACAGAAATATGATCCGAACGGGCAGAAAAACTCCTTGTCATTCTGACAAGGAGTTTTGTTATGCTTCCGAAAAACAAATCGGATCCGGATCAAATTCTGTGATCGTACTCTGTTCATATCCCGCTTTCGCCTTTGCGCGGCGTACCTTCTGCGCCTCGGGCGTCGATTCCGCTTCGATCCGCGTAGGCGCATCGTCTTCGGCTTCTTTTCTTTCAGGATTTTGCAGCTCTTCTGCTTTTTCTTCGGGCGTTTCGGTGCGCTCGGTCTGTTCTGCGCGCTCTGCCGCTGCAAGATCCTGCTCCGCTTTCAGCTTTTCCTCCTCGGTCGGAAGCTTCGCATATCCGCCCGTCTTGACGAATTTCAGACAGACCTTGTTCAGCACATCCAGACGGCGCTGCTCCTGCACAGTGAAAGCAAGCTTGTCTGCGTCCGAGATATTCGGATTATCAGACACCGACTTGATTCTTGAGAGCGATTCATTCGCCTTTTGCACCCTGAGCTTTTCAACCTCATCCTTGGTCTTGCAGTTTTTCAGCTCGCGCTCAAATTGCTTGGTTTCCATCTCTAGTTTCCGCACGTGCTGATACGTCTGCGGATCATGGTTTCTGAGATAATTCATCTCATCAGGCGTCAGCTTCTTTCCGCCGTCAATCTTCGTGCGGATCTCAGTCAGTGTCTTATCCGTCCCCTCCTCATGCCGTTTCAGCTCGGCATAGGCACGCTTGAAATCCTCATTCTTCTTCTCCATCGGCGTCATCTCTTTTTCCGCGATTCTGCCGGTATCTTTCTTGTGCTGCCAATTTGTTTTCAGCGTCAGCGACTTGGTATAATCCCCGATCGAACCCATGAAAAAATTCATAAACGCACCCCCTTTTTGGTTTGATAGAATACTTCACTTTACACATCGGCCACACAGCGGAAAATTCAAGAAAAAACGGAATCCGGCAAAAATCCGGATTCCGTTCGTTTTGTTTATTCGGGAAACTGTCCTGCTCCCACCACATCGGCGTCGGGAGAAAGCGGAATGTCCTCGTCGATGAACACATCGCCGAAAATACTCGTCACGCGGAACGTGAATGGTCCTGCGCCGATTCCGGTGCCATCGAAGTAATTATACTGCTTTCTGGGCAGCTCCTGATAGGTGCCATCTTCGCGCAGTACCTCCAGCTTGGCAATGGGATAGCGGTGATTCCGCACCTGAATGCCGCACCAGAACTTTGTACTGCCCTCCTGATAGCGATAAGAAACAGGCTCGTCCGTCGGGAACGGAATGATCTTCCACGAAATATTCACGCGGCCCATCCAAAGCGGCGCGACCTCGGGGAATGCGTTGATATTGAAATCCACATCTCCGGGTTTTCCCTCGGGAAGCAGGTCAGTCACATACATCTGCACCGTACCCTCCGGTCCCGTCACCTCAATATATGCGCCCGCGAGCATCGCGTTGTTGTAGTCGGTGATGTTCATCGCGCAGACGAACAGATCCTCGGGCACAGGCTCCAGCATACAGCAGCCGCCCTCATAGCCGCCGCCGTAATATGTCCCCTCGCCGTAGTGGATCGTCCCCTTTTCCTCCAGCACAAAGGTGCCGTCAGCGGAAATATCATTCCTACGGAGCAGATAGCCCGCAAGCGTGTCATAATTCTCACCTGCAAGCGCGATATCATTCAGCTTGTCGCGCTTGAGCAATGCCGCGTCGAACACATTCAGCGTGCCGGAGTTGTCTTTGTCGTACGGAATTGCTGCGGTCGCCGCCGACGCGGGAATACAGCCGACAATCAGAGCCGCTGCGGTACAAGCGAACACGCGTCCGAGCAGTTTCATCTTAATACGCCTTGCCCCAGCAGACCATATGCTCTGCCTTCTTGCCGCAGCATACACAGGTATCAGAAATCTGACGCTGTTCCATCGGAATGCAGCGGGAACCAACGCCTGTCTGCTCCTTGACAGCATCCTCGCAGGCTTCATCGCCGCACCACATTGCCATCACGAAACCGTCGCCCTCAGACGCCAGCTTTTCATTGATCTCGTCGATGGTCTTGCAGTCGTAGGTTCTCTTCTCACGGTTTTCGAGCGCCTTCTGATAGAGTCCGTCGCGCACCTCCTGCAGCTTCTGTGCAACTGCAGTTTCCAGCTCGTCAAGAGATACCACAGTCTTTTCGCCGTTGTGACGGGTTGCGATCACGCACTGTCCTGCCTCAATATCCTTCGGGCCGATCTCCACACGAACCGGAACGCCCTTCATTTCATATTCTGCAAACTTCCAGCCTGCGGAATTCTCGCTGTCATCCAGCTTGACGCGAACGCCTGCCGCCTTGATGCGGTCATACAGCTCGTTCGCCTTCTCCAGCACGCCTTCCTTGTGCTGTGCAATCGGGAGGATCACCACCTGGATCGGTGCAACAGCAGGCGGCAGTACCAGACCGCTGTTATCGCCGTGGGTCATGATGATCGCGCCGATCAGACGGGTGGTCACGCCCCAGGATGTCTGGTGCGGGAATACGTGCTTGTTTTCCTTGTCGGTATATTCAATATCGAACGCTCTTGCAAAACCATCACCGAAGTAGTGGGAGGTACCTGCCTGCAGCGCCTTGCCGTCGTGCATCAGCGCCTCGATCGCGTAGGTAGACTCTGCACCTGCGAACTTGTCGCTCTCAGTCTTCTTACCCTTGATGACAGGCATCGCGAGATCACGCTCACAGAATTCCGCGTAGATGTTGAGCATCTGCTCGGTCTCTGCAATTGCCTCCTCTGCGGTTGCGTGGATGGTGTGTCCCTCCTGCCAGAGGAATTCTCTCGAACGAAGGAACGGACGGGTGGTTTTTTCCCATCTCACAACGCTGACCCACTGGTTGTAGAGCTTCGGCAGATCGCGGTAGGAGTGGATGATGTTGGAATAATGCTCACAGAAGAGTGTTTCAGAGGTCGGACGAACGCAGAGGCGGTCTTCAAGCTTTTCGCTTCCGCCGTGTGTGACCCATGCAACCTCAGGCGCAAAGCCCTCTACGTGATCCTTCTCCTTCTGGAGCAGACTCTCAGGAATGAACATCGGCATACAGACGTTTTCGTGTCCGGTTTCCTTGAACATGCCGTCTAAGATCTTCTGCATATTCTCCCAGATTGCGTAGCCGTAAGGACGGATGACCATACAGCCCTTGACGCTTGTATATTCAATCAGCTCTGCCTTCTTGACAATATCGGTGTACCATTTTGCAAAGTCCTCATCCATACTGGTGATGGATTCAACGAGTTTCTTCTCCTTCGCCATTTTCATTCTCCTCATTTCCTGTTGTTGTGTTCCCGCGGTCGGCATCAAACAAACTTTTCACAGTGTAGTGCTCGGGGTCGTCGTAACGGATCAGTTCAGACGGCTTTCCGCGCTTTTTGTCGATCCATTTTGCAATCTTCGGCGTCAGCTCCGTGAGTATGTAGATGATCGCCAGAATCCCGAAAAAACCGAGTGCGAGCTTTCCAATCAGAAGAAACGATTCTCCTTTTGAAAGGATATGCTCCGTTTGTTCCATGATTTTCTGCCTCCCTTTTGAACAGATACAAATTCAGTATATCATATTTCCTGCATTTTTGCAAGTGATTGACAAGGAGAATCCGCCCCAAACTGCAAAAAAACGACAATTCGGACAGGTGCTAAAACGAACCCGAAAATGTGGGTGAAATTTGTCAGAATCGCACCCCTGCTTTCACTTGACAAATCTCGCAAAAAGCGGTATTATATAAAGAAAACCGCTGATATCTTCTATCAATCGTACTAATTTACTGTGAAGGAGGAAACTTAACATGCTGACAGATGCAAACAAGTTTCAAAAGGAAGGTCTGACCTTCGACGACGTCCTGCTGGTTCCGGGAAAATCTGACATTACACCGAATATGGTAACGCTGGATACCCGTCTTGCAGGAAACATCCGACTCAAAACCCCGATTATGACCTCTGCGATGGACACCGTTACCGAGTCCAAGATGGCAATCGCGATTGCGCGTGAGGGCGGCATCGGTATCATTCACAAGAATATGACGATTGAACAGCAGGTGGATGAAGTTGACAAGGTCAAGCGCTCTGAAAACGGCGTCATTGTCAATCCCTTTTCTCTGACTGAAAATCACTATGTATACGACGCAGACGAGCTGATGGGAAAATATAAGATCTCCGGTGTGCCGATTGTAGACGCACAGGGCAAGCTGGTCGGCATCATCACCAACCGTGATATGCGTTTCCTCACCGATTACAACACCAGAATCGCTGAGGTTATGACCAAGGACAACCTCATCACCGCGCCTGTCGGCACAACGCTCAAGGACGCACAGGAGATCCTGCGCAAGCACAAGATTGAAAAACTCCCGCTGGTGGATGAAAACGGCTACCTCAAGGGACTCATCACCATCAAGGATATTGAAAAATCTGTACAGTATCCGAACTCTGCACGCGACGAGCGCGGCAGACTCCTCTGCGGCGCAGCAATCGGTGTAACCGGCGACGTGATCGAGCGTGCAGGTGCTCTCATCAACGCACAGGTCGATGTACTCGTACTCGACTCTGCACACGGCCACAGCGCAAATATCATCAACTGCCTCAAGAAGATCAAGGAAGCATATCCGCAGATCCCTGTGATCGCAGGAAACATTGCAACCGCTGAAGCGGCTGAGGATCTGATCGCAGCAGGCGCAGACGCACTCAAGGTCGGCATCGGTCCCGGCTCGATTTGTACCACCCGTGTCGTTGCAGGTATCGGTGTTCCGCAGATCACTGCAGTTTATGACGTTGCCTGCGTGGCACAGAAGCACAACATCCCTGTAATCGCAGACGGCGGTATCAAATATTCCGGCGACATCGTCAAGGCGCTCGCAGCAGGTGCATCCTGCGTAATGCTCGGCAGTCTGCTCGCAGGCTGTGAGGAAGCACCCGGCGCAACCGAGATCTTCCAGGGCCGTCAGTTCAAGGTTTACCGCGGTATGGGAAGCCTTGGCGCAATGGAATGCGGCTCCAAGGACAGATATTTCCAGGAAGGCGCAAAGAAACTCGTTCCCGAGGGCGTCGAGGGACGTGTTCCTTACAAGGGAATGGTTGCTGATACCATCTTCCAGCTCTGTGGCGGTATCCGTTCCGGTATGGGCTACTGCGGCTGCCAGACCATCCCGCTCCTGCACGATAATGCAAAGTTTGTCCGCATCACCGGTGCAGGTCTGAAGGAAAGCCATCCGCACGACATCTACATCACCAAGGAAGCACCGAACTACTCGGCGCAGATCTGATTTCATCCAACACAAAATCCCGTACTTTACAAATAGAAGTATACATAAGCCACTTTTGATATGGATGTCAAAAGTGGCTTTGCGTTTATTTATGGCATTGACTTTATTCGGAAACTCTATTATAATCAATTCAGTGTAAGAAAAACTTACGGAGGAACGCAAATGAATCAGTTTAAGGATATCATTCCTACTATCACAGGAATATTGTTTCTTTTGGTCAATGTCATAGCTGTATTATCTGCTTGGATAACGGATACGCACCGATATGACCTCGGAATTTCATTTTCAGCTTATGTTGGATTGAGCCGCTCGACTTCTGTCGTATGGTTTGTCTCAGCTGTCATCATTATCGCAATGCTTACCTATTACATAGCAAAAACAAAAATCATACTGATTCAAAAAATCATTTATGCAGTTGTATTGCTTTGCATACTAGGAACTGCCCTTTTTCCTTATAACTATTTCAGTGAAACACCAACTGCTGTAACGATCAATCTTCATAATGATTTTGCAATATGCCTGATGCTTATGACAACAGTTTCTTTTATTCTGTCAGCTATATTTTCAAAAATCCCAAAACAGCGCGTAGGTTCCTTGCTGTCGATATTATATGCAGTGGCATTTATCGTTCTTTACTTTGCAAGATTCAAGCCGCTGTTTCAGACATTCTTCATTTGGGAGAATGTTTTCATCCTATTACTCTTATTAGAAATGCAGTCCGAACAATATTCAGCAATCAAAGCTGAATAATTGATCAGATTCAATTGATCAGAGGTGTAAAATAATCCGGAGAAGCACTGAATTCTTCTCCGGATTTTTTTCTGTTATCTCACATCATAATAAAACTGATCTGCCGCAGCCCGATCTGTCCCTGTAAATATCCGTTTGGTCAGTGCACGGTTTTTAATCAGATACCAGTCTCCGAATTCATCGAATTTCCGGCTGGAGGTCAGGATGTAGGATTTCTTCAGCGTACCGTATTTCAATCCTCTGCTTTCACCCAGCTTTTTGAGTCTTGTCGCAAAATCCATATCCTCCAGACTGACAAGCGATTCATCAAATCCGCCGATTGCCTCAAAATCACGTTTATACAGCCAGAACATCGCACCACTCAGATAACCGCCGTTCCTGAGCATAATTGGCAGCAGATTGACAGCAACATACACAGTAGAGCACGCAATTCCGATGGACATACGATCAAACTTCGGATTTGTTCCGCCGCCGATATATCTGCCGCTTGCAAGCATACTTCTGATCTCTGCCAGAGCATATCTGGTCATCACGCTGTCTGCGTCTATCGTGACAATAATTCTGCCGTTTGCTGCTCTGACGCCCGCGTTCCTGACAGCTGCAATGCATTTGTCATCGTTCACAACAACCCTTGCACCATAACGCTCTGCAATCTCTGCGGTTTTATCTGTACAACGGTTTGCAACAACAATCATTTCAGCCCGGTGCGGCTTGATATGGTGCATGGCACCCCTGACAGACTGCAGACATTTTGCGATATATTTTTCTTCATTATGTGCAGGAATAATTACACTAAACATACATCCATCCATTTTTTCATACTCCTGTCACTCAAAAAGATCTGTTCCGTTCATCCTCATCGCCGTAAAGCAAGGTTGCTTCATGCATTTTTTCCTGCATGAAAACACGGAACTTGTCTGCTTTTCCGGTAATGAATCCGCGCTTGTCAAACGTATAGCACGCATTATCGCGCAGAATATAAAACCGCTTTTTATCCTCCGAAAACCGGCGATAGCGCGCAAAATCATACGGCAGCATATGGTCCGACAGGCTTTCGTCCCAGATGCCGTCCTCATAGATGTCATATCTGCACTTTGATATACGCTTGATCCGATATCCGCGAAGCATCAGAAAGCCGCGCGCACGGAAGATTCCGTCAAAGGGAATCCAGACCAGAACCGCCGCTGAAAGCAAAAACAGAATCAGTGTTCCGACCGAAGTATGTCCTGTTTTCATCCCAACGCCGACAATCAGCCCGCCGAATCCGCCGTACAGTCCGACTGCACAGAGATAGAGCACGCGGAATGCCCGCATCATCGGACTTTTCTTTCCAAGCCGCTTTGCCATACAATAGCACGCGTTGAAATCAATGCGGGATACCACGGAAAACTGCGGCTTCATCCGAACAGATAGG
Source organism: Ruminococcus sp. (assembly GCA_015066905.1). Taxonomy (GTDB): domain Bacteria; phylum Bacillota; class Clostridia; order Oscillospirales; family Ruminococcaceae; genus Ruminococcus_F. The sequence goes on from SVNN01000012.1 coordinate 17,838, forward strand.
CCTTGCCGCCCGAAGTTGCAATGATCATCTCGTTGTTATCCACAACTGTGGTTTCATGCTCCATATCATCCGAAATTGCGTTCACCGAAAACATCAGGATGGTATATTCGTCCATTCCCGAACGGATGTTCTCTGAAAAATCCTCGCCCATAACCTGATCCATCGAGGTGAGATATGCTTCAAAAGAATCCTCTGCCGCAGGCTCCATTTTGATCTGCGTAAAGCGGAAATGATTTTCATCGGTAATCGCAAGCATATCCACACGCTTTTCAAACGACTGCTCCATGCCGTAGTTGTAGTTTTCCTGCAGATATACTTCCATCTCGCTGTAATAGCCAGGATAAATCAATTCGCTATATGCAGAAAAATCGCGGTTCTGGATCGCGGTGAAGTAATCAGAGATCAGCTGCGCGTGTGCATCTGTTACGGCTGCGCTGTCATAAATCAGCTGCAGCTCCAGTGGAATGCCGCGGTCGTCCACTGCAGGAGATTCTGTTTTCTCATCACAGCCTGTCATCCAACATGCTCCGCCCAGCAAAACTGCGGTCAGCAGACATAAAATTCTGTTCCGTTTCAAGCCCTGTTCCTCCTGTTACATCCCGTTGGGATTCTGCTCAGTGAACCGCCAGCTGTCGGCACACATCTGCTCGATCGTGGAATTTGCCTCCCAGCCGAGCAATTCCTTGGCGCGGGTCGCGTCTGCATAAGAAGTGGCAATGTCGCCCGGACGACGCGGCTGGATGCTGTACGGAATCTCTTTACCGCAAGCCTTGCCGTATGCCGCTACGACCTCCAGCACACTGGAGCCGTTTCCTGTGCCGAGGTTGATCGGCAGAAATGCGGTATCAACGTGCTGTTCGAGATAGCGCAGCGCAGCAATATGTCCCTTTGCGAGATCCACAACGTGGATATAGTCGCGCACACCTGTACCGTCGGGTGTATCGTAATCGTTTCCGTAGACATTCAGCTGACGGAGCTTTCCGACCGCAACCTGTGCGATATACGGCACGAGATTGTTCGGAATTCCGTTCGGATTTTCTCCGATCAGACCGCTGCTGTGTGCGCCAATCGGATTGAAATAACGCAGTGCAACCACACGCCATGCAGGATCGGAAATCACGAGATCGCGCAGAAACTGCTCGATCATCACCTTGGTGTAGCCATAAGGATTGGTCGCAGAGGTCGGCATATCCTCGGTGTAGGGTGCCTGATTCACAACACCGTACACAGTTGCAGAGGACGAAAAAACGATATTTTTACAGTCATATTTCTGCATGATCTGCAGCAGTTGGATTGTTCCTGTCAGATTGTTGTGATAATACTCCAGCGGCTTCTGGACCGATTCGCCGACTGCTTTGAGTCCTGCAAAATGAATGACCGCGTCGATTTTATGATCTTTGAAAATCTGCTCTGTGCCTTCGCAGTCAAGCAGATCGACCTGATAAAACGGTACCTGCTTTCCTGTGATTTGTTCCACGCGGAACAGACTTTCCCGCTTTGAATTGGAGAGGTTGTCCAGCACAACAATCTCATATCCGCTCTCTAAAAGCTCCACACAGCAGTGGCTGCCGATAAATCCGGCGCCGCCTGTAACTAAAATTCTACTCATGATGACTGATTTCCTTTCAGATAATTTTGGTACCGCCCAATGCACGCAGACGCAGGACATGACAGCTGCCGGTTCCCGTCACTGCTTCCATCTTCGTTTTGAACATATCCAGCATATCCAGCGGAACGAATGCCTGTACCGTTCCTGCAAATCCGCCGCCGTGCACACGGAATCCGCCCTTGCCGCCGAGCATCTGCTCACAAAGCGCAAGTACCAAGGATACCGCCTGTTCCTGCGGATTTCTGTTATCATATACATTCTGGAGATAGCAGAACGAGGATTTTCCCGACGCGGTCAGCTCATCCAGAAACGCGTCGATATCGCCGTTTCTGAGGGCATCGGCTTCACGCAAAACGCGTGCATGATCGCCGAAGAAGTGGATTGCACGCAGCACGGCACGATCACCGCATTCCTTTCTCAGACGCGGCAGATTTTCATAAAACGCCGCCTCATCCACAAAACGGAGTCGTTCTTTTCCGAGCGCCTTTGCAACTGCACACATCTCCTGCGGAATCGCCGCATATGCATCCGTCAGATCTGCATGATCTGCGCCGCTGTCGATGATACAAAGCGCATATCCAGCCTTCGCGGGATCAAACGCAATCCGCGCGATGTCAGGCTTTTCAGGATCTGCAAAATCAATCTGTACCACGCCGCCCACAGATGCCGCCATCTGATCCATCAGACCACAGGGCTTGCCGAAATAAACGTTTTCGGCATATTGTCCGATTTGTGCGATAGACACATCGGTTTCTTTTTCGTCCGCGAAAAACGCGTTGATGATGTTGCCCAGCAGGACTTCGAATGCCGCAGAGCTGGAAAGTCCCGAGCCCTTCAGCACGTTCGAGGTGGTATATGCGTCAAAGCCGCCGATTTCATATCCCAGCTGTGCAAAGCGCGCCGCAACGCCGCGGATGAGTGCCGCCGCTGTATTCTTCTCAGATTCCAGAGGATTGAGGTTCGAAAGGTCGATTTCATCCAGCGGATAGCCCTCCGACTGTACGCGGATGATATTCGTTCCGTTCGGCGCCGCCGCTGCGATGACATCCAGACTGACAGCCGCCGCAAGCACGCGTCCGTTCTGGTGATCGGTGTGATTGCCGCCGATCTCGGTGCGTCCCGAAACCGAAAACAATGCCGCCTCCGTTTTTCCGAACATCTGTGCAAAAGAGTCTGCCGCCGCGCAAAGCCGCAGACGATACGGTGTCAGCGCATCGCCTGATACGCCATAAAGACCGGTTAAAATTTCATCCGCACCACCCGCAGTCAGTGTGGATTTCAGAGAGGTGATTTCTTTCATAGGATCCTCCAAACAAAATGGTATCATTTTAATTATACAGCCAAACCTTTGATTTTGCAAGTGGCAATTGCATTTTCCCATGAATTATGCTATACTGTTAAGGCAGCAGCGAACAGAGCTTGTGCGAAAGATGCAAGCAGATTTTGTGCAAAGCCGTCAGGCGTGCTTTGTGCGTTGTTACCCTAGATAGATTCTCAAAAAGGAGCGGCTTTATGCAAAAAGTGCTTGGCTATATGCGCCGTGCGATCCAGGAATATGACCTGATTCAGGACGGAGATAAAATTGCGGTCGGTGTTTCAGGCGGAAAAGACAGTCTTGTCCTCTTGCAGGGACTCAGCTTACTCCGCCGTTTTATCGGAATGGAATACAGTCTGTATGCAATTACGCTTGATCCGCAGTTTAACGGCGAATCGGGCGATTACAGTGCGGTGGAGGAATATTGCCGCGAACAGGAAATTCCGTTTGAGCTGATCCGCACCGACATCGGTTCGATCGTGTTTGATATCCGCAAGGAGCCGAATCCGTGCAGTCTTTGTGCAAGAATGCGCCGTGGTGCATTGCACGACACAGCAGTCGCCGCGGGATGTAATAAAATCGCGCTGGGACATCACTACAACGACACAGTGGAAACATTTCTGATGAATCTCTTTATTGAGGGGCGCATCGGCTGTTTCTCCCCGAAAAGCTATCTTTCGAGAAAACAGCTCACACTGATCCGTCCGCTGGTATTCGCCCCTGAAAAGGAAATCCGCCGTGCCGCGGAACGGCATCAGCTTCCTGTCTACAAATCTAAATGCCCTGCGGACGGACACACCAGCCGCGAAAGAATGAAACAGTTCATCATCGAAAAGGAACGCGAAAGTCACGGGTTTACCGACCGCGTATTCGGTGCAATGCGGCGCGCGAATATCGACGGCTGGGGCGGCGTGAACTGGATACCGAAGGAAAAGGAGGAATAATTATGCGCAAACTGTTTGCCACTCTGCTTTCTCTCTTTCTTATCACAGCACTCTGTTCCTGCAATTCCACAAAGGATGAATCCAATGTGGAAACCACAAAGCCGATTGAAACGACAACCACAGTTCAGTCTTCTGAACTGAGCGAGGCGGCACTCCGCGAGAAATATCCCGAATATTTTGAAATGGATCATTTTAAGGGGATTGAAGTCTACGTTTGGAAGATGGGCGAAAATTCCTACCGATGCGGCGCACTGCCCGGCACAAACCGCAACAAAACTTATGAAGAAATCCTCGCCCTCGTTGAAAACAGCGTGAGCGTTGATGAAATGAAGATGATTATGCAATACAGCGACGTGCCGCAGGAAGATTATTTCATCATCCCCTGCGTCCAGCCGATTTCCAGCTATTATTATGAAATCGACGACGCGCTGCGCGAAGAGATCAATCAACTGTTCTGAACTATGAAAAAGCCTGAGAATACGCAATTCTCAGGCTTTTTTTGATCAGTTCTTTTCTGATTTTTTCGGTTGTTTCTTCCCGCGGATAAGAAAATAAACTGCATCCAGCGCGGAGAAAATCAACAGATAGAGCGATGTGACAAGCATTTTTGAGCCGTAATTCGCAAGAAGTTCCTGCGCGGCATAGCGCTCATCCCCCTCACCGCCGAATTGCTCCAGCATCGGGTAGTTGACCAGCATCACCACAACAAAACTCACGGAAATCAAAAACGGATACAGCACCGCACCGCGGAACACCTGTCCGCGCGTGAGGAGCTTGCCCTCGCCCGAATCATACTGCATCGCGTGATAGAGAATGCACAGCAGCAAAGGCAGTGCAAAAAACTGATACGTCTGCATCTCCAGCTTGATATATGCAAACCACAGAATTCCCTGACTCACAAGACTTCCCACGCAGAGCAATATGCCAAACTTCAGTCGGTCCTGCATATTATGCATCTGCCTCCGGCTCATCATCCGGTGCTTCTTCGATGACTACTTCATTCTCAGCATCAGCAGCAGCCTGCGCTTCCTGTGCGCGGAGTTCTTCTTCAGAAAGCTGCTCTACCGCATGAATCTCAGCGGAGTCATCATGCTCAGCACGGGTGAAGGTGACAACACTTGTTCCCTCGTTGACACGCATGACGCGAACGCCCTTTGCAATTCGTCCCATCAGACGGATGTCCGTTGTGCGGATTCGGATTACCGTTCCGTCGCTGGAAATGAGGATGATATCATCACTCTCATCCACGACCTTGATGCCGCAGACTGTACCGCGCTCATCATCCACCTTGTAATTCGTCAGACCATATCCGCCGCGGTTCTGAATTCTGTACTGATCCAGATCTGTTCTCTTTCCGAAGCCCTTATCAGTCACAGTAAGCACAGACGCACCCTCGCGGACGCGTGCCATTGAGATGACAGAGTCGCCCTCGCGGAGCTTGATTGCCTTTACGCCGTGCGCGGAACGGGACATCGGACGCATACAGGTTTCTTCCATACGGAGCGCCATACCGTTTTTCGTTGCAACGATCAGCTGTGCGCTGCCGTCGGTCATTCTTGCGCCGACAATCTCATCATCCTCATCCAGACCGATTGCGATCAGACCATTCTTTCTCACGTTCTTATATGCAGAAAGCGGTGTACGTTTGATCTTGCCCTTCTTGGTAACAATCACAACATATCTGCCTTCGTCGAAATTATCTGTTTTCAGCATCGTCTGAATCTTCTCTCCGTCAGCAAGCGGCAGGAGGTTGACGATATTTACACCGCGCGAGATCTTGGATCCCTCGGGTACTTCATAACATTTCAGGCGATACATCAGACCCTTGTTCGAGATAAACAGAACGTGATCATGTGTGGAAGCGATGAACAATTCATCCACCACGTCCTCTTCACGCTGCTTCATTCCCGTTACGCCGCGGCCGCCGCGCTTCTGCGTTTTATATGCATCCACAGGCATACGCTTGATGTAACCGATGTTGGTGTAGGTCACAACGCAGTCCTCGACAGGAATCAGATCTTCGATATCTACCTCACCACTGACGTTTTCAATCGCGGTCAGACGCTCGTCACCGTACTTCTTCTTCAGCTCACGCAGTTCGGTACGGATAACCTCGTAGATCTTTCGCTCATCTGCAAGCAGGCTTTCGAGTTCCATAATCTTGCGGCAGATTTCATCCAACTCGTCGAGAATCTTCTGACGCTCCAGACCGGTCAGCTGTCCGAGACGCATCTGGACAATTGTTTCAGCCTGTACCTCAGAAAGTCCGATGACAGAATCAAACTGATAATTCGCCTCAGCGCGTTCCATCAGTGCCGACATATCGACATCCTTGAAACGCTCCATCAAACGCTCCTTACCTTCTGCCACAGTTTTGGAAGAACGCAGGATCGCGATGACCTCGTCGATATAATCCAGCGCAAGAGTCAGACCCTGGAGGATATGTGCGCGGTTGCGCATCTTGTTGAGATCGAAAATCGTTCTGCGGCGGATGACATCCACCTGGAATTTCAGATACTCTTCCATCATCTGCTTGAGGGTGAGTACCTTCGGCACACCGTCCACGAGTGCGAGCATAATCACGCCGACCGTATCCTGCAGCTGTGTCAGAGAGAACAGCTTGTTGCGGACGATCTCCGGATTTGCATCCTTTTTCAGCTCGATCACGATACGCATTCCCTCACGCGAGGATTCATCGCGAAGGTTGTGGATTCCTTCAATGCGCTTTTCCTTTGCAAGGTTCGCAATCGACTCAATCAGACGCGCCTTATTAACCATATAGGGAATTTCATGTACTAAAATACAGTTTCTTCCCTTGATGGTTTCAATCGTGGTATTGGAACGCAGGGTGATTTTTCCTCTTCCTGTGCCGTATGCGGCACGGATGCCTGCTCGTCCCATGATGATGCCGCCCGTCGGGAAGTCAGGTCCCTTGACGCATTCCATCAGCTCATCCAGTGTAGCGTCGGGGTTATCGATCAGCAGTTCAATTGCGTCGATGACTTCACCGAGGTTGTGCGGGGGAATATTTGTCGCCATACCGACTGCGATACCCACAGAGCCGTTTACTAAAAGATTCGGAAAACGCGAGGGCAGAACTCTTGGTTCTTTCAGACGGTCATCGTAGTTCGGATCAAACGGAACAGTATCCTTGTTGATGTCGGTGAGCATATC
>SVNN01000142.1 GCA_015066905.1 Ruminococcus sp.
CCGATCTCATATGGTCTGCTCTGGTACGATCCATGCCGCCGCTCTCGCGTCCGCGCCAGAAATTACCGCCGCCAACGACAATGCCGATCTGAACGCCGGTCTCTGTACAGGTCTTGATGCTCTTGCAAATGTCAGTCAGAACGTCATAATTCAGGCCGAACTTCTTTTCTCCGGCGAGTGCCTCACCACTGAGTTTGAGTAAAATTCTCTTGTATTTCAATTCCATAATGCCCTCCAAGTTCCTTGAAAGTATCTATAATCTATTGTACACTATTTTTTCAATCTTGTAAAGTGGAATTGACAAAAAAATAGGGGCATGAGAGATTTTCTCATGCCCCTATTTTTCACTTCTTACTTTACCATGCTTGCAACTTCAGCAGCAAAGTCATCTACACGCTTCTCAATACCCTCGCCGCGCTCATAACGAACGAACTTGGTGATCTTGATCTCAGAGTTGATGGTCTTAGCAACGCTGTTTGCATACTGGGTGATGTTCATAGAAGAATCCTTAACGAATTCCTGCTCGAGGAGGCAGTTCTCAGAGTAGTACTTGCCTACCTTACCCTCAACAATCTTTGCGAGAACCTGCTCAGGCTTGTTTGCCATCTTCGGATCCTCAGCCATCTGCTTGAGCATGATGCTCTTCTCAGACTCCAGAACCTCAGCCGGAACATCTTCGCGGCAGAGATATGCCGGGTTCATTGCAGCGATCTGCAGTGCGCAGTCCTTTGCAACGGTCAGAACCTCAGGTGCAGTACCTGCAGGGGACTCAGCCTGTACGAGAACGCCGATCTTGCCATCGCCGTGAACGTAAGGAACGAGGATACCCTCCAGACGCTCGAAACGACGGATCTGCATATTCTCACGAATCTTCAGGAACAGCTCCTGGAGTGCCTCATCAACAGTCTGGGTGCCGCCGCTGATGGTGGTGGACTTCAGAGCCTCAACGTCAGCAGGGTTCTTCTCGATAATGGTCTTTGCAACAGCCTGTGCATATGCCTTGAACTCATCGTTCTTTGCAACGAAGTCAGTCTCGGAGTTTACTTCGAGTACGCAGCCAACAGTGTTATCATCATTGACCATAGCAACAACAACACCCTCTGCAGCTACACGGCCAGCCTTCCTTGCCTGGGTAGCCAGACCCTTTTCACGCAGGAGAACGATTGCCTTCTCTACGTCACCGTCAGTCTCGGTCAGTGCCTTCTTGCAGTCCATGATGCCAACGCCGGTGCTCTTACGCAGATCGTTGACGTCTTTTGCAGTAAAATTAGCCATTTTTCTGTTTCCTCCATATATTCTTAGATTAAGAAAGCCCGAATATCAACAAAGCATATTCGGGCTTCGGTGTTTATTCTTATTCAGCTGCAGCCTCAGCAGTTTCAGCCTCAGCCTCAGCAGATGCGTCTGCACCCTGTCTGCCCTCGATGATAGCGTTTGCAATGGTGCCAGCGATCAGCTTAACAGCACGGATTGCGTCATCGTTACCCGGGATTACATAGTCAACCTCATCCGGATCACAGTTGGTATCAACGATAGCAACGATCGGGATGTTGAGCTTCTTTGCCTCAGAAACAGCGATCTTCTCCTTGCGGGGGTCAACAACGAAGAGTGCGCCCGGAAGCTTCTTCATCGTCTTGATACCGCCGAGGAACTTCTCAAGCTTCTCGATCTCGAGGTTCAGCTTAACAACTTCCTTCTTGGGGAGGAGGTTGAAGGTGCCGTCAGCTTCCATAGCGTGGAGCTGCTCAAGACGCTGGATTCTTCTCTGGATGGTCTTGAAGTTGGTCATCATACCGCCCAGCCAACGTGCGTTGACATAGTGTGCGCCGGAACGGATAGCCTCTTCCTTTACGGAATCGCCGGCCTGCTTCTTGGTACCAACGAAGAGAACAGACTTACCCTCAGCGGAGATGTCGCGAACGAACATATAAGCCTCTTCAAGCTTCTTTACGGTCTTCTGCAGGTCGATGATGTAGATACCGTTTCTTTCAGTGAAAATGTACTGAGCCATTTTCGGGTTCCATCTTCTTGTCTGGTGACCGAAGTGTACACCAGCCTCAAGAAGCTGCTTCATAGATACAACTGCCATTTGTGGATCCTCCAATTTTTGGTTAAATTTTCCCTCCGCACGTGTTTCCTGCGCTCCGACCGGAATACTCCGGCACCAGGGATACAGATACACGGCGTGTGAATTACCTGACTATTATACCATAAAACTCAGTTCGTTTCAAGTATTTTCTTTCTATCGTCTGACGAAAATTGAAACGAAAACCGACTTTGTTTTGTGCTGTTTGACGAATCTTTGCAGACGTTCTGCGAAAGCGCAACGAGAATCGTATCCTTTCCGATCAGCCTCACCCGATCAAACGGAATCACCAGATCCGGTTCGCGCCGCAGCAGTCCCCACAGCCGCTCTCTGCCGAGCAGCACAAGAGAAAGCACCGACGCTGTTTCCGTTTCCAGTTCAAAATCATCCACAAATCCGAGCTTCTCGCCGTTTTGCAGATCCACGACCTCTTTGCGCCGCAGATCCGACAGTCTGCAGATCATAAGCCACCACCGTCCTTATGTAAGAATATGAACGGCGCGGAAAAATATTTCCCGTTTCTTATTTCTTTTTCTTGGTCAGCATCTTCAGCATCAGCGATGCGATCACCAGAACCACTGCAACAACACCAAGCACGATATACATCGTGATATTGGTGCGCTCACCAAGCATTGCCGCCATCATCATCATCCGTTCCATTCTTTCACCTCCCTCGCCTTGTCCTGTTTATTCTTCCACGGCATCCAGTGTAACAACTACAATTTCCGGACGGTTGAAAAGCCGCACGGGAAATCCGCTGTTACCGATGCCGCGGCTGACGATCATCGTAAAATCATCTTTCTGATGCACACCTGCGGTATATTCGGGCAGGAACCCCTGATCCGGCGCATACAGACCGCCGACAAAAGGCAGTCGGAACTGTCCGCCGTGTGCATGACCGCACAGCGCAAGATCTGCATTGGTCTGTGCCATTTCATCAAATATCGCGGGATTGTGGTTCAGGAGCAAGACAAACTCCTGTTCCTTTGGCATCAGCATTTCCTGCATCTCCGTTACGCTGTAACAGTTTTCAAAGCCTGCAATGCGGATCGACGCGCCGCCCCGATGCATCATCACAGATTTATCTTCCAGCACCACCACATCACAGCGGATCATCTGTTCGCGCAGCTGCGGATATTCCATCACTGCGGCATTTTCGTGGTTGCCGTTGACATAATATACCGGCGCGATCTGCACCGCCTGCTCAATAAAACACATGGCATCCGCGACGCTGGTCCGTGCGCCGTCGTTGCAATAATCAATCAGATCGCCTGTGATGACGATGATATCCGGCGCAGCCTCCTGCACTCTGGACATCAGATAGCTCTGATTATCTCCGCACATCTTGTTGTGGAGATCCGAGATCTGCATAATCCGCATTCCGTCGAACGCTGCCGGAATCTGCTCATTGGTACAGGTATATTCCGTCACCACAATCGAATCGTTACTCCAGACCAGAAACGGGATCAGCACTGCCAGAATCAGAACCAGCGCCGCCAGCCTCTGTTTCCATTTCTCTTTTCTGTTTTCCTTCTTTTGTTCGGTCATAGCATTTCCTTTCACTTGAACAGCGGAACCGACTCAAATCCGTCCAGGAGCATATCATGATGACGGAACGCTTTCGCTGTACCGCGCGCAACACAGGTTGCCGCATCCTTTGCAATGGAACAGCGCACGCCCAGATTCCGATGAATCAGCCGTGAAAGCCCTCCGAGCATCGCGCCGCCGCCTGTCAGCAGAATGCCGTTGTCGTAGATATCTCCGACCAGTTCAGGCGGCGTTTCCTCCGTCACATGACGGATCGCCTCGAGCATCGCGTTGATCTCCTCCTCGACCGCCTCAAACAGCTCCACCTCTGTCAGCTCGGTCCATTCCGGCAGTCCGGTCATCATACTCCGTCCCTTGACGGTCATAAACGTATCCTCGCCCGGATCATACAGATTCATCAGTTCAATCTTGACCTTTTCTGCCGTTCTGGCACCGATGAGGATCTTATATTTATTCGCCACATAGCGGATGATTGCCGCGTCGATCGAATTGCCGGCATTCTTGACCGAATAGGAGGTGACAATTCCGTTCATGGACACCACTGCGACATCCGTGGTTCCGCCGCCGAT